>NZ_CP013444.1:3300000-3417004 GCF_001718835.1 Burkholderia cepacia | reverse complement strand
GCCGCCTGTCCTGCCCGCGGCGGCGCCGGCATCGCCGGGCGCCCGCCGCGTCTGATCAGTCCGACAACAGCATCCGCTCGAGCTGCTCGAGGATTGCGTCGCGCTTGTCCTTCGGCAGGCCGCGCAGGCGCAGTTCGATGCGATCTTCGCCATACGACTTCAGGTCGCCGACCGACTTGCCGCCAAGCTTGATCTCGAGACGCTGCGCATAGCGCTGACGGCCGGCAGCCTTCGGCGTTTCCTGCGCCGCGACGCGACCCTTGACGATGTCCGACACCTGGCGCGTGCTGAGATCGTCCGACACGATCTTGTTGATCAGCCGCAGCGTGGCCTCGGTGCCGCGCGCGTTGTGATAGCGGCCGACCTGATACGCCATGTTCGAACCGAAGCGATCGGGGCGTGCGACCATTTCCTGCATGATCGCTTCCGGCAGCTTGCCGATCGACAGGGCGACGGCCACCGTCGACTCGTCGAGGCCAAGGTGCTCGGAGAGTTCCTTCTGGCTCTGGAAATGCTTGTCGTCGAGGAAGCGGCGCCACACGACGGCGTTGTCGAACACCGTCTGCGAATCGCGCTGGACGTTGAGATCGTAGCCGAGCTTGTAGCTCTGGATACCGATCGGCACGTCGATCACGATTGCCTTGACCGACTCCTTGTTGGCTTCCTTCAATGCCCGTACACGGCGGCCGCCGTCGCTGACGAAATACGTGCCCGGGTTGTCGTAATCCGGAATCACGTGGATCGCCTGCTGTTGCCCTTGCTTCGCGAGGTTGACCGCGAGTTCGGCAATCGACGATTTCAGATAGAAGTGCCGCGGATTGAACGGGCTATGCTTGATCGCCTTCAGCGACAGCTCGATCACCTGCCCGGGCGCATAGCGGTTCTCGAGACGCCACGCACGGTATTGGGACGATTCGTCCGTCGACGCATCGAGGGTGATGTCCGGCGCCGACGGCGTGACGCTGTCTTTCTTGGCTGATTTCGGTGCTGCAGGTGCGGGCGTTTCCGATTTGACGAGACCGTCGATCGCATTGAGTCGATCGAGCGCCGTGCGCTTCTCGCTCGTCGTGATATCCGGGCGCGCTTGGAATCCTTTGGCAAATTGGGAGGGTTTCATGTGACTCCTTTGTGCGCATAAAGTCAGGGCAGCATGGCGACGATTTCGTCGGCGCATGCGCGAATTTCCGTGGCGGCCAGCTTGCCGCCACGATCGTTCATCTGCAGCACGGTCTGACCGAGCGCCATCGCCTGCTTGTACGCCTCCCGGGTCGGGATCTGCGTTTTCAGCAACGGGAAGCCGAGTTCCTCGAGTGCGCGCTTGAGCTCGCGGGTCAGCATGCGCTTCTCTTCGGTCTTGTTCAGCAGGAAGACTGCGCGGAGGTCTTCGTTCATGACCTGCGCCTGCTGGATCAGTTTGACCAACCCGACGCTCGACCAGTAATCAGCCGGCGACGACGACGTCGGAATCACGGCAATCGATGCGGCCAGCAGGACGACGCCCGATACCTTCTCGGTGATCGACGGCGGGCAGTCCACGACGATGATGTCGTAGTCGTTGATGAACTTCTTGATCTCGCGATGGATCTGGCCATCGGCTTCGGCAAGGTTGACGACCGGAAACGGGATGCCGTTTTCACTGTCGCCGGATGCGCTCGACCAGTGAACCAGCGTGTTTTGACGGTCGGCGTCGATGACGAGGACGCGCTTCCCTTTTTCATGGAACGCGGCACCGAGGTGCATGGCAATCGTGCTTTTGCCGACGCCACCTTTTTGTTGAGTGACTGCAATGATTTCCGCGGCCAATTTTCACTCCTATTTTGGTCGTTGGAATTCTACAGGACGATATTTGAATTTCAATGAAATTGTCGTTCGACAACTACGCATTGGCCATTCGGGCTATCGGTTTATGCGCATAAACCGATGCCCCGATGGCGGCCGGAGCTGGCGCGCGTGCCGGGTTGGCGCATGAAGATGTCCGCATGGTTTTGTCGCTCCACGGTATGTGAATGGCGGGGCGAACGGTGGTCAGGTCATTGCCAGGCCAATCGGCACGATGCGAGCAACGCATCGACGTATAACGGAATCACCGTGTGGCAACAGCCCGCGGAGTTTATGCGCATCAATCGAAGGCGCCCTTCCGCTCATGCATGGGGGGATTCGTGACGATCGCCGGTGGCGCGGCCCCTCGAGCGGCCCCCAGACTGGTGAGCGGCTCTCACGCATGGCATGGTCGGCGTGCGTCAGGCCTTGTGTCGTTTATGCGCATAAACCGACCACTGATCAGCGTCCGCTCGCTCGTGGCATGACAGGCGGGTTGAGCCACGGTGCTGCGAATCGCGATGATCGGACGGTGTCAGGCGCACACCCCCCTGCCAGACACGGCCGCGCGCCACGCAATCCTTCCACGGCGATAGAGGGCATCACGCATCGTCGGGTTTATGCGCATAAAGAGGCGGGGCACTATTGAACGTCCCGACATTCCGCCGCCCTCGGGATCAAGCGACCAGCAAGCGTCCGAGACGCCGATGCGCAGTGCGACAACCCTACTCCCCGCTTCGAGCACGCCGTGAGGACTGGCTACAATACGAGACCCTATCACCCAGGTCCGAATGATGATCACGATCTACCACAACCCCCGATGCTCGAAGTCGCGCGAGACGCTGGCGCTTGTCGAGGCGCTGAAGCCGAGCGGCACGCCCGTGAATGTCATCGAGTATCTGAAGACGCCTCCGACGGTCGAGGCGTTGGAAACGCTGCATCGTCAGCTCGCGCGTCCGGTTCGCGACATGCTGCGCGACAACGAGGAGCCGTACAAGGCGCTCGATCTCGGTCGCGCGGATTTGACCGATGCGCAGGCCTACGACGCGATCGCCGCCCATCCGGTCCTGCTTCAGCGTCCGATCGTCGTGTACAAGGGCAAGGCCGCCATCGGCCGGCCGCCCGAATCGGTGCGCGAATTGTTCGAATAATTCTAATTTCACGTATTTTTCTTATTGTGCCGATCCGGCGCGAATGCTCCGGATTGATCGATGCGTGCTCGACGTGCGGCCGGATCGGCCGCGTCGGCACCGCGATCTATCGGCGCGTCCCACGGCGGGTATCACGCCGACACGCGTCAACGGCAGGAATCACCGGCAGCGTCGCTCGACGATCAACGCCGATGCGCACGTCGCGTTTCTCGACCGCCAGCGTCAGCCCAAAGCCGGCGAAGCCGTCACGCCTCCTCGTCCCCCTGCCCCGCCGCGGCCTTCGCCGCCGCGCGCAGCAGCGCGATCTGCTCACGGTATTGCCGGCAGCCGCTGCAGGTCGGCAAATGCACGCGCACCTGCACGCGCTCGTGGACCGTCAGGCGCCGGTCGAGCGCATCCGACAGCAGTCGCGTCACGTCAGTACATTTCCCCGGCAGCATCTTCGGTCGTCAGTCCTTTTTCACTGAGGCAGGTTCGCAGGCGCGTGCGCGCCCGATACAGCAGCACGCTGCAATGATTCGTCGTCAGCGTCAATTCGCTGCAGATGTCCGTAATTTCCACGTCGAGGAATTCGCGCATCATGAACACGCGCCCGATCTGCTCCGGCAGGTGATCGAGGCAGGTCTGGAACAGCGTCCAGAACTGCTGCTGCTGCAACAGCGTTTCCGGTCTCGGCCACGGTCGCGGCTTCGCATGCGCGGCCCAGTGCCCGTTTTCCTTGAACAGCTCGCGATCGAGCGCCGATTCCCCGTCGAGCTCGGCATCGAGTGCCGACAAGCTCACCGTGCGCTGCCGCGCGCGCAGCACGTCGATCAGCTTGTTGCGCAGGATGCCGAACACCCAGGTCTTGTGGGCCGACAGCCCGGCGAAATCGCCCGCATGCGACCACGCGGCGGCGAGCGCTTCCTGCACGGCGTCTTCGGCCGCGTCGGCATCGCGGAGCTGGAGTCGCGCGAAGCGCAGCAGGTCGTGCCGCAGTTGCGCGAGATAGGCGGGATCGTCGTAAGCGGACGGCATCGTCGGGAATCTCTCGGGAGGAAGCCGCGCGCGCCACAGGTCGCCGCGCCGCGCGGTGCGAGCAGCTTACTGGGCGTCGCGCCTGCCCGCAATGCGCAACATTGTTCATGAATTCGGCTGGCGGGCTGCGCTATGCTTGCCGACAGGTTGGCTTCGCGCAAACGTTGGTGCGCGACCGGTCATGTGTAACAGCCGGGCATGTCGACAAAGTTATCCACAATTTCTGTGGAAAACCTTGTGGAAAGTCGGCCGGGCGGCCCCGTGGGACGGTTCGCGGGCTGGCTTGCCTATAAACAGACCTTTGCCGCCTATCCTGAAGCAATCGATTCTATTCCACACCCACCGGAAGGAGACAGTCATGGCACATCGCATTGCGGTCATCGTCGGCAGCCTGCGTCGCGCTTCGTGGAACCGCGCGCTCGCGCACGCCGTGATCTCGCTCGCCCCCGCCGATTTCTCGTTCGAGTTCGTCGAGATCGGCGAATTGCCGCTGTACAGCCAGGACTACGACGCGGATTTCCCGGAAGTCGCGAAGCGCTTCAAGCAGTCGATCGAAGCCGCCGATGCGCTGCTGTTCTTCACGCCCGAGTACAACCGCTCGATTCCGGGCGTGCTCAAGAATGCGCTCGACTGGGGCTCGCGCCCGTGGGGTTCCAATTCGTGGTCGGGCAAGCCGGGTGCGGTGCTCGGCACGTCGCCGGGCGCGACGGGCACCGCGCTCGCGCAGCAGCACCTGCGCAACGTGCTCGCGTATCTCGACGTGAAGACCCTCGGGCAACCCGAGATGTTCATCAAGCACGATCCGGCACGCATCGACGATCAGGGCCAGATCGTCAGCGAAGACACCCGCAAGTTCCTGCAGGGCTTCGTCGATCGCTACGCCGCGTGGGTGCGGCTGAACAAGGGGGCCTGAGGCCAGCGAAGCGCCGGCCGCGGGCCGGCGCGCTCCGTCAGGCGCCGGCCGCGTGCCGCGCATCGCGTGCATCGCGCGTGTCGCGGATGCCCAGCAGGATCTCGTCGAGCAGCGCGATGTCGAACGGCTTCGACAGCACGCGGACGTTGACGGTGCGCGTGCGGTCGAGTTCCTCCGCGTAACCCGTGACGAGAATCACGGGCAGTTTCTCCGGCCGCTTCTCGACCGCTTCGGCGAGGTCGATGCCGTTCAGGCGGCCCGGCATGTGGATATCCGAAATCACGAGGTCGAAGCCGTCGTCCGCCGGCGCTGCTTCGACGAGACTCAGCGCGTCGTCGGCGGTGGGCGCGTAGGTCACGCGGTGCCCGAGCAGCGACAGCAGCGCTTCGGTGCCGGCCGCGACTTCGCTGTTGTCCTCGACGAGCAGGACGTGCAGGCCGGCGAGCGCGCCCGTGCCCGCGTCGTGCGCGACCGCCGGCGGCCGTGCGACGACATCCTCGGCGCGCGCGCGTGGCAGGTAGAGGCGCACCGACGTGCCCGCACCGACCGCGCTGTCGATCGTCGCGAGGCCACCCGAGCGTTCGCAGAACGCGAATACCTGCGGCAGGCCGAGCCCCGTCCCCATCCCCTGCGCCTTCGTCGTGAACAGCGGCTCGAACGCGCGGGCGAGCACGTCGGGCGCCATCCCCGAACCCGTATCGTCGAGCGAGATCTGCACGAAGTCGCCGGTCAGCGGAAAGCCGTCCTCGCGACGCAGCGTCACGTTGCGCGCGCCGACCGTGAAGCGGCCGCCGGCCGCCATCGCGTCGCGCGCGTTGACCGCGAGGTTGATCACCGCGAGTTCGAGCTCGGCGACGTCGACGCGGATCGGCCACACGCCGGGCTCGATCGCGACGACCAGCGACGATTTCGAACCGAGCGACGTCTTCAGCAGTTCGCGGCATGTGCCGACCCATTGCCCGACGTCGATCGTCTCGTTGTGCAGCGGCTGCTTGCGTGCGACACCGAGCAACTGGCGCGTGAGCGACTGCCCGTTCTTCAGCGCGCGTTCGATCGCGCCGAGTTCCTTGTCGAGATGCTGGGCCTCGCGCCGCCGCACGATCTGCACGTTGCTCGAGATGATCATCAGCAGGTTGTTGAAATCGTGCGCGACGCTGCCGACGAGATTGCCGAGCGCCTGCATCTTGCGCGACTGCCGGTACGCCGATTCGATCGAGCGCCGCATCGACGCTTCGGCCTGCCAGCGGTCCCACGCCTCCTCTTCCGCCTTCAGCCGCTTGAGCGACAGCCAGATCACCGACCACAGCGCGACCGACGGCGCGAACATCGAGAGGAACAGCACGCTCAGGTGTTCGTACCATTCATGCCAGATCGCCGACGTGCGATACGCGCACGTCACGTAGACGGGATAGCTGCCGACCTGGCGATACGCGACGATCTCGCTGCCGGCATCGTGGCGCACGCGCACGACGCCGCCGCGCGGGTCGCTGTGCTCGTCGCCGAACGACAGCGCGCGATAGGCTTCGGCCGCGGCGGGCGGCGGCGGATACGACGCGATCACCGCGCCGTCCGAGCGCGCGAGCGCCATCGTCATCGGCGTGCTGGCGCCGCCGAGCAGGTCGCGGTAGAACGCGTTGAAATACGACGACTTCAGCGCGATCGACACCATCCCGGCGAACGAACCGTCGCTATGGCGACGCGCGACGCCCGTGTTGAACACGGGCGTGTCCGCGAGCCGCCTCGGCCCCTGCATCACGCGCGAGATGTGTTCGATCACCTTGCCGTCGCGAATGCCGGCGAAATCGTCGCGGTTCGCGATCGACGCATAGGGCGCCGGATAGTAGAGGCTGTTCGCGAGCAGCATCCCGCTCGCGCCGAAGATCGACACGGCAGCCACCTGCGGATAGCCGCCGCCGATCGTGTTCAGCGCTTCGTGGATGTCGGACTCCCTGTTGCGCACGGTCGCATCGTCCATGTCCTGCACGAGATCGACGATGCGCGCGTCCAGCGTCTCGCTCAGGTCGAACACCTTGAGCGCGTGCTCCTCGGCAACCCGCACGGTGCGCATCGTCACGTCGCTCGCGGCGGCCTCGCGTGTCTTCAGGTCGTTGTACGCCATTACCACGACATAGATGCAGGGCAGCACGATCGCCGCGACGAGCAGCACGATCAGCGTCACGCGTCGCACCGCGAAATCGTGCTCGGGCGCACCGGACGCATAGTTGCCGTCGTCCTGCCAGTCGTCGGCGGGCGTGGAGGCGGGAGCGTGGGAATCGGCGGGCCGGTCGGACGTCATCGAGGAAGCGGTGAGGCGGAGGTGCCTGCCATCATAAACGAGTTGCGCCCGGAGCTCGCGCCACGCGGCGCGCGCCGTCCTGACGTTTCCGACAGGGGGATATTGTCAGATTGAAAACGCGACGAATCCGGCAGCGCAAACGTACACAAGGAAAAATTTTGCGTCCTTGGCGTAAAAATGGTCGTAGCTGTTTTCGGAATGCGGCGCGATCGGATCGATTCTGTCTGAATCAGCAAAAATGGCGAGTTGCATCGCCTCCGGTTTACTCCGAGAATCGCGCCTTGCTTTCCCTATGACAGATAGATACGCGCCTGCTGATGCCAGCGCGCAGCCCGCCGCGGGCGACAGTTGCCGCGGCGTCCGGCGCAGGGGTGCCCGGCGGCTGCACGCGTTCGCTTACACGGCGCCTAAAGAAACGCGGCGCGCGGTCGTTAACGCGAGAGAGACCATTCCGTATACCGCTTCGCCCCATGCCTTTGCCGATTGTAATTGCCGACGATTCGCTGCTCGCTCGCAAACTTCTGACAAAGGCGCTGCCGGGAGGCTGGGACGTCGATGTCGCGTATGCCGCGAATGGTCGAGAGGCCTTGGCGCTCTATCGTGACGGCAAAGCTTCCGTAATGTTTCTGGACCTGACGATGCCCGACATGAGCGGATATCAGGTGCTGGAGACACTGCGCCACGAAGATATGAACACGTTCGTGATCGTGGTATCCGCCGATATCCAGCCGCAGGCGCAAGCACGCGTGCGCGAATTGGGCGCGATCGCATTCGTTGCCAAGCCCGTGACGTCGGAGGCATTGCTGCCCATTCTCAAGGAGTATGGGTTGTATGCCTGACTCGGTGTTCACGGCGGAGCAACGCGACGCGTTGCAGGAGATCGCCAACCTCGCAATGGGCCGTGCCGCCGCACGGCTCGCGTTGTTGCTCGGGCGCTTCATCGAACTGTCGGTGCCGCGCGTGCGGGTCGTGAAAGCGACCGACGCGGGCGACGCGCTGCGCGAGATGACGGGCATCTACGACAACGTGACCGCCGTGCGCCAGGGCTTCCGTTCCGACATCAAGGGCGAGGCGATCGTGTTGTGCCGTACCGCGGGCATCGCGCGGCTCATGTCGGTCGTCGACCGCACGTTCGGCGAAGGCGTGTACGGCGGGATGGCGACACCCGACGAAGTCGTGTTCGACGTCGCGAACGTGCTGATGGGCGCCTGCGTCGCCTCGATCCTCGACGAGCTCGGCCGCAAGCCCGTGTTCTTTCCGCCGGGGCTGCTCGGCGCGAACGTGTCGTTCGACGACGTCTTCCAGCCGACCGAGCTGGCATGGAGCGTGGCCTTGCTGCTCGAGGTGAACTTCGGGCTCGAGGACCACGCGTTCCGGGCGCACTTCGTGATGCTGATGGCCGAGGATTCGATCCGGCTGATGGGCGACGCGCTCGACGCGTTGCTGTCCGCGCTATGACGGCCGCGACGCCGTCGCTGAGCGATCTCGTGATCGAGCGGGTGGGCTTCGGCCTGTTCGTGCTCGACCGCGCGATGACCGTGCTGATGTGGAATCGCTTCATGCAGGACCACAGCGGCATCCCGGCCGCCGACGTGATCGGCCGCAACCTGTTCGACTGTTTTCCCGACCTGCCGCGCGCGTGGCTGTCGCGCAAGCTCGAGAGCGTGTTCCAGCTCGGCAGCTTCGCGTTCAGCTCGTGGGAGCAGCGGCCCTACCTGTTCCGCTTCGAGCACGACCGGCCGATTACGGGCGGCGTCGACTACATGCAGCAGGACTGCACGTTCATGCCGCTCACGCGCGGCCGCGACGTCGAAGCCGTGTGCGTGACGATCTCGGACGTCACGCACGTGAGCGTGATGCAGCGCGAGCGCGAGGAAGCGGTCGCGAAGCTGCGCGAACACGCGAATCGGGACGGCCTGACCGGCATCGCGAACCGGCGCTTCTTCGAGGCGCGGCTCGGCGACGAATTCGCGCGCTGGCAGCGCTACGGCGGCGACATGTCGGTGCTGCTGTTCGACCTCGACCACTTCAAGACGATCAACGACCGTTTCGGGCATGCGGCCGGCGACGCCGTGCTGCGCGAGACGGCGCGTCGCGTCGCGTCGATCGTGCGTGCGCAGGATACGTTCGGCCGCTTCGGCGGCGAGGAATTCGCGCTGCTGCTGCCGTGCACGAATCTCGACGAGGCGATGCGCGTGGCCGACAAGGTGCGCGATGCGATCGGCAGCGTGCCGGTCGATGCCGAGGGCGTCAGCGTGCCGGTGACGGCGAGCGTCGGCGGCGCGTGTGCAAAGCCGGGTGCGCCCACTTGCGACGTGCTCGTCAACGAGGCCGACGCCGCGCTCTATCGCGCGAAGCGGCTCGGGCGCGACCGTTCGGTGGCCTACGCGTAGGCGCACCCGCACCGCCCTGCTGGGCACGGAGCGGAGGCGCCCCGCGCGTGCCGTGCTCAGCTTTTCGCGATGTCGGCCAGCACGCCGGCCAGGACGGCCGGCTGCGACACGAACGGCGAATGGCTGGTGTCGAGCTGGTGCACGTGGGTCGGGTTGCCGGGCGCGAACGCGTCGGCTTCGTCGATGAAGCGCTGCTGCAACGCGGGCAGGATCACGCGATCCTGCAGGCACTTGATGTAGTGGCGGTCGATTGCGCCCCAGCGCGCGGCCGTCGTCGGGATCGCGGTCGCGAACGGCGCGGCCGGCACGTCGCAGGTCATCAGGTTCGCGACGGCCTCGAAGTCGGCCTGCGGCACGTCGTCGTACAGCGCGCGCTTCGCGAGCGCGCGATACGCGGCGTCACCGCTGCGCGGGTCGATGCGCAGCGCACCGGCGACGCGCGGGCTCGCCAGCATCAGCGGGCCGAGCATTTCACCCTTGTTCTCGGGCGCGCGCACGTAGTCGAGGCCCGGCACGCCCGACGCGGGCATGAAGGCCGCGAGATAGACGATCTTCGCGATTTTTTCGGGCGCGCGTTCGGCCGCCGCCGTGATCGCGAGGCCGCCCATGCTGTGCCCGACGAGCACGACCTTGCCGTGGCCGAGCGCGTACGCGTCGTCGACCGCCTGCATGACCTGCGTCGCGTAATCGTCGAGCGTCGTGTTCGCGACCGGCGACGGCTCGGCGCCGAACGCATCCTTGTCGAGCGGGCGGGTGAAGTAGGAAGCCGGAAAGCGGGCGTTGATGCCGTGCGCGGGCAGGTCGCGCGCGATCGACAGGTGGCCGCGCTCCGCCAGCGCGGCCGCAACGTGCGCGTAGCACCACGCGCCGTGCCAGGCGCCGTGCACGAGCACGAAAACGGGATGGGCGGACTGCGGGGATGCGGGTGGCACGGCTGTCACGTTCGTCTCCATGAGTTCGGAATGCGTTGTCCGGATAAAGCGTCATCTTAGACGAACCGACGCGAGCCCAAGCGGCGGCGGCCGGTCGCACCGGATCGGCCGCCGGCCATGTGTCCCCGAATGTGTCGCGGAGACGACATTTCGTTCATATCTGATTTAAATTCGCGGCAGATCGCGCTAATTTGTTGCTTTGCCCGCGATTGTGCCCCATGAACGTCGACTATCTCTTCTATCGGAAGCCGAACAAACCCGGCCCCTATTCGCTCGACGACCTGGGCGACATCGCGCCGCCGATCGGTCCGGGCGACCTGATACGCGCGGGCATCGCGCGCGTGTTCGCGCAGATCGACTGGCAGGAATCGCCCGATGTGCCGGGTGCGTGGTTCGGCACGGGCGGCGCGGTGTTCCAGTTCACCGCGGAGCCCGACGGTCACGTGACGAGCTTCATGGGCTCGCGCCTCGAGCGCCGCTCGATGCTGCAGCTCACCCGCGAAATGGGGCTCATTGCGCTCGACCTGCAGCGCGACATCGTCTACGGCTAGGCCTGAAGCGCCTGTAGAGGCCCTCGACCAGGCGTCCCCGGCCCGCAGGGGCCGTCCGGCCGAGGGCGGCCAGCCGCGCACGGCGGGCCGCGGAGCCCGGCGCCGCGCGTCCGGGCGCCGCCCTGCCGCACGCCGGCCGCACCGCCATCGAACTTCAAAGATTGCTATACTTTCGCCCAATTCCGGCTTCCGGCCGGTAATTTGTGCCTGTCTGCGTCGATCGTTCGCATATCTCGCACACATTTGACACCCTGACCATCCCAGCCGGGCATGGCTTCTTCAATCGCCCCGCGTGGGTGTCTCCGTGGAGCTTGTCTTGGCCGTTTCCAATTCCGTCGTGGACGAACAAGAAACCGACGCCGCTGCCGTCACATCGGGCAGTTCTTTCTATCTTGCAATGCGCATCCTGCCGGCCGTGCAGCGCGATGCGATGTTCCAGGTCTACGCGTTTTGCCGCGCGGTCGACGACATCGCCGACAGCGACCTGCCGCGCGCCGAGCGCAATGCGGGCCTCGATCGCTGGCGTGCCGACATCGACGCATGCTACGCCGGCCGCCCGCCGCGCCACCTGGCCGCGCTCGACCGCGAGATCCGTGCATTCAACCTGCAGCGCGACGATTTCCACGCGATGATCGACGGGATGGCGATGGATGCGGCCGAAGACATCTGCGCGCCCGACGAGCCGACGCTCGACCTCTTCTGCGATCGCGTGGCGAGCGCGGCCGGCCGGCTGTCGGTGAGGATTTTCGGGATGCCTGAAGCCGAAGGGATCAAGCTGTCGCATCACCTCGGTCGCGCGCTGCAACTGACCAACATCCTGCGCGACATCGACGACGATGCGGCGATCAACCGCTGCTACCTGCCGCGCGAGCTGCTCACGCGCGAAGGCATCGCGATTACCGATCCGGCGACGATCGTGCGCGATCCGGCGCTGCCGCGCGTGTGCGTGACGCTCGTCGAGCGCGCGCTCGAGCATTTCCGCCAGGCCGACGCGGTGATGGATACGTGCCCGCGTGCGCAGGTGAAGGCGCCGCGCATCATGTCGGGCGCGTATCGCTGCATTCTCGAAGCCGCGATCGCACGCGGCTTCGCCTTCCCGCGCGCGCCGTTGCGCAAGCCGAAGGCGCGCATGCTGATGATCGCCGCGCGCTACGCGCTGTTCTGAGCCGACCGAGTCGATGCCCAGAACCGTCCACGTGATCGGCGCCGGCCTTGCCGGCCTGTCGGCCGCGGTCGAGCTGCAACGCCGCGGGCGACGCATCGTGCTGCACGACGCGCACGCGCATGCGGGCGGCCGCTGCCGCTCATGGTTCGACGGGACGCTGAACACGACGCTCGACAGCGGGCTGCACACGGTGTTCGCGGGGCAGCCCGCGACGCAGCGCTACCTGCGCGCGATCGGCGCGGCCGACCAGCTCGCGGGGCCCGCGCTGCCTGAATTCCCGGTCGTGGACATCGCATCGCAGCAGCGCTGGACGCTGCGCTTCGGCGACGGGCGCTGGCCGTCGTGGCTGTTCGATGCCGCGTCGCGTGCGCCGGGCACGACGCCGCTCGACTACCTCGCGCTCGCTCCGCTCGCGTTCGCGCGCATGGGCCGCTCACTCGCACAGACGATGCGGTGCGACGGCATGCTGTGGGAACGTTGGCTGCGGCCGTATTTCCTCGGTGTGCTGAACGTCGAGCCGCGCCACGCGAGCGCCGAACTCGCGCGTGCGGCGCTGTGCGGCACGTTTGCGGCGGGCGGCCCCGGCTGCCGTCCGCTCGTCGCGCGCCATGGTCTCGGCAGCGCATTCATCGAACCGGCGCTGCGGATGCTGCAGCACGGCGGCGCGCAGATCCGGCTGAACTCGCGGCTCGACGCGTTCGAATTCGGCGCGCACGGCAATGCGGTCGATGCGGTCTCGGTCGGCGGCGAGCGGATCGATCTCGCACCGGGCGACGCCGTCGTGCTGGCCGTGCCGCCCGAGGTCGCGCAGCCGCTCGTGCCCGAACTCACCGCGCCCGACACGTTCAGCGCGGTCGTGACCGCGTATTTCGCGGTCGAGGCGCCGGCCGGTACGCCGTTGCAGACGGCGGTCGTGAACGGTGTCGTCGATGCGGTGCGCACCGGCGGCGGCCCGCTCGCGGCGACGATCCGCGACGCCGGCCGCTGGCTCGACACGCCGCGCGACACGCTTGCGCGGCGCATCTGGGAAGACGTCGCGCGGGTGACGGGCGCGGACCCGGAAACCATCCCCGCATGGCAGCTCGTCGTCGAGCCGCGCGCGGGCTTTGCGGCGGTGCCGTCGCAGGAAATGAAGCGTCCGGCCGTGCGTACGCGCTGGACCAATCTCGTGCTGGCGGGCGACTGGATTGCCACCGGCTTGCCCGCCACGATCGAGGGCGCGATCCGCTCCGGCCAGCTGGCCGCGGACGTGCTCCAGACACAGTAAGCAACAGAGGGACCGATGAACGATCTCACCGAAATGGCTACCTTGTCCGCCGGCACCGTGCCGGCCGGCGTCGATGCGGCCGTCGTGCGTGCGACCGACGCGCTGCTGGCCGCGCAGAACGCGGACGGCCACTGGGTTTACGAACTTGAAGCCGATTCGACGATTCCCGCCGAATACGTGCTGCTCGTCCACTATCTCGGCGAGACGCCGAACGTCGAACTCGAACGGAAGATCGGCAAGTATCTGCGCCGCATCCAGCAGGCCGACGGCGGCTGGCCGCTGTTCACCGACGGCGCGCCGAACATCAGCGCGAGCGTGAAGGCGTATTTCGCGCTGAAGGTGATCGGCGACGACGAGAACGCCGAGCACATGCAGCGTGCGCGCCGCGCCATTCATGCGATGGGCGGTGCCGAGATGTCGAACGTGTTCACGCGCATCCAGCTTGCGCTGTACGGCGCGATTCCGTGGCGCGCGGTGCCGATGATGCCGGTCGAGATCATGCTGCTGCCGCAGTGGTTCCCGTTCCACCTGTCGAAGGTGTCGTACTGGGCGCGCACCGTGATCGTGCCGCTGCTCGTGCTGAACGCGAAGCGCCCGCTCGCGAAGAACCCGCGCGGCGTGCGCATCGACGAGCTGTTCATCGACCCGCCCGTGAACGCCGGGCTGCTGCCGCGCCAGGGCCACCAGAGCGCCGGCTGGTTCGCGTTCTTCCGCGTGGTCGACCATGCGCTGCGCGCGGTCGACGGCCTGTTCCCGAACTACACGCGCGAACGCGCGATCCGCCAGGCCGTCTCGTTCGTCGACGAGCGCCTGAACGGCGAGGACGGCCTCGGCGCGATCTATCCGGCGATGGCCAACGCGGTGATGATGTACGACGTGCTCGGCTATGCGGAAGATCATCCGAACCGCGCGATCGCACGCAAGTCGATCGAGAAGCTGCTCGTCGTGCACGACGACGAAGCGTATTGCCAGCCGTGCCTGTCGCCGGTGTGGGACACGTCGCTCGCCGCGCATGCGTTGCTCGAGACGGGCGACGCGCGTGCCGAGGAAGCCGCGCTGCGCGGCCTCGAATGGCTGCGCCCGCTGCAGATCCTCGACGTGCGCGGCGACTGGATCTCGCGCCGCCCGCACGTGCGGCCCGGCGGCTGGGCATTCCAGTACGCGAACGCGCACTACCCGGACGTCGACGATACGGCGGTGGTCGCGGTGGCGATGGATCGCGCGCAGAAACTCCGGCAGAACGACGCGTATCGCGACTCGATCGCACGCGCGCGCGAGTGGGTCGTCGGGATGCAGAGCAGCGACGGCGGCTGGGGCGCGTTCGAACCGGAAAACACGCAGTACTACCTGAACAACATCCCGTTCTCGGATCACGGCGCGCTGCTCGATCCGCCGACGGCCGACGTGTCGGGCCGCTGCCTGTCGATGCTGGCGCAGCTTGGCGAGACGCCGCTGAACAGCGAGCCCGCGCGCCGCGCGCTCGACTACATGCTCAAGGAGCAGGAACCGGACGGCAGCTGGTATGGCCGCTGGGGGATGAACTACGTGTACGGCACGTGGACGGCACTGTGCTCGCTGAACGCGGCCGGCCTGACGCCGGACGACCCGCGCATGAAGCGCGGCGCGCAGTGGCTGCTGTCGATCCAGAACAAGGACGGCGGCTGGGGCGAGGACGGCGACAGCTACAAGCTGAACTATCGCGGCTTCGAACAGGCGCCGAGCACGGCGTCGCAGACGGCCTGGGCGCTGCTCGGCCTGATGGCGGCCGGCGAGGTGAACAACCCGGCGGTGGCGCGCGGTGTCGACTACCTGATCGCCAACCAGAACGAAGAAGGCCTGTGGGACGAGGCGCGCTTCACGGCGACGGGCTTCCCGCGCGTGTTCTACCTGCGCTACCACGGCTATCGCAAGTTCTTCCCGCTGTGGGCGCTTGCGCGCTATCGCAACCTGAAGCGCGACAACACGACGCGCGTCACGGTCGGGCTGTAACGCGTGGCGACGCAATCCACCGGCATGCTGCCCGTCATCGCCGTGACGGGGATGGCATTCGAGGCGCGCATTGCGCGCGGCGACGGCGTCGAAGCTGTCTTCGCCGCGCGCGCCGACCGGCTCGAACGCGCGCTGACCGAGGCGACCGCGCGCGGTTGCGCGGGCATCGTGAGCTTCGGCACGGCAGGCGGGCTCGCGCCCGACCTCGCGCCCGGCGCGCTGGTGATCGCGAACGCGATCGACGGGCCGTTCGGCCGCGTCGAGACCGATACGCGCTGGAGCACGCGGCTCGTCGCCGCGCTGCACGACACGCCGGTGTGGGCGCGCGTCACGCGCGGCACGATCGCGGCCGTGGGCGCACCGGTCGTCAGCGAACAGGAAAAGACGTCGCTGCATCGCGCGAAGGGCGCGCTCGCCGTCGACATGGAGTCGCATATCGCGGCGGCCTTCGCGGCTGCGCGCGGCGTGCCGTTCGCGGTGTGCCGCGCGATCGTCGATCCGGCGTGGCGCACGCTGCCGCGCGCGGCGACGGCCGGCCTGCGCGACGACGGCAGCACGGCGATCCTGCCGATCCTGCGTGAGCTGCTGAAGCAGCCGTCGCAGCTCGGTCCGCTGCTGCAGGTGGCCAGCGACGCGCGTGCGGCGCGCACGACGCTGATCCAGGCGCGGCACGCGTTCGAGCGTGCGGGCGCGATGCGGATCGGGTGAGCGGGCGCTTCCGTTTTTCCTCCCACCTTCCTCCCTCCCTTTTCCTTCGAAAGAACGGCGTCCGCCGCGACGGCGGTGTGCGCCGTCGTGTGCAATGTCGGAGCGCTACCGAACCTACCGGGTCGAGATGCCTGCCGGCCACCTGAAACAGGCCTACACTCATCCATGCCCCGCGGTATCTGAGTACCGGCCGCCACATCGGTTCGCGGCAAAGGAGAAGCCATGGAAAAGATCCCGAAATCCACAGCCTTGTTCATCGCAGGCTTTGGCCCGATTGTGAGTGAAGCCCAGGCAAGCCGCGACCTCTACAGTCAGGCCCTCGGTATTCCCTTCAAGGAAGAGAAAGGCGGCTACCTTCATACGGAGAGTCTGAAAGGCGCAAACACGTTCGCGTTGTGGCCGCTTTCTCAGGCCGCTCAGTCGTGCTTCGGCACGGATTCGTGGCGTCGTGACGTACCCATCCCACAAGCCTGGATCGAGTTCGATGTCGACAACGTCGAAGCCGCTACGGCAGAACTTGAATCACGCGGGTATCGAATGCTCGTCAGGAATCGGAACGAGCCGTGGGGCCAGACAGTCAGCCGCTTCATCGGGCCGGAAGGATTGCTGGTGGGAATCACTTTTACGCCGTCGATGCGGGACGAGAAATGATGGCGGACCGGGTTGTGGCAACGGTCGTCAAACGACCTCAAGCTTGCTGCAAATTCACCAAAACAAAAAAAAGAGCGCTGCATCGAGCAGCGCTCCTGATCGTCTTGCAGCCGGTGCGGCGCTAGCTACTGCGCTGCGGGACCGCTCGCAGGCACCGCCGGCGCACTCGCCGGCATCGCACTGCCCGCCCCCGGATCGTCATATTGCGGCAGCCCAGGCGCGGCCGGTGCGCTGGCCGGCGCCCCGCCCGACTCGCCCGGATCCTCGTAGTTCGGCAGCCCGGGCGCCGCCGGCGTGCCGGCGGGCTTGCCGCCCGGCGCCGCTTCCCCACCCGATTCATCCGGCTCGTTGTATTGCGGCAGCGCGCCCGGCGCGGACTCGCCCTTGTAGGTCAGCGACTTGCGCTGCTGCAGGTACGCGTCGCGCACGAACGAATACGGATCGAGCGCGGCCTGCTTCAGCAGGTCGGTCGCGCCGAGCAGGTCCGAGCGCGCGCTGATGAACTGCGCGATGTACATCGGGTTGCGCGCGGCCGGCTCGATGTAGTTGAGCAGGTTGAAGCGCACGTCCACCGCGCGGCCGACGCCGTCGCGGAACGTACTCGGCCCGAACACGGGCAGCACGAGGTACGGGCCCGACGGCACGCCCCAGCGCGCCATCGTCAGGCCGAAGTCCTGGTGATGCTTCGGCAGCCCGGCCGGCGTCGCGATGTCGATCAGGCCGGCGACGCCGAACAGCGAGTTCATCGCCACGCGCATCAAGTCCTGCGTCGCATCGGTGATGCGCAACTGCAGCAGGTTGTTCGCGATGTTGCCGAGGTCGCCGAGGTTCGAGAAGAAGTTGCTGATCGCGGTGCGCACGGGCGTCGGCGTGACCTTCTGGTAACCCTTCGCGATCGGCTGGGCGATGTTCGTGTCGACGGTGTCGTTGAACTTGTACATCGCCCGGTTCATCGGCTCGAGCGGGTCGTTGGGGTTGCGGTTCGGTCCCGTCGCGCAGCCGGTCAGCACTGCGCTGGCGGCAACGGTCGCCGCAATGATTCGCACCTTATTCATTGATTCCTTGCGATTGGTTCTTGGCGCGTTTGACGCGCGGTTTGCCCATCAGGACGGGCTGGAACACCACGGCGCCGATCAGCGTGCAGGTCAGGGCCAGCGCGAGCAGCTTGCCCATGCTCGACGTGCCCGGGTGGTGCGACAGCCACAGGCTGCCGAATGCGGTCGCCGTCGTCGCGGCGCTGAACAGGACGGCGTGCGTGAGGCTCGAGTGCAGCAGCCCGGTTTGCCCCGCGCGCCACGCCATCACGAAATACACCTTGAACGCGACGCCGACGCCGAGCATCAGCGGCAGCGCGATGATGTTCGCGAAGTTGAGCGACATGCCGAGCACGACGCACAGTTCGAGCGTCACGATGCCCGACACGAGCAGCGGCACCAGCGTGCGCAGCACGTCGCCGAAGCGGCGCAGCGTGACCCACAGCAGGATCGTGATCGAGATGATCGACCACAGTGCCGCATGCAGGAACGCGTTGATGATCGTGTCGGCCGAATGCAGGATCGAGATCGGCCCGCCGGTCGCGCCCGGCTCCGCGGCCTTCACGGTCTTCGCGAAGCGGCGCAGCATCGTGTCGTCGTTCGGGTCGACGCCCTTCGGCACCTTCGGCGAAATCTGCACGAGTGCGTGGCCGTCCGGTGCGACCCAGTCGCGCACGAGCTGCGGCGGCAGCGATTCGCGCGTGATGTCCTGCGGCTGCAGCAGCGAGGCGAGCTGGTTGAGCGCGATGCGCAGCGTGTCGGAGAACGCACGCTCGGCGCGGTCGCGCGTCGCGGCGTCCGCGGCGGCGAGTTTCGCGAGCGAGGCCGACAGATGCTGCGCGGCGGCCGCTCCCGGGCCCGGGTGATCTTCGGCCGCGTAGCTCAGCAGGTCCGACACGCGCTTGAGCGCGGCGACGCGCTGCGCGTCGGTCGCGGGCGGCGCGGCCGGTTGTGTCAGCGCGGGCAGCAGCTCGCCCGCGGCCGCGGCGATCGCCGCGCGCTTGGCCGGCTGGTCGGCGGGGATGAAGGTCGACAGCGTGGTCGTGCGGCCCACTTCAGGCAGCGCGTCGAGGCGCTTCGCGGCCGCGTCGGCATCGGCGAGCGACGGCGCGAGCAGCGTGACGTCGTTGACGGCGGCTTCCGGCGAATCCTTCAGTGCGAGCAGTGTCGCCATCGATTCGCTGTGCGGATCCTTCAGGTGCAGCGGGTTGAAGTCGAAGTGGAGGAACGCGAGCAGCGGCAGCGCGCCGACCACGACCACGAGCGTGCCGATCAGGATCGGCTTGCGATGGCGATCGAGGTAGTCGTCGACCGGCGCGAGCCACGGGAAGCCCGGCGTCTTCGATTCGCCCGGCGGCGCGAACAGGCGCAGCAGCGCCGGCAGCAGCGTGATCGTGGTCAGCAGCGCGACGAACATCCCGACGCCCGCGATCAGGCCGAGTTCGGACACGCCGCGATAGGCGGTGGGAATGAACGAGAAGAAGCTCGCCGCGACGGCCGCGGTGGCCAGCGCGAGCGGCATGCCCATGGAATGCGCGGCGCCGATCAGCGCGTGATCGATGCGCGGATCGCGGAAGCGCTCCTCGCGGTATTTCACGCCGTACTGGATCGAGAAGTCGACGCCGAGGCCGACGAACAGCACCATGAACGCGACCGAGATCATGTTCAGCGAGCCCACCATCGCGAGGCCGAGCGCGGCGGTCACGACGAGGCCGACGAACAGCGTGACGAGCACCGAGCCGATCATCCGCTTCGAGCGCAGCGCCAGCCACAGGATGACGAGCACGGCGAGCAGCGTGAGCACGCCGTTGAGCGCCGCGCCATCCTCGACGGACGCGAATTCGTCGTCGGCGAGCGGCTGCTCGCCGGTCAGGCGCACCGCGGCGCCGTAGCGCTTCTCGAGGTCGAGCGAACGGGCCGCGTCGCGGATCACCTGGCTGGTTTCCGCGCCGGCCTTCAGCGCACCGTAGTTGACCACCGGCTGCACGGTGACGAATGCGCGCGCGGGCTGACGCGCGGCATCGTTGTCGACCAGCGCGCGCCACGAGAACGCGGCCGGCTTGCCGGCCAGCACGTCGTCGACCGTCGCGGCGCTGCGTGCGAGCAGCTTCGCCATCGCGGGCAGTTTCACCTGGCCGGTCAGCAGCGGCTGGCCGAGCGTGGTGGAGAGTGTGGTGGCGAGACCGGTCAGGCTCGGGTTCTTCGCGAGTTCGTTGACGAGCGGGCGCGCGCTCGCGAGCTGCGAGGTGGTATCCGTGACGTCCTGCGTCGACAGGAACAGCAGCCCGTTGTGCTCGAAGAACGGCCCGCCGCCGGGTTCGGCGACCTGGCCGATACGACCGGCTTCGGCATCCTTGCGCAGCGCTTCGGTCAGCGCATGCGCGGCGGCGTTCGCGAATTCGGGCGCGGGCGCCTCGACGACCGCGAGGATCGTGCCGTTGCGTTGCGGGAACGCCTTGTCGACGGCCTGCCCGAGGGCGGCCCATTGCGGCTCGGCATCGACGAGCTTGCTGATGTCGGTGTTGATCTTGAAATGCTGCGCGACATAGACGCCGCTGAGCGCGGCGATGACGAGCGACAGGACGACGACCCAGACGGGGCGGCGCACCGACCATGCAACGAGTCGGACGATGAGAGATGTCACCATGTGGCGGTGGGGAGCGGCTGGCAAGGGCAAAGTAGCCAAGTATACCGGCGCAGCGTGGCGGCGGTCGTGACGTTGGGCGTCGTGGGGCCGGAAGAATCTTTTCCTGTCGGAGAGGGAATCGGCGCCGGGCCGGGTTCCCGTCATGGGTAAGCGTTTGTTTACTTTCCCCGAGGCCGCCGTTTCCGGCCGCGCCTGTGACAATCCGGCGTGAAAGGTAACAGTCGGTCACGGTGCGGCAAGCGTGCGTCAGGCCCGGTATACTTGCGTCGACCGGATGGCGCGCCGCGCCGTCCGTTTTTCCTTAGCGAGTGCGATATTCGTATGAAACGTCATCTGTTTGCTTTCGTCGCGGCGGCCGCCGTGTCGGTTTCCGCTTTCGCGCAGAGTGCGCCGGTCGACATCGTCCGCAACGCGGTCGAAGGTACCGTCAACGCGATGAAGGCCGATCCGGCCGCACGCGGCGGGGACATGGCGAAGGTCTCGGCGGTCGTCGAGCAGCGCTTCCTGCCTGCAACCAACTTCGAGCGCACGACCCGCATCGCGGTCGGCGATGCGTGGAAGCAGGCCACGCCGCAGCAACAGCAGGAGCTTTACAAGCAGTTCAAGCTGCTGATGACGCGCACCTACGCCGCGTCGCTCGCCCAGCTCGGCAGCCAGGACGCGAAGTTCTCGTTCAAGGCGGGCGGCGCGTCGGGCGCCGACGCGCTCGTGCAGTCGACCGTCACGACGCCGGGCGACAGCCAGTCGGTCGGCTATCGTCTCGGCAAGGTCGGCAACGACTGGAAGATCTACGACATCGACATGTCGGGCGCATGGCTGATCCAGGTCTACCAGGGCCAGTTCAAGAGCCAGCTCGCATCGGGCGGGATCGACGGCCTGATCGCGTATCTGCAGAAACACAATTCGCGGACGAACTGATAGGGATAAGGGCGATTCGACTTGCTCCGGGTGCGCAAGAACATGTATCATGGTCATCGGTAGCGTATAAACGGAACGGCGAAAGTCGTGCGTTACCCCCGCCCTGCGAGGGGTCACCACCCAAGTGTGGCGATAGCCAAGAGGTCCGATTAGCAGTTTGAACGAGGCTCCTTTCGAGGAGCCTTTTTCATTTCCGACGCTACCTGCTGTTGCCTTCAATACACCGGCTCCTTGATCGGTCGATTGATCAGCGTGTTGTGCAGGATCACATGCAGTCGGATCGGCTTCCTCTTCGGGCGGTTGCCTTTGTGGGACCGGTCCCGCACATAGGCGCTCTGGACGAACAGATTGAGTACGCCGCGCTTGGTCGCGCGCGACGCTGTGAAGTAGACCTCATATTCCTGAACTGCGCCCTGCTCGTCGACGGCTTCCATGACGAAGAAATTGCCTTTGCCGGTGTGATAGCAAGGGCGGACAGCCAATCCGTCAACAATTGCCGGCAGCAGCATGGACAGCCGGTAGCGCCGCTCACAGAACACGCGTGTTTCTCGAGCATCGCTATAGAGCCGCGCCGGATCGATCACCTCGCCTGGTTCGGCCGACCGGGTAAAGCAGTGCAGGCCAAAGATGAGCTGGACCACATATGTACGTGCCGGATGTTTGCCCTTTGCTGGCTGAACGAATTCGATCTGGCAGGGATGCAGGTGGGACAGGTCGTAATCGACGCCGGCAAACGTAAAGGCCTTCCATGCAATCATGACGATGCCGCCTCGTTTCTAACCGTCGCTGCACGTCTTGCTTTGACCGCAATGGACTTCGCGCCAGAATTCGCTTTGGTTTTCGCTTCCATGAGGACGTTCCGGTAATTCGGTGGAAGCAGTATCCAAGAGCAACCTCCAGCACGGCAATGGCGCACTGGCTCAACTGGGCGGCGCCGGCGCTCCCGACGTAGTTGGACTATATCGTCTGCTAGTCGTAGATATCGCTACCTATGCGTACGGTTTCTCTGCAATCCTGCTTATCTAGGGTGGGGGTGCCTCCCACTGGAGGGCGAATTTGCGTCCTAGTGCGAGGCGCGTGCGCCGCTCCAAAAAAATTGAAGCAACCTGGATTATCGGTGGTTTGGACACGCCACGAACGTGCCTACTACCTTCGGCATATAGGGGGCGAGCCAGTGATGAGGTTGATTGTCGAAATGGCAATGCCGGCCGGCAACATCGAGCACGCCTTGCTCTGCATGGCACGGGGCGTCTTGGCGTTTCGCCCCTACCGCCGCCGATGCTCGACCGCGAACTTGATCAGCTCGGCCTGCCCCTCGATTTCCAGCTTGCGCTTCAGGTTGAGCCGGTGCGTCTCGACCGTGCGCACCGACAGCCCCGTCTGCTGCGCGATCTGCTTGCTCGACAGCCCTTCCGCCAGCGCGTCGAGGATGTCGCGTTCGCGCGGCGTGAGCCGGTCGAGCGGCGACGCGGTCGTGCTCGCGTGGATCATCCGTGCGGCGAGCCCTTCGCTGAAGAACGTCTGGCCCGCCAGCACCGTGCCGATCGCGCGCACGATCTCGCTCGCGGGCGAATCCTTCAGCAGGTAGCCGCTCGCGCCGGCACGCACGGCCTGCGTCACGTATTCGACGTTGTCGTGCATCGACAGCATCAGCACGCGGATGCCCGGAAAACGATCGTGAAACACGCCCGCGAGCGTGATGCCGTTCATTCCGTTCATGCCGATGTCCATCAGCGCGAGATCGGGTTCGAGCGACGCGGCGAGCGCGAGCGCCTCGTCGGCGTTGCCGGCTTCGCCGACCACCGACAGGTCGGCCGCTTCGAGCCGCATCCGCAAGCCGTCGCGCACGAGCGGGTGATCGTCGACGAGCAGCAGTCGGGCGACCGGCTGGGCGACCGGCTGGGCGACGAGGTCGGCGGGGAGCCTTGCGGGGGTGTCCGGGGCGCTCATGGGCGATGGGTCTCCTTGAATCGAGTGGCGGCGCGCGCGGTCAGGCCGGTGAAGTCAGCGGCACGCGCGCGGCGACGATCGTGTGACCGACCTGCGACGTGATCGTCAGCGTACCGCCGAGCGCGTCGAGGCGCTCGCGCATGTTGCGCAGCCCGATGCCGCGGCGCGCGTCGGCCTGCGAGCGTTCGGCGTCGAAGCCGCAGCCGTTGTCGGCGATGGTCAGCGTGACGGATTGCGCGCCGACGTCGAGCGTGACGGCCGCGCGCGACGCCCGCGCATGATGCACGATGTTGCTGAGCGCTTCCTGCGCGATCCGGAACAGCGCGGTGTTGACCGCCGCGGGCAGCGGCCGGGTGCCGCTGTGCGCAACCTGCGTGTAGCCGATGTCGATGCCGCTTTCGGCGCCGAGCTCGCGCACCAGCTGCTCGAGCGCCGCCGCGAGGCCGAGATCGTCGAGCATCGCGGGGCGCAGCGCATGCGAGATGCGCCGCACTTCACGCAGCGTGTCGCCGAGCCGCACGACGCCCGAGGTCAGCGCCTGCTCGGCCTCGGGCATGCGCGCGGTACCGCGTTCGAAGCGCGCGAGCGCGGATTCGAGCATCAGCTTCGCCGATACCATCATCTGGCTGATCCCGTCATGCAGCTCGCGTGACAGCCGCGCCCGCTCCTGCTCCTGCGATTCGACGACGCGCTGCGCGAGCAGCTTGAGCTTCGCGTCGGCACTGCGCGACTCGCTGACGTTCAGCACCAGCGCGCATACGGCGATCGCGGCCGCCCCCGTGAGCGCGATCGCGGTGAGCCAGCTCATCGTGCGCTCGATGTTCGCGGACGCGCGCGCGTCGATGCGCTGCAGCGCGGTGTCGACATCGTCGAGATAGATGCCGGTGCCGACCATCCAGCCCCAGCGTTCGAGCGCGATGACGTAGCCGAGCTTCGGCGCGACGCGGCCCGTCGACGGCCGCTGCCACGCGTAGCGCACGTAGCCGCCGCCGCTCGACGCCGCGCCGATCAGCTTCTGGATCGTCAGCGCGCCCTGCGGGTCGCGCATCGACCAGTAGTTGTGGCCGACACGCTCGGGCTCGCGCGGATGCATCAGCGAATTGCCGTGCAGGTCGTATACGAAGAAATAGCCGTCCGGGCCGAAGTCCATCTTCTGCAGCATCGCGAGCGCCTGCGTGCGCAGCAGCGCGTCGTCGCGCGCGTTGCGGCCGCTCGCGTCGTAAAGCGGCATGATCGCGCTCGTCGCGAGCTCGACGTAATGCTTGAGCTCGACTTCCTTGCTCGACAGGTACGCGGCCTGGATCGTCGCGTGCTGCGTGCGCGCGAGGGACGTCGCCTGCTGGCGCACGCCGAAACCGATGCCGGCGATCGCGAGCAGGAACGGCACGATGGCCAGAAGGAAAATCTTTGCCTTGAGTCTCATGGTGGTGTGGGCCGGCCATGCGGGCCCGTGCCGGCGCATCGAGCCGGCGCATTGAGCCGGCGCATTGAGCCGGTATTGTCGGCGATTTTGCGCGGGCGTGGCGGTCCGGGCAGCCGGCGCCGCACGCCGCCGCCGCATCACGCCCGCCGGCGTTGGAAGCGCGTGGCGGCCTGCACGAACACCTGGTTGCGGCCGCGCTCCTTCGCGCGATACAGCGCGTCGTCGGCCAGCTTCAGCGCCGCGTGGACGCTGCCGTCCCATTCGGGGAAGCAGGTCGTCACGCCGATGCTGGCGGTCAGCCGGCCGAACTCGCTGGCGTCGTGCCGGATGCCGAGATCGAGGATGCCGGTGCGGATCGTCTCGGCGACCGCGGCCGCGCCGCCCGCGTCGACGCCCGGCAGGATCACGACGAACTCCTCGCCGCCGTAGCGCGCCGCGTAATCGGCCGGGCGGCGCAGGCAGCCGGCGATGCAGTGGCCGACCGCGGCGAGCGCGTCGTCGCCGGCCTGGTGCCCTTGCGTGTCGTTGTAGCGCTTGAAGTAGTCAACGTCGATGAACAGCAGCGACAGCGCATGCTGCGAGCGCGCGGCGCGGCGCCATTCGCGTGCGAGCGTGACGTCGAGCATGCGGCGGTTGTCGAGGCCCGTGAGGCCGTCCGTACGCGCGAGCGCCTGCAGTTCGGTTTCCGCGCGGTGGCGCTTGCGCAGCTGCACGTCGAGCAGCAGCGACAGGCCGACGAAGCCGATCGCGAGCGCAGCCATCGCGGAGCCGATCGGAATCGCACGGTCGTACCACGCGGCGTAGATGTCCGCTTCCGAGCGCGCGACCATGATGATGAGCGGCAGGTGCTCGAGGTGCCGGAACACGTACAGGCGGCGCACGCCGTCGATCGACGCGGTATCGGCGAAGCTGCCTTCGCTGGCGGTCATGAACCGCCGGAACGTGCTGGCGTGGCTGATGTCGCGGCCGACGATCTTCGGGTCGTACGGCTTGCGCATCAGCATCCGGCCGTTCGTCGCGATCAGCGATATCGCGCCGCGATCGCCGAGCGACAGCCGCGAGAACAGGTTCTGGAAATATTCGAGCCGGATCGACATCACGGCGGCGCCGCCGAACGAGCCGTCGGGCTTCGTGATCCGCCGGCTGAGCGCGATGCTCGGCGAGCCGTTGCGCAGCCGCGACCGATACGGATCGCTGACGTACAGGCCGACGTCGGGATGGTCGCGGTGCACCGTGAAGTACGGCTCGTTGCCGAAGTTGGCCTTGCGCGGCACGTCGCTCTTGCCGTCGACCTCGATGTCGCCCTTCGCGTCGAGCACGTAGATGCCGCCGAGGTACTTGGCCGTCGTCGCACGGTCGAACAGCACCTGGCGGCGCAGCGGCATCGGCAGGCGCGCGACGTCGGGCTGGCCCTGCCCGTCGACGACGGCCTGCAGCGACAGCGAATAGATTTCGATGTTGCGCTCGATGTCCCACGACGCCATCAGCGCGAGATTCTGCAGCGTGGTGCGCGCGCGCTCGCGCGCATCGATCCGGCCCTCGTAGAGCACGATGCCGCACAGCAGGAGCAGGATCAGCGCAATCAGCAGTCCCGAGTAGAAAATCAGGTGCGGACGCAGCAACCGGCGCAGGCGCGTGGCGGCGCGGCTCGTCAGGCCGGATTCGCTGGGCACTGCGTAGTCGGTTTCTGCCATGGTCCGAAGATCGGTGGGCATCGCCGGTGCGCGCAACGGGCGTGCCGGGCCGATGCAGTTGTTCTCGTATGGTGTTGCTGGCGGCGATCCGGTACGGCTCTGTTCATGCCGGATGGCGGGCGGGCCCGGGCGGGCACCGAAACCATCCGGATGTCTGTCTCCTGCTTGATGGAGAAACGGCCAGGCTGAACATCGGCGGCAGGCGGCTGATCCTCGCGCATTTGCCGTCGGCGTCCGATGCAGCGCACGTTGCACGGCGCGCATCGGACGCAGTATAACTGCGCGCTTTTGCGGGCGCGATAAATGTTGAGAATCGATGTGACGAATTGAATTACATCGGGTTTCAACGGACCCGAACGGCGGTTCGAGCCTTGTCCGGCAACGGTTTTCAGGCGCAGGAGGAGACTCACCCGATGCGCGGGATGGTCAAATCGAACGGCTGTTCGTGACCTGATATGAAAAACGGGCGGCCGCGATGGCCGCCCGTTTCGGCACGCAGGCACGCGGGGGCGACCCGCGTGCGGCGATCAGCCGGCGCGCTGATGCTGCTTGAACGCAAGCCGGAACCGGTGCAGCAGCGGTTCGGTATACCCGCTCGGCTGCGACGTGCCCTGCAGCGCGAGCGCGCACGCGGCCTTGAACGCGGTCGACTGGTCGTAGCCGGGTGCCATCGGGCGATAGTTCGGGTCGCCGGCGTTCTGCTGGTCGACGACGCGCGCCATCCGCTTGAACACGTCGAGCACGAACGCCTCGGTGATCACGCCGTGGCGCAGCCAGTTGGCGATGTGCTGGCTCGAAATGCGCAGCGTCGCGCGGTCTTCCATCAGGCCGACGTCGTGGATGTCGGGCACCTTCGAGCAGCCGACGCCCTGTTCGACCCAGCGCACGACGTAGCCGAGGATGCCCTGCGCGTTGTTCTCGACTTCGCTCAGGATCTCGGCTTCGCTCCACGCGGCGCGCTCGACGACCGGCACGGTCAGCAGCCCTTCGAGCAGCGTGTCGCGTTCGCTCGCGTACGGCGTCTTCTCGAGTGCCTGCTGGACGGCCTGCACGTCGACGAGGTGGTAGTGCAGCGCGTGCAGCGTCGCGGCGGTCGGCGACGGCACCCAGGCGGTGTTCGCGCCGGCGCGCGGATGCGCGATCTTCTGCTCGAGCATCGCGTGCATCAGGTCGGGCATCGCCCACATGCCCTTGCCGATCTGCGCGCGGCCGCGCAGGCCGGCCGACAGGCCCGCGAGCACGTTGTTGCGCTCGTACGACTGGATCCACGCCGACGATTTCATGTCGCCCTTGCGGATCATCGGGCCCGCTTCCATCGCGGTGTGCATCTCGTCGCCGGTGCGGTCGAGGAAGCCGGTGTTGATGAACGCGACGCGTGCGGCGGCGGCGGCGATACACGCGGCGAGGTTCACGCTGGTGCGGCGCTCCTCGTCCATGATGCCCATCTTCAGCGTATTGCGCGGCAGGTTGTACAGATCCTCGATGCGCGCGAACAACGTATCGGCGAATGCGACTTCGACCGGGCCGTGCATCTTCGGCTTCACGATGTAGATCGAGCCCGTGCGCGAGTTGCGCTTCGCCTTCAGGTCGTGCAGCGAGCACAGCACCGTGACGACGCCGTCGAGGATCCCTTCCGGAATCTCGTTGCCGTCGCGGTCGAGCACCGCGCCGTTGGTCATCAGGTGGCCGACGTTGCGCACGAACAGCAGCGAGCGGCCGTGCAGCGACAGCGTGCCGCCGTCGGGCGTCGTGTACTCGCGGTCGGCGTTCAGGCGGCGCGTGAAGGTCTTGCCGCCCTTCGCGACTTCCTCGACCAGCGTGCCCTGCATCAGGCCGAGCCAGTTGCGGTAGAGCTGGACCTTGTCGTCGGCGTCCACCGCCGCGACCGAATCCTCGCAGTCGATGATCGTGCTGACCGCGGCTTCGAGCACGACGTCCTTCACGTTCGCGAGATCGGCGCGGCCGATCGGCGTCGATGCGTCGATCTGGATCTCGAGGTGCAGGCCGTTGTGCTTCAGCAGGATCGCGGACGGTGCGTCGGCCGCGCCCTGGTAGCCGACGAACTGCGCCGGCTGCGCGAGGCCGACGATCCCCTTGGCGGTTTCGACGGCGAGCCGGCCGTCCTGCACGCGGTAGCGCAGCGCGTCGCGGTGCGAGCCGCTCGCGAGCGGCGCCGCGTTGTCGAGCACGTCACGCGCGTAGTCGATCACGCGCTGGCCGCGCGTCGGGTTGTAGGCCGTGGTGCGTTCGGCGCCGCCGTCTTCGGGCAGTGCGTCGGTGCCGTACAGCGCGTCGTACAGGCTGCCCCAGCGCGCGTTCGCGGCGTTCAGCGCATAGCGCGCGTTCGACAGCGGCACGACGAGCTGCGGGCCGGCCTGCGTCGCGATCTCGCTGTCGACGTTCGCGGTGGCTGCCGCGACGTTCGACGGGACCGGCACGAGGTAGCCGATCTGTTCGAGGAATGCGCGATACGCGGCGTGGTCGCGCACGGGGCCGGGGTGCGCGCGGTGCCAGGTGTCGAGTTCCTGCTGCAGGCGGTCGCGCTCCGCGAGCAGCTCGCGGTTGCGCGGCGCCAGGTCGTGCACCAGGGCCGAGAAACCGCTCCAGAACGCGGCCTTGTCGATGCCGGTGCCCGGCAACGCTTCGTTTTCAATGAACTGGCTCAGCGCTGGCGCGACTTGCAGTCCTGCTTGGTCGATCATCGTGATTCCTCCCGGGGAAAAAAATCGCGCGCGGCTTGGCTGGCTATGCCACGACGCTTTGTGTGCCGGCGCGGGCGATCTGCGCGTCCTGTTCGGACTTTACGCCAGACACGCCGATCGCGCCCGCGATCCGGCCGCCGACCGTGACCGGCACGCCGCCTTCGAGCAACCCCGTCAGCGGCACGCTGAGAAACGCGGTGCGGCCACCGTTGATCATATCCTCATACGCTTTCGTCTCGCGCCGGCCGAGCGCCGCCGCGCGCGCCTTGTCCTGCGCGACGTACGCGCTCGCGGGCGACGCGCCGTCGAGCCGCATGAGCGCGAGCAGGTGGCCGCCGTCGTCGACGACGGCGATCGACACGGCCCAGCCGTGGCGTTCCGCTTCCGCGCGGGCGGCGGCGAGCATGCGGTCCGCGTCGGCGCATTCGAGTACGGGTCTGGTTTGCATGGCGGTTGCTCCGGAATCAGTTGACGTGGGGGTGTCGAACAGTTCGCTCCAGTGCGCACGGGCGTGCGGCCCGCGCCATGCCGATCAGTCTGGCAGCCGATGCGGGCGGTGACAATCGGGTCTGGCCGCGGGCCGGTTGCGCGTTCCTTGACGCGCGTCACGGACCGCCGGTCGCGCACGGTCGTCGCGCATGCAAATATGTCACAATGTGAGCTATTTTCGCGTGACCTGTCGCGAGACGATCCGATGCGTCACCGTTTCTGCATGGAGGACGTCGCATGTCACATCAGACCCGTGGCGAAGCCGGCCCGGCGCCGGTCGACGCGCAGCGCGACGCGCTGCTCGCGGTGCTGGACGAACTGCTGGAAGCTGAGCGCGCGGGCGCGCGCGTCGCGTCCGAGACGGCGGCCGAGATCCACGATCCCGAGCTCCACCGGCTGGTCGCGGGCATCCGCCTGGACGAGGCACACTGGTGCAGCGTGCTCGTCGACGCGATCAGGTCGCTGAACGCGACGCCGACCCGCAAGACCGGCGCGTTCTACGAAAAGGCGATGGCGATCGACGACCTGGCCGAGCGGATGGCGTTCCTGAACCGCGGCCAGCGCTGGGTCGTGCGCAAGCTGCAGGCGCTGCTGCCGACGCTGGACAATCCCGAGATCCATCATGCGCTGACGTTGATGCTCGTGTCGCACGAGAAGAACATCGGGCATGTCGACGCGCGCTTGCGCGAAGGGCATCAGGCCCCCCCGCCGTAAACCTCCCGCGCCACCGCGCGCAGCGCGTCGACCATCACCGTCGCCATCGGCGAATCGGTCAGTTGTCCAGCAGGTTGTCGACGAGCCTGATCCAGCGGCGCACGGGCGTGCGGCCCGCGCCGTTCTGTTGCAGGGGCGCGCGTATCTCGACCAGATCGCCGGCACGATCTCGGAGGGGATACTCGTGACCAACGCGAACCTGCACCTGCCGGATCTGCTCGACGTCGCGCGGCGCGGTGTGCCGGTCGTGCTGTGCCTGTGGGAGCGGCCCGAGGCGCCGCCCGACGGATTGCCATGCGTGGCGATCGATTTTCGCGAGGCGGGACGGATCGCGACGCGGCATCTGCTCGAACTGGGCCATCGCGAGATCGGCGTGATCGTCGGCGGATCGGCGAGCGGCGTGCAGGCGGCGCGCTACGACGGCTTCGTCGACGCGATGCGCGAAGCGGGGCTCGATGCGTCGATCGTCGCGGCCGAGCCCGATTCGATCGAAGGCGGCGTGCGCGCGGCGGGGCGGCTGCTCGACGCGCATCCGCAGCTGACCGCGCTGGTCGCGACCAACGACCTGCCGGCGATCGGCGCGCTGCACGCGGCGGCCGATCGCGGCGTGCGCGTGCCCGATGATCTGTCGATCGTCGGGATGACCGACATTCATCTGGCCAGCGATACGCGCCCCACGCTGACGACCGTCGCGATCCCGACCGCCGAAGCGGCCGGCCTTGCGGTCGAGCTGCTCAATACGTTGCGCGAGGCGGGCGGCCGGATCGACGATGCCGCGCGCGTGCGGACAGCGTCGTTGCCGCGGCTGGTGGTGCGCGGCACGACCGCGCCGGCGGGCGAGCGCGCAACGCGCCGTGCCGCGCGATCGCGGCTCGACTGAGGCCGCAAGGCAGCCGTATATCGGCCATGTGCCCGCGGGAGCTTCGTTGGTAGAATTCGCATCCGTAGACAGCCGCAGGCCGCGCCCGGCTCCGCCGACGGCCGCGCCGCGCACCCGTGCACCGGTCGTTCGCGGCGGACGATGCGCGTGTTGCGCGATGGCGCATCGAGCGCGGCGACCGGATATCGACCGCCATCGTCGAATGATGACCGCGCCCGACGGCCGACCCGCGTCCGTCCCGGCGTCCGACCCAACACGTGAATGAAGAAAACCGTCAAGACAGGTGCGGCACCGACTTCCGGCACCGCGCGCACACGCCGGCCGACGCAGGCGGAACGCAGCCAGGCGACGCGCGAACGCGTCATCGCCGCCGCGATATCGCTGCTTCACAAGGAAGGCTATTCGGGCGCGACGACGCTTGCGATCCGGCGCGAAGCCGACGTCAGCATGGGCGCGATGCAGCATCAGTTTCCGACCAAGGCGGAACTGATGGCGGCGGTGCTGGAACGACTCACCGGCGAGCGCCTCGCGAAACTCGAGCATGCATTGCGCACCGCCAAGACCCCGCTCGAGCGCATCGATGGCCTGCTCGACGCCGCCGGTGCGCTGATCGGCTCGCCGTTGTTCGCCGCGAGCATGGAGATCCAGCTCGCGCGTCGCGCCGACAAGGAACTCGACGAAGTGACGGCACGCATCCTCGCACCCTTCGATGGACGGTTTCGCGCGCTGATGGGCGAAGTCACCGCCGGCCTCGACGAGGCGACCGCGTACAAGATCAGTCAGTTTCAATTGCTCGCCGGGGCAACGATTCGCGGCCTGACCGTCGATGTCGTCGGCGGCGCGGAGCCCGCCGCGGCGCGAGCCGCGTTCCGGTTCTGGCGCGAAATCGTGCTTCGGCAACTGGCGGATGACATAGCGCAGCCGGCGCCGACGAAGGCGGGAGCCGGCAAGCGCCGCGTGTCGCGCTGACGCGTATCGGGCGTGCTCGCGCGAGCCCCGACCGTATCGCGCGATGCATCCGCCGCGGCCCGGCCGGCCGCCGTCCGGATTGCGGAATCGGCGCCCGAACCCCGCATTCGCATTTCGAGAGATCGCTCGATTCGTCTCTTTGACAAGCAATATGCTCTACTTGTATGTTGCAAGGCAATTCCGGCGATGTCGCTGTCGATACACCGCTCGGCCTGCATCGCGGAACGCACGCAATTTGCAAGCAGGCTAACCTGCTTTTTTATAACTCGGGGCCGCCCCGACGTGGTTCGGACGCCCCATTTGGAGACATGGATGACGATCGACACTTCCCTCCCGCGATCCCCGGGGCGCCGTGCCGTCCTGCAGGCTGGCGCGGCGGCGGCCGGTTTCGCCTGCATGCCGGCGTTTGCCCGCGACAACGACGCACGCTTCGCCGACGATTTCGTTTGGGGCGTTGCGGCATCGGCCGCACAAACGGAAAGCCGCGACGGGCGCGGGCGAAGCAATTGGGACGTGTTCGCGGATCGCGCCGGGAATATCGCCGACGGCTCGACGAATGCGCGCTGCACGGAATTCGAGCGGCGCTATCCGGCCGACCTCGAGTGGATGGCCGCGGCCGGAATTCGCGCATTGCGGTTCTCGATCGCATGGCCGCGCGTGCAGCCGCAAGGGCCCGGCGCGGCGAGCGACGCGGGCCTCTCGACTTACGAACGGATGGTCGACGCGATGCTGGCGCGGGGCATCGAGCCCGTTCCCACGCTGTTTCACTGGGATACGCCGGTCTGGGCCGGCGATTTCCGGAGCCGCGACATCGCGTTCCGGCTCGCCGACTACGCGGATCGCGTGACGCGCCGGCTCGGCGATCGCGTGCGCCGCTGGATCGTGCTGAACGAGCCCAACAGCCTGGCGTTTCGCGGCTACGGCCTGGGTGTGCATGCGCCGGGCTTGCGTTCGCCGGAAGCCGCGTTCGCCGCGGTCCATCACCAGAATCTGGCTCAGGGCCTCGCCTTCCAGGCGCTGCGCGCGAACCTGCGCGACGCGCGGATCGGCACGACGATCAACCTGCAGCCGGTGCGTGCCACGGGGAGCCGCGATGAAGATCGCAAGGCGGCGCAGCTCGTCGACATGCTCTGGAATCGTGCGTTTCTCGATCCGTTGTACGGGAAAGATTATCCCGACGCGCTCAAGCGGTCGTTGTCCGCGTTCATCAGGCCCGACGACATGAACATCATCGCGGCGAAGCCCGATTTCCTCGGCATGAACTACTACTCGCGCATTTACGTTCGCGCCAACCAGGCTGCACCGTTCGGCATCGAACAGAGCGAGCAGCCGGCCGACCTGCCGCGCACAGCGGCTTTCTCGGTCGAACCGGACGGCATGACCGAGATGCTCGTTCGAGTACATCGCGACTACGGCGCGCCGGAAATCTACATCACCGAAACCGGGTTCGCACTGGACGATCCGCCGCCGCGCGACGGCGCGGTCGACGACGGCCCGCGCAGCGATTACCTGGCGCGCTATCTGCGCGCGGCGCACGACGCGTATCGCCAGGGCGTGCGGCTGAAGGGCCTGTTCTACTGGGCCGCCACCGACAACTGGGAATGGGGGCAGGGGTTTACGAAGAAGTTCGGCCTCGTGCACGTCGATCTCGACACGCAGGTTCGTACGCCCAAACGCAGCCTCGCGTACTACGCGCGCTGCATCGCGCGGAACGCGGTGGCGTGATGCAGCGCGGCCCGTTGCTCCGCAACGAAGCGTATTGCCGGGGCGGATGGCCGGGCGCGCGCTTCCGAAGCGCATGAAGGTCGGCCCGCGCGGACCGCCGCGATGCGATCCCGCGAGCCGGACGAAGCTGTTGCATCGACCAGGAACATACCTCGGCGATGTCTGAATAATAAGTAAAACGAAATATATGGATGGAGACAAATGAAACGAATCATCGTGGTTTCGGCGTTGGCATGCTTGGCCGCCGACGCCGTCGCGCAATCGAGCGTGACATTGTTCGGCTATGTCGGCGGCGGCGTGCGCTGGACCGACGGCGTGAAAGGGGGAAGCCAGGTCGGTTTCGACAACAACGCGATATCGGGCAACATCTTCGGTCTGAAGGGCGCGGAGGATCTCGGCGGCGGCCTGCAGGCGATCTTCATGCTGCAGAGCGGATTCCTGACGGGCACCGGGGCGCTGGGGAAATCGCCGGGGCTCCTGTTCTCACAGGTGTCCTATGTCGGCCTGAGCGGCACGTTCGGCCGCGTCACGTTCGGGCGACAGTTGAACGCGGCCGAGGACATCGGCATTGCGTTCGACCCGAATTACGCGCAAGGGCTGACGCTCGCGACGAATCCGGGCGCCGTGTGGGCCGGCAACTTCTTCACGCTCGATTCGCGCTTCAACAACACGATGAAGTACGTCGGTACGTTTGGCGGCGCGACCGTGCGCGGCAGCTACTCGCCCGGTGGAACCGCCGGCAACCAGCGCGCCGGTTCGAACGTCGCGGTCGGCGCGAGCTACCGGTTCCGGACGCTGTCGCTCGGCGTCGCGTACCAGACGACGTGGAATGCCGACGCATCGCAGTGGGCGCGCACGGTCATGGGCGGCGCGAGCTGGCAGATCGGCCCGGGCCGCGTCTACCTGAGCTACAGCGATCTCGCCGTCAGCGCCGCGAACGCCGGCGCGCCGGAACGGCGCGACCGGATACCGGCTGTCGGGATCGTCTATCAGGTCACGCCGTTCCTGCAATTTTCCGGCGCGACCTATTACGACTTCGGGCAGAACCTGAAGAATGCCGCGGGCATGGACGGGCGCAAGCTCACGTCGTACGCGATGCTGCAGTACTTCCTGTCGAAACGGACGAGCCTGTATGCGGAATTCGATCGCAACGGCTTCTCGGGCGCCTACAAGCGGGATCCGACCAACGTCGCGGGGCTGTCGCTGCGACCGGACGGACGCACGGTGACCGGCGTGTCGGTCGGCATGATCACGCAGTTCTGATGCGCGCGGCTTCAGCTGCCGGTGCGTCGTTCGATCTCCCTCCTTTTGCGGAATTCACACATGATTCATTCGAATCCCAGACTCGTCATGATGCTCGTCGCGCTGCTCGTCGCGACCGCGGCGCCGGCATTTGCCCAGCCGCCTGCATCGACCGCCGTGTCGGCTGCCGCTGCGACGAGCGATGCCGGCGTTGCCGGCGCCGCCGGCTCGAACCGCGACGCCGCGCGGGCCCGGCGCAAGATGAACCGGCAGCTCGTCAAGCGCGTGGCCGCGGCACTCGCACGCACGCGCGGGCTCGACTCGAGCCGCATCCTGATTCGTGCGTCCGACGGCACGGTGACGCTGTCAGGTAGCGTCCCGGACAACGTGCAGATTCCGCTGGCGGTCAATGCCGCGCAGCAGGTCGCCGGTGTGACGGCGCTCCGCAATCAGCTTCGTATCGGGATGCGCACGGAGTAGCATCGTCCGGCATGTCGGCCGGTGCGCGTGCGGCACGCGCGCCGGTGTTATCCGCCTTCGACGAGCCCCATCACGATGCGCCTGGCCGATTCGAGATGCGCGACCGTCATCGACCGAGCGGCACGCGCATTGCGTTCGCGGCACGCTCGAGTCGCCGAGCAGGCGATGGACGAGTTCGGCGCGCGCGAGCGTCTCGTCGTCGAGCCGCTTCACGCTCCGGTAGATCGCGTCGCCCATGGAGAAGACGCCCCCCGACGAAGGGCCCGGCCGCCGCGTCACGGCACGATTCCGTACACATCCCGCGCGGCCGCGCGAATCGCGTCGGCCATCACCGCGACGGCCGGTGAATGCAGCCGGTCGGTGCGCGTGATGATGCCGAAATCGTCCATCCGGCAATCCATCTCCAGCGGCAGCACCGTGACGATCCCGTGCCGCGCGTAGTAGCGCGCGACGTCCTCGGCCAGCACCGCGATCATGTCGCTCTGCTCCAGCAACTGCGTGATGAACAGCAGCGCCGCCGTTTCGACGAGGTTCGCCGGCGGCGCGAGGCTTGCGCGCTGGAACACGAGATCGAAGCGGTGGCGCAACACGCTGCCGGCCGGCGGCACGACCCACGCGGCGCGCTGCACGTCCGCGAGCGCCAGCGGCGCCTGCGCGAGCAGCGGATGACCGGTCCGCACGACGGCCGCCACCGACTCGCCGGTCAGCGGCTCGTAGCGCAGCCGCAGCTTGTCGTGTTCGGCGGAAAGCCGGCCGACCACGATGTCGATCTTCTCCTGCGCGAGATGTTCGAGCAGCACGTTGCTGGTGTCGATCTCGACCGACACGTGCAGGCCCGCATGCGTGCCCTTCACCGCGGCCACGGCCGGCGGCACCAGCCGCAAGCCCGGCGACGTGATCGCGCCCACCGCCACGTGGCCGAGATGGCCGGCCTTCAGCGCGGCCAGTTCCTCGTGCGCCTGGTCGAGGCTGCCGAGCGCCGCGCGCGCGTGACGGATCAGCGCGTCGCCGTACAGCGTCGGCCGCATCCCGCGCGGCAGGCGTTCGAACAGCACCGCGCCGATCGATTCCTCCAGTTCGCGCAGCAGCTTCGACGCGGCCGGCTGCGTCATGTTCAGCGCGGCCGCCGCGCGGTGAATGCTGCCTTCGTCGGCGAGCGCGACGACCAGCAGAAGCTGGCGCGTCTTCAGGCGGCCACGGTTTCCCCACGGGCTGGCTTCGGGCATCGTACGGGTTTATATCGATATCGGAATCGATATCGTAATCGCCAAAAACGTCATTAGCCAGTTATCAAAATTCTGCCTAGACTGCGCCGGTATCCCGTCACCACAGGACTGACGATGTCGGCAACAAAACCCAGGCTGCGCTCCGCCCAATGGTTCGGCACGAACGACAAGAACGGCTTCATGTACCGGAGCTGGATGAAGAATCAGGGCATTCCCGATCACGAGTTCGATGGCCGTCCGATCATCGGCATCTGCAACACGTGGTCCGAACTGACGCCGTGCAACGCGCACTTCCGCAAGCTCGCCGAGCACGTGAAGCGCGGGATCTCCGAAGCGGGCGGCTTCCCGGTCGAGTTCCCGGTGTTCTCGAACGGCGAATCGAACCTGCGCCCGTCGGCGATGCTCACGCGCAACCTCGCGTCGATGGACGTCGAGGAAGCGATCCGCGGCAACCCGATCGACGCGGTCGTGCTGCTCGCCGGCTGCGACAAGACGACGCCCGCGCTGCTGATGGGCGCGGCGAGCTGCGACGTGCCGGCGATCGTCGTGTCGGGCGGCCCGATGCTGAACGGCAAGCTCGAAGGCAGGAACATCGGCTCGGGCACGGCCGTGTGGCAGCTGCATGAATCACTGAAGGCCGGCGAGATCGACCTGCATCATTTCCTGTCGGCCGAAGCCGGGATGTCGCGCTCGGCCGGCACCTGCAACACGATGGGCACCGCGTCGACGATGGCGTGCATGGCCGAGGCGCTCGGCGTCGCGCTGCCGCACAACGCGGCGATTCCGGCGGTCGATTCGCGCCGCTACGTGCTCGCGCACATGTCCGGCATCCGCATCGTCGAGATGGCGCTCGAAGGGCTGGTGCTGTCGAAGGTCCTCACGCGCGCGGCGTTCGAGAACGCGATCCGCGCGAATGCGGCGATCGGCGGCTCGACGAATGCGGTGATCCACCTGAAGGCGATCGCCGGCCGCATCGGCGTGCCGCTCGAACTGGAGGACTGGATGCGCATCGGCCGCGACACGCCGACGATCGTCGACCTGATGCCGTCGGGGCGCTTCCTGATGGAGGAGTTCTATTACGCGGGCGGGCTGCCGGCCGTGCTGCGCCGGCTCGGCGAAGGCGGGCTGCTGCCGCACCCGGACGCGCTGACGGTGAACGGCAAGTCGCTGTGGGACAACGTGCGCGAAGCGCCGAACTACGACGACGAAGTGATCCGCCCGCTCGACCGGCCGCTGATCGCGGACGGCGGCATCTGCATCCTGCGCGGCAATCTCGCGCCGCGCGGCGCGGTGCTGAAGCCGTCGGCGGCGAGCCCCGAGCTGCTGAAGCATCGCGGCCGCGCGGTCGTGTTCGAGAACCTCGACCACTACAAGGCGACGATCAACGACGAGGCGCTCGACGTCGACGCCAGCTCGGTGCTCGTGCTGAAGAACTGCGGGCCGCGCGGTTATCCGGGCATGGCCGAGGTCGGCAACATGGGGCTGCCGCCGAAGCTGCTGCGCCAGGGCGTGAAGGACATGGTGCGGATTTCCGACGCGCGGATGAGCGGCACCGCGTACGGCACGGTCGTGCTGCACGTCGCGCCGGAGGCCGCCGCCGGCGGGCCGCTCGCGGCCGTGCGCAACGGCGACTGGATCGAGCTCGACTGCGAGGCCGGCACGCTGCATCTCGACATTACCGATGACGAACTTCAGCGCCGTTTGTCGGACGTCGATCCGACCGCGGCGCCGGGCGTGGCCGGGCAGCTCGGCAAGGGCGGCTACGCACGGCTGTACATCGATCACGTGCTGCAGGCCGACGAGGGGTGCGACCTCGACTTCCTGGTCGGCACGCGCGGCGCGGACGTGCCGAGCCATTCGCATTGAGCAGGGTGCGGTGCGGCGTGCGCGATACGCGGCACGGATGAAGCAGGACGGACCGGCGACGACGCCGGCGCAGTCCACCATGGAGACACGATGACGACGACACAGCACCCGTCCGCGACCCCGGCCGCGGCTCGATTCGGCCCGTCGGCCGCCGTCGACGAACGGCAGCTGATGCGCATGCTCACGCGCAAGCTGGTGCCGTTCCTCGCGCTGATCTACGTGGTGGCCTATGTCGACCGCACGGTCGTCGGCTTCGCGAAGCTGCACATGAACGCGGCCGTCGGCCTGAGCGACGCGGCATACGGGCTCGGCGCGGGCCTGTTCTTCGTGGGCTATTTCCTGTGCGAGGTGCCGAGCAATCTGGCGCTCGACCGCTTCGGCGCGCGGGTATGGTTCGCGCGCATCCTCGCGACGTGGGGCGCGATCACGATGGCGATGGCGCTCGTGCGCGGGCCGGCCAGCTTCTACACGCTGCGCTTCCTGCTCGGCGCGGCCGAGGCCGGCCTGTATCCGGGCATCCTGTATTTCCTCACGCAGTGGTTTCCGATGCGCGACCGCGCGCGCGTGTTCGGCCTGCTCGTGCTCGCGCAGCCGCTCGCGGGCATCGTGACGGGCCCGCTCGCGGGGCTGCTGCTGACCACGCACGGGCTGTTCGGGCTGTCGAACTGGCAGCTGCTGTTCGTCGTGAGCGGCCTGCCGGCCGTGCTGCTCGCGTGGCCGACGCTACGGCTGCTGCCCGATTCGCCGGACCGTGCGCGCTGGCTGAGCGACGACGAACGGCGCTGGATCGCGCGCCAGCTCGCCGCCGATCGCGAGGCCTACCGCCCCGACGTGCACCGCAATCCGCTCGCCGCGCTGGCCGACCGGCGCGTGCTGCTGCTCGCGGCCCTGTTCCTGCCGTTCCCGCTGTGCATCTACGGGCTGTCGCTGTGGCTGCCGTCGATCATTCACGCGTTCGGCGCGGGCGACGCGGCCACCGGCCTGCTGTCCGCCGTGCCGTACCTGTTCGCGGTGATCGGGCTGCTGATCGTGCCGCGCCATTCGGATCGCACGGGCGACCGCTACCGGCACATCGTCGTTGTGTCGGCCGCGGCCGCGCTGACGGTGGCCGCGAGCGCATGGGCGCGGCAGCCCGCGCTGCAGTTCCTGTTCATCTGTCTCACGGCATTCTCGCTTTACTCGATCCAGGCCGTCGTATGGGCGCTTCCCGGCGAATTCCTGACCGGGACGGGCGCGGCGGTCGGCATCGCGGCGATCAACTCGCTCGCGAATCTCGGCGGCTATGTCGGGCCGTACGGCATCGGCCTGATCAAACAGGCGACCGGCAGCCTCGCTGCCGGCCTGTATTTCCTTGCGGCGACGCTGCTGTTCGCGGTGCTGATCACGTTCGTGGTCCGCGCGGCGCTGCGCGCGCCGCAGCCGGCCGCGGGCGCGCCCGCCCGTGAATCGCGACCCTTTTCCGGCTGACCGCCGTTTCGAACGCAGGACCCGAATCATGACCACGAGCCGTCCGCCGCGCTATCGCGGCATCTTCCCCGTCGTCCCGACGACCTTCACCGACACCGGCGAGCTCGACCTCGCGAGCCAGAAACGCGCGGTCGATTTCATGATCGACGCGGGTTCCGACGGGCTGTGCATCCTCGCGAATTTCTCCGAGCAGTTCGCGATCACCGACGACGAACGCGACGTGCTCACGCGCACGATCCTCGAACACGTCGCGGGCCGCGTGCCGGTGATCGTCACGACGTCGCACTACAGCACGCAGGTGTGCGCGGCGCGCAGCCTGCGCGCGCAGCAGCTCGGCGCGGCGATGGTGATGGCGATGCCGCCTTATCACGGCGCGACGTTCCGCGTGCCGGAAGCGCAGGTCTTCGATTTCTTTGCGCGCGTGTCGGACGCGATCGCGATCCCGATCATGATCCAGGATGCGCCCGCGAGCGGCACGGTGCTGTCCGCGCCGTTCCTCGCGCGGATGGCGCGCGAGATCGAGCAGGTCGCGTACTTCAAGATCGAGACGCCCGGGGCGGCGAACAAGCTGCGTGAGCTGATCCGGCTCGGCGGCGACGCGATCGAGGGGCCGTGGGACGGCGAGGAGGCGATCACGCTGCTCGCCGACCTGCATGCCGGCGCGTCCGGCGCGATGACGGGCGGCGGGTTTCCGGACGGCATCCGGCCGATTCTCGAAGCGTTCCGCGAAGGCCGGCACGACGATGCGTTCGCGCGCTATCAGGCGTGGCTGCCGCTGATCAACCACGAGAACCGCCAGTCCGGGATCCTCACCGCGAAAGCGCTGATGCGCGAAGGCGGCGTGATCGCGTGCGAGCGGCCACGGCATCCGATGCCGGAACTGCATCCGGACACGCGCGCGGAACTGCTCGCGATCGCGCGCCGGCTCGATCCGCTCGTGCTGCGCTGGGCGCACTGAGCGGCCGGCGAAGGAGGAACGCAGATGAGCAAGGTGATTTCGCTGGGCGTGATCGGGATCGGCAAGATCGCGCGTGGCGAAAGCGACGTCGACGTGCGGCCGCTGCGCCTCGTCGCCGATGCGTTCCTGTTCGGCCGGCGCGTGCAGACCGACGCGTTCGGACGCTGACATCGTGCCGGCGCGTTCCACTGCGACCGTGCACGACGGATGTTGAAGACCCAGGCCAATACAAGGAGACACCGCATGAACCGCACGACCCACACGATTCGCCGATACACGCTGCGCGCGCTGCTCGCCGCGCTTTGCATCGCGCCGCTCGGCATGCAGGGCGCCGCGCGCGCCGACGCGCCGCTGAAGATCGGCTTCCTGGTGAAGATGCCCGAGCAGGCATGGTTCATCAACGAGCAGAACGCGGCGTCCGCGCTCGGCCAGAAGGAGAATTTCTCGGTCGTGAAGATCGGCACGCCCGACGGCGAGAAGGTGCTGGCCGCGATCGACAACCTCGGTTCGCAAGGGGCGCAGGGTTTCGTGATCTGCGCGCCCGACGTGCGCCTCGGGCCGGCGATCGCCGCGCGCGCGAAGCGCTACAACATGAAGTTCGTGACCGTCGACGACCAGCTCGTCGATTCGACCGGCAAGCCGCTGTCGAACGTGCCGCACCTCGGGATGTCGGCGACCAAGATCGGCAACCAGGTCGGCCAGGCGATTTCCGACGAGATGAAGCGACGCGGCTGGAAGCCCGAGGAAGTCGGCGCGCTGCGGATCACGAACTACGAGCTGCCGACCGCGAAGCTGCGCACCGACGGCGCGACGCAGGCGCTGCTCGCGAACGGTTTCCTCCAGGCGAACATCTTCGACGCGCCGCAGAAGACGACCGACGACGAAGGCGGCTTCAGCGCGGCCGCGCCGGTGCTCGCGCGGCATCCGAACATCAAGAAGTGGGTGGTCTACGCGCTGAACGAGGAAACCGTGCTCGGCGCGGTGCGCGCGACCGAACAGCTGCACATCCCGGCCGCCGACGTGATCGGCGTCGGCATCAACGGTGCGGGCGAGGCGTTCGCCGAATTCCAGAAGAAGGAGCCGACCGGCTTCTACGGGACGATCGCCGTCAGCTCGACGAACCACGGCAAGGACAGCACGCAGAACCTCGTCGACTGGATCCGCAATGGCAAGACGCCGCCGGCCGACACGCAGACGAGCGGCAAGCTGATGACGCGCGCGAACTGGCAGGCCGTGCGCGCCGAGCTCGGCATCTGACGACGGCCGGCGAGGACGCGATGACGACGGACACGATTACGCGGCCCGACGCCGTGACCACCCGCGATGCGCTGCTCGCGCTCGACGGCATCACGGTGACGTTCCCGGGCGTGCGCGCGCTCGACGCCGTGTCGCTGTCGGTGCGCGCGGGCGAAGTGCACGGGCTGATGGGCGAGAACGGCGCGGGGAAGTCGACGCTGCTGAAGGTGCTGTCCGGCGTGAACCAGCCGCAGGCCGGCACGCTGACGCTGAACGGCACGGTGCAGCACTTCGCGTCGACGCGCGCGGCGCTGGAGGCCGGCATCGCGATCATCTACCAGGAGCTGCATCTGGTGCCCGAGCTGACGGTCGCGGAAAACCTGATGCTCGGGCAGCTGCCGAGCCGGCTCGGCGTGGTCGACGCGCGCACGCTGGTCGCGCGGGCGACGCGCGAGCTCGAGCGGCTCGGCGAGCGCATCGACCCGAACACGCCGGTCAAGCATCTGTCGATCGGTCAGCGCCAGATGATCGAGATCGGCAAGGCGCTGATGCGCGACGCGCGCGTGATCGCGTTCGACGAACCGACGAGTTCGCTGTCCGCGCGCGAGACCGCGCAACTGTTCCGTATCATCCGTGCGCTGCGCGCGGAAGGCCGCGCGATCATCTACGTCACGCACCGGATGGAGGAAGTGTATGAACTGTGCGACCGCGTGACCGTGTTTCGCGACGGCCGCCGCATCGACACGTTCGAATCCGTGACCGATCTCGACCGCGACCGGCTGATCGGCTGCATGGTCGGCCGCTCGATCGAGGACGTGTACGGCTACCGGCCGCGCACACCCGGCGACGTGCTGATCGAGGCGAAGGGGCTGGCAGGGCCCGGGCTCGCGGAGCCCGTGTCGTTCACCGCGCGGCGCGGCGAGATCGTCGGCTTCTTCGGGCTGGTCGGTGCCGGCCGCTCGGAGCTGATGAAGCTGCTGTACGGCGCCGCGCGCCCGAGCGCGGGACACGTCGAACTGAACGGGCGGCGCGTCGCGTTCGGGAGCCCGCGCGACGCGGTGCGCGCCGGCCTCGCGCTGTGCCCGGAAGACCGCAAGCAGGAAGGCATCGTCGCGATCGCGTCGGTGGCCGACAACCTGAACATCAGCGCGCGCCGCCATTTCAGCCCGGCGCGCGTGCTGCTCGCCGGGCGGCGCGAGCGCGAGCTGGCGCGGAAATACATCGAGCGGCTCGCGATCAAGACCCGCGACGGCGACACGCCGATCGGCGCGCTGTCGGGCGGCAACCAGCAGAAGGTCGTGCTCGCGCGCTGGCTGGCGGAGCGTATCGAGGTGTTCCTGATGGACGAGCCGACGCGCGGCATCGACGTCGGCGCGCGCGCGGAAATCTACAACCTGTTCTACGAACTCGCGGAAGCGGGCCGCACGGTGATCCTCGTGTCGAGCGATCTCGCCGAGGTGATCGGCGTGTCCGATCGGATCATCGTGATGAAGGAAGGACGGATCGCGGGCGAGGTCGCGAAGGCGCAGGCGACGCCCGACGCGCTGATCAAGCTCGCGCTGCCGCGCTAGCGGCGCGAAAGCAGGACCGAAGCGAAACGTGAACGGAAACGAGTAACGACATGAGCCAAGCCATGCAACCTCAAGGCACTTCCCCTTCCCCCGACACGCCTGCGCCGGCGGCGCGCCCGCGCGGCGGCGTGTGGCAACTGATCAACCGCTCCGGCATCGTGATGGTGTTCCTCGTGCTGTTCGCGACGCTGTCGCTGACGGTGCCGGACTTCCTCACGCCGCGCAACATCCAGGGCCTGCTGCTGTCGGTCACGCTGATCGGCTCGATCGCGGTGACGATGATGTTCGTGCTCGCGCTCGGCGAAGTCGACCTGTCGGTGGCGTCGATCGTCGCGTTCTCGGGCGTCGTCGCGTCGACGCTGATCACCGCGACGCACAGCGTCGTGCTCGGCATCGCGGCCGGCGTGCTCGCGGGCGGTGCGGTCGGGCTCGTGAACGGCGTGCTGATCGCGCGCTGGCGGATCAACTCGCTGATCGTCACGCTCGCGATGATGGAAGTCGTGCGCGGGCTCGCGTTCATCACGTCGAACGGCGACGCGGTGATGATCTCCGAGGAGCGCTTCTTCGATCTCGGCGGCGGGTCGTTCCTCGGCATCTCGTATCCGATCTGGAGCAACATCGTCGGCTTCGTCGTGTTCGGCTTCCTGCTGCGTCGGACGGTGTTCGGCAAGAACGTGCTGGCCGTCGGCGGCAACGGCGAGGCGGCGTTGCTCGCGGGGCTGCCGGTGATGCGCATCAAGATCGCGGTGTTCGTGCTGCAGGGGCTCGTGACGGGCTTCGCCGGCGTGATGCTCGCGTCGCGGATGAGCCTCGGCGATCCGAAGACGTCGGTCGGCCTCGAACTCGGCGTGATCTCCGCGTGCGTGCTCGGCGGCGTGTCGCTGACGGGTGGCGTCGCGACGATCTCCGGCGTGCTCGTCGGCGTGCTGATCATGGGCTCCGTGCAGGACGCGATGAGCCTGCTGAATGTGCCGACCTTTTACCAATATCTGATACGCGGCGGAATTCTGTTGCTCGCGGTGCTGTTCGACCAGTATCGTCGCAACCAGCGGCGCGCGATGCGGGTCTGACGGCGGGGCCGGATGCTGTCGGGGCGGCTGCGCGCGAATACAGGCAGACATTCTGGAGACAGCATGCAACAGCAGATTCAGGCGGCGCGGGCGACGCTGCTCGTGGACAGCCGCAACACGCTCGGCGAAGGCGCGACGTGGTGCGACGCGACGCACGCGCTGTACTGGACGGACATCGAAGGTGCGCGGCTGTGGCGCTGCCGCGCGGACGGCTCGGACCTCGCGCAGTGGCCGATGCCCGAACGGCTCGCGTGCTTCGCGCTGACGCACGATCCGGACGTGCTGCTCGTCGGGCTCGCGACGCATCTCGCGTTCTTCGACCTGCGCACCGGTGCATTTACGCGGATCGTCGACGTCGAACCCGATCTGCCGACGCGGCTGAACGACGGGCGCTGCGATCCGTTCGGCGCGTTCGTGTTCGGGATGAAGGACGAAGGCGGCGAGCCGCCGCGCGCGGTCGGCGGGTTCTACCGGCTCAATCCCGATCTCACGCTCGAGCGGCTCGCGTTGCCCGCGGCCGCGATCGCGAACAGCATCGCGTTCTCGCCGGACGGCACGAAGATGCATTTCTGCGATTCGCTGGTGCGCGAAATCCTCGTTTGCGACTACGGCCGCGCGGGCGCGTCCGGCGTGCGGCCGTTCGCGAGGCTGACGGATGCGGACGGCGACCCGGACGGGTCGACGATGGATCGCGACGGCGGATTGTGGAATGCGCAGTGGGGCGGCCGAAGGGTGGTGCGTTATGGACCGGACGGGGTCGAGACGGAGCGTATCGCCGTGCCGACCGCGCAGCCGAGCTGCGTCGCGATCGACGGTGAAGGCCGGTTGTATGTGACGAGCGCGCGCGTCGGGCTGAGCGATGACGCGCTGGCCGGTGACGGGCATGCAGGCGGCGTGTTCGTTGCGCAGACGCGATACGCGGGCTTGCCGGCCGCGCGGTTCCCGTTCAGGCGTACGGTGCGCGGCTGATGGCGTGAACCGCACGCGCGTGCTGGTAAGATGGCCCGCAATTCCATCCCGCCCGCACCATGAGTTCCGCACCGACCAAGTCCGCGAATTCCAGGAACGCGAAAAGCGCCGCCTGCGCCACGGGCGACAAGCCGAAAGCCCGCGTGCAACAACGCCTGACCTACGTGATCGGCGGCCTCGACCGGCTGCTGCGCCGTCACATGACCGACGCGCTCGCGCCGCTCGGCATCACGCTCGCGCAATACACGGCGCTGTCGGTGCTCGAGGCGCGCGGCGCATCGTCGAACGCGCAGCTGGCCGAGCGCTCGTGGATCACGCCGCAATCGGCGAACGAAGTGATGAGCGTGATGGCCGCCCGCGGTTTCGTCACGCGCGAGGCCGACCCGTCGCACGGTCGCATCATCCTGCTGACGCTGACCGATGCAGGCGCGGCGATGCTGCGCGAATGCGAAGCCGTGCTGCGCCCGCTGGAGGCGCGCATGCTCGGCGACATCTCGTCCGACGACGCCGCGCACGTGCAGCGCGCGCTCGAACTGTTCTCGCGCAACCTGCGCGGCTGACGTACCCGACCCCACGAAACCGCCGGTAGTTCGCTGTCCCGGATATCCCCGACAGGACACCCGATCCGGGTTTACACCGCCGCTCATGACGCTTGCAATATCAGGTAGCCTGATATTAAATGAAGCCGTCCGCAGCAGGAATGTTGCGCACCGAATCGCACCGGAACGAACGACAGGAACAGACATGAGCAAGTACGACAACCGCTGGCAGACCGTGAAAGTGAACGTGGAGGCCGGCATCGCGTGGGTCACGCTGAACCGCCCCGAGAAGCGCAACGCAATGAGCCCGACGCTGAACCGGGAGATGCTGGAAGTCCTCGACGCGGTCGAGTTCGACGACGAAGCGAAGGTGCTGGTGCTGACCGGCGCGGGCGCCGCGTGGACCGCCGGCATGGACCTGAAGGAGTATTTCCGCGAGATCGACGGCGGCTCCGACGCGCTGCAGGAAAAGGTGCGCCGCGACGCATCGGAATGGCAGTGGCGCCGCCTGCGGATGTACAACAAGCCGACGATCGCGATGGTGAACGGCTGGTGTTTCGGCGGCGGGTTCTCGCCGCTCGTCGCGTGCGATCTCGCGATCGCCGCGGACGAGGCCGTGTTCGGGCTGTCGGAGATCAATTGGGGCATCCCGCCGGGCAACCTCGTCAGCAAGGCGATGGCCGACACGGTCGGGCATCGTCGCGCGCTGCACTACATCATGACCGGCGACACGTTCACCGGCGTGGACGCGGCGGAAATGGGCCTCGTGAACAGCAGCGTGCCGCTGGCCGGCCTGCGCGACGCGACGATCGCGCTCGCCGCGCGGCTGATGGACAAGAACCCGGTCGTGCTGCGCGCGGCGAAGCACGGCTTCAAGCGTTCGCGCGAACTCACGTGGGAGCAGTGCGAGGATTACCTGTATGCGAAGCTCGACCAGGCGCAGCTGCGCGATCCGGAGCGCGGCCGTGAGCAGGGGCTGAAGCAGTTCCTCGACGACAAGACGATCAAGCCGGGCCTGCAGGCATACAAGCGCTGAGACGAGCGCCGAAGCAACCGCCAACGTAGCCGTAACGAGAGACAGGCAAGGCAGGAGACGACATGACCGACAGACGGATGCTGATCGCGGGCGAGTGGTGCACCGCCCGCGACGGCCGAACCTTCGACCGCTTCAACCCCGCGACCGGCGCGCTCGCGTCGCGCGCGCCGGCGGCCGGCGTGGCCGACGCCGACGCGGCGATCGACGCCGCGCATCGCGCGTTTCCCGCATGGGCGGCGCTCGCGCCGACGGAGCGGCGCCGCCGGCTGCTGAAGGCGGCCGACCTGATGGACGCGCGCATCGACGAGATCGTCGCGACGGGCGTCGCCGAAACGGGCGCGACGCCGGGCTGGCTCGGCTTCAACGTGACGCTCGCGGCGAACATGCTGCGCGAGGCCGCGTCGATGACGACGCAGATCGACGGCGACGTGATCCCGTCCGACGTGCCCGGCAATCTCGCGCTCGCGATGCGCGTGCCGTGCGGCGTGGTGCTCGGCATCGCGCCGTGGAACGCGCCGGTGATCCTCGGCACGCGTGCGTTGGCGATGCCGCTCGCGTGCGGCAACACGGTCGTGCTGAAGGCGTCCGAGGCGTGTCCGGGCGTGCACGCGCTGATCGGTGCGGTGCTGGACGAAGCGGGGCTTGGCGCGGGCGTGGTGAACGTGATCACGCATGCGGCAGCCGATGCGCCCGAACTCGTCGAACGGATGATCGCGCATCCGCACGTGAAGCGGATCAACTTCACCGGGTCGACGCACGTCGGCCGCATCATCGCGCGCCACGCGGCCGCGCACCTGAAACCCGTGCTGCTCGAACTCGGCGGCAAGGCGCCGGTGCTCGTGCTCGACGACGCCGATCTCGATGCGGCAGTCGATGCGATCGCGTTCGGCGCGTTCTTCAACCAGGGGCAGATCTGCATGTCGACCGAGCGCGTGATCGCTGCGCGGCCGATCGCCGATGCGCTCGTCGAGCGTCTCGCCGCCAAGGCGCGCACGCTGGTCGCGGGCGATCCGCTCGCAGGCCATCCGCTCGGCACGATGGTCGACGCGGCGGCCGCCGTGCGCGCAGCGTCGCTGGTCGAGGATGCGCGTGCGCACGGCGCGCAACTGCCGCTCGGCTGCCGCGTCGAAGGCGCGACGATGCAGCCCGCGATCGTCGACGGCGTCACGCGCGACATGCGCCTCTATCGCGAGGAATCGTTCGCGCCGGTGGTCGCGATCCTGCGCGCGGACAGCGACGACGAAGCGGTCGCGCTCGCGAACGACAGCGAGTTCGGGCTGTCGGCGAGCGTGTTCAGCCGCGATATCGCACGGGCGATGACGGTTGCCCGCCGGATCGAATCGGGGATCTGCCACGTCAACGGGCCGACCGTGCACGACGAGGCGCAGATGCCGTTCGGCGGCACGAAGGCGAGCGGTTACGGCCGCTTCGGCAGCCGCGCGTCGATCGCCGAATTCACCGAGCTGCGCTGGATCACCGTGCAGACCACGCCGCGGCACTACCCGATCTGAGAGGGAAACGATGAACGCATCGATGACCTCGCACGCCACGGATCGCAATGCCGGCGGCGCACGCTATCGCGCGGTGGCGGTCGCGCAGGGCGACACCGACATCCATCGTGACGGCGACGGCACCTGGCGGCTGCACGCGCTCGAACCGCTCGGCGCGTATCCGGAGCGCCTCACCGATTGCCTCGCGAACGGCGCGCACGCGCATCCCGACCGCGTGCTGGCTGCACGGCGCGGCGCCGACGGCCGCTGGATCGAGATCACCTATGCGCAGATGCTCGAACGCGCCCGCGCGCTCGGCCAGGGCCTCGTCGATCTCGGGCTGACGGCCGAGCGCCCGCTCGCGGTGCTGTCCGGCAACGATCTCGAGCATCTGCAGCTGATGTTCGCGGCGATGCTGGCCGGCGTGCCGTACTCGCCGATCTCGCCCGCGTATTCGCTGGTGTCGACCGACTACGGCAAGCTGCGTCACACGCTTGGCGTGCTGCGGCCGGGCGCGGTGTTCGTCGCGGAGCGCGCGCCGTTCGCGCGTGCGCTCGACGCGACGCTGCCGGCCGATGCGGCGCTGATCGTCGCGCAGGGCGGCAGTGCCGACGCAGGGCGCGACGCCGTGCCGTTCGCGCGCATGCTCGACACCGTCCCGCGCACGATCGATGAAATCCATGCGGCGGTCGGCCCCGACCATCTCGCGAAGATCCTGTTCACGTCCGGTTCGACGAAGCAGCCGAAGGCGGTGCCGACCACGCACCGGATGCTGTGCAGCAACCAGCAGATGCTGCGCCAGACGATGCCCGAGCTGACGCACGAACCGCCGGTGCTGGTCGACTGGCTGCCGTGGAATCACACGTTCGGCGGCAGTCACAACCTCGGCATCGCGCTGTACAACGGCGGCTCGCTGTATGTCGACGACGGCCGCCCGGTGCCGGGCCGCTTCGACGAAACCGTGCGCAACCTGCGCGAGATCGCACCGACGATCTACTTCAACGTGCCGAAGGGCTGGGAAGAGCTGACCGCCGCGCTCGAACGCGATGCGGCGTTGCGCGACACGTTCTTCTCGCGCGTGAAGCTGTATTTCTTCGGCGGCGCGGGGCTGTCGCAGGCCGCGTGGGACCGGCTCGACCGCGTGACCGAAGCGCATTGCGGCGAGCGCATCCGGATCATGGCCGGCCTCGGGATGACGGAGGCGTCGCCGTCGTGCCTGTTCACGACGGGGCCGCTGATGCGCGCCGGCTACATCGGGCTGCCCGCGCCTGGCTGCGACGCGAAGCTGGTGCCGTGCGGCGGCAAGCACGAACTGCGCTTCAAGGGGCCGAACGTGATGCGCGGATACTGGCACGCGGACGTCGATCCGCGCGACGTGTTCGACGAAGAAGGCTATTACCGCAGCGGCGACGCGGGGCGTCTTTGCCGATCCGGCGCGGCCGGAACTCGGGCTGCTGTTCGACGGCCGGCTGACCGAGGATTTCAAGCTGAGCAGCGGCACGTTCGTCAGCGTCGGGCCGTTGCGCGCGAACGCGGTGTCGAGCGGCGCGCCGTACGTGCAGGACGTGGTCGTCACCGGGATCGATCGAGACGACATCGGCTTGCTGGTGTTTCCGCGCGTCGACGCGTGCCGCGCGCTGGCGGGGCTCGCGGCAGATGCATCGGTTTCCGAGGTGCTGCGCGCGCCGGCCGTGCGCGCGGCGTTCGCGGCATGGCTCGTCGCGCTGAACCGGCATGCGAGCGGCGGTTCGACGTTCGTCGCGCGCATCCGGCTGATCGACACGCCGCCGTCGCTCGATCTCGGCGAGGTCACCGACAAGGGCTCGCTGAACCAGGCGGCCGTGCAGAAGCATCGCGCGGCGACGATCGACGCGCTGTACGACGCGACGGCCGGCGACCCGGCGGCCGGTGACCCGGATGTGATCCACGCTTGAGCATTGGCCGGTCGGGTGAGCTGCCGACCGGTTTTTTTCGACTACATAATCAGGCAGCCTGATAAAAGCTGCCGTTCGATCAGGAGACAGCGCGTTCGTCGGCCTCTGGCCGCCGGCGGATGCGCGCGTGGGATTTGCATAGGACTGGAGACAAAATGAACACCTATGTTGCAGAGAAGCCGGCGATCGCGACCACGCTCGCACTGTGTTTCGCGATCGCCCTCCTCGAAGGGCTCGACCTGCAGTCGGTCGGCGTTGCAGCACCGCGCATGGCGCGCGAATTCGGGCTCTCCGTGTCGCAGATGGGCATCGCGTTCAGCGCGGGCACCTTCGGGCTGCTGCCCGGCGCGATGCTCGGCGGGCGGCTCGCCGACCGGATCGGCCGCAAGCGCGTGCTGATCGCGTCGGTCGTGCTGTTCGGCTTGCTGTCGATCGCCACCGCGCAGGTGTCGACCTTCGCGATGCTCGTCGTCGTGCGCGTGCTGACCGGCATCGGGCTCGGCGGCGCGATGCCGAACCTGATCGCGCTGTCGTCCGAAGCGGTCGAGCCGCGCTCGCGCAGCAGCGCGGTGGCGACGATGTACTGCGGCATCCCGTTCGGCGGCGTGATCGCGTCGCTGATCGGCGTGCTGCTCGCCGGCGATACCGAATGGCGGCACATCTTCTACGTCGGCGGCGCGGGGCCGCTGCTGCTCGTGCCGCTGCTGGTGTGGTGCCTGCCCGAGTCGCGCGCGTATCTCGACGTCGCCGGCACGCAGGCCGCGGCCGCGCGCACGAGCGTCGCCCGCACGCTGTTCGGCGACGGCCGCACGACGTCGACGGTCGCGCTGTGGGTCAGCTACTTCTGCACGCTGATCGTCCTCTACTTCCTGCTGAACTGGCTGCCGTCGCTGATGGCCGCGCGCGGGCTCGATCGCGAGCACGTCGGCCTCGTGCAGATCGCGTTCAACGTCGGTGCGGGGCTCGGCGCGCTCGGCATCGGCGCGGCGCTCGACCGGATGCGCGCGTCGCGCGTGGTCGGCGGCATGTATGTCGGGATCGTGCTGTCGCTCGCCGCGCTCGCGGCCGCGCCCGGCTTCGCGTCGCTCGCGGCGGCCGCGTTCGCGGCCGGGATGTTCGTGGTCGGCGGGCAGTCGGTGCTGTATGCGCTCGCAGCGATCTACTACCCGACCGCGATGCGCGGTACGGGCGTCGGCACGGCGGTGGCCGTCGGCCGGCTCGGTTCCGTCGTCGGGCCGCTCGCGGCCGCGACGCTGCTCGCCGCCGGCCGCAGCGCGCCGGTCGTGATCGGCGCGAGCATCCCCGTCACGCTCGTCGCGGCCGTCGCCGCGTGGCTGCTGATCGGGCGGCCGCAGGCGGGCGACTGATTCCTGAGTCGCTTTTTCAACCACGAGCGCCGTCAGAGCGCGACATCAACACAGGTTCGGAGACACCATCATGAAGAACACCCAGGCCCTGCTGGCCGCCGGCGCGTGCTGCGCACTGGCCGCGCCGGGCGCGCACGCGCAGTCGAGCGTGACGCTGTACGGGATCATCGATACGGGCGTCGAATTCGTGTCGCATGCGAACGCGGCCGGCGACCACGTGGTGCGTATGCCGGGCGTGACGGGCGAACTGCCGTCGCGCTGGGGCCTGCGCGGCACCGAGGATCTCGGCGGCGGCTATCAGGCGGTGTTCACGCTCGAAAGCGGCTTCAACGTGCGCGGCGGCGATCTCGGCCAGGGCGGCCGGCTGTTCGGCCGGCAGGCGTTCGTCGGGCTCAAGAGCGGCTTCGGCACGCTCGCGTTCGGCCGCCAGTACACGATGACCTACCTCGCGCTGCAGGGCGCGGACATCATCGGCCCCGACATCTACGGGCTCGGCTCGTTCGACGCGTACGTGCCGAACGGCCGCGCCGACAACGCGGTCACGTACACGGCGAATTACAAGGGCTTCACGTTCGGCGCCGCGTATTCGTTCGGCCGCGACGGCGCGGGCACCGGCAACTCGCCGGGGCAGGGCACGTGCGCGGGGCAGGTGCCGGGCGACGCCACGCAGTGCCGCAACTGGTCGGTGATGCTCAAGTACGACAGCGCGTACTTCGGTGCGGCGGCGTCGTACGAGGAGCAGCGCGGCGGCGCGAATGCTGCGGCGAGCTTCTTCGACGGTGTCGCGCCCGCCGCCTTCACGACCAGCGCGGACAAGGATGCGCGCACGCACGTCAGCGGCTACGTGAACGTCGGCCATGCGCGGATCGGCGCGGGCTGGATCGGGCGGCGCGTGTCGACCGGTTCGCCGGCCGCGCCGGGCGCGCATTCTGACCTGTTCTTCGTCGGCGCGTCGTATGCGTTCACGCCGCTGTTCACCGTCGACGGCGAGGGCTACCGGATCGTCAACAGCGAGCACGACACGCGCGCGACGATGGCCACGCTGCGCGCGACCTATCTGCTGACCAAGCGCACGGCCGTCTATGCGCAATCGTCGTATCTGTGGAACAGCGCGCATGCGCGCTACGCGGTCAGCGGCGGCGGGCCGGGCACGACGCCCGGCGAAGGCATGGGGCAGCTCGGCGCGATGGTCGGCGTCAAGCATCTGTTCTGAGCCACTTTCCTGACGAAACGGAGACACCGTGAACAAATCCGTACTCCTTTGCGTTGCGCCGCTGTCCGCGGCGGCCATGCTCGCCGGGTGCGGCGGCGACGATTCGATCTTGCCGGCTTCCCCGCATTTGAGCGCCGCGACGCCGGCCGCGATGGCGCAGACCTGCGACGCGCTCGCCGCGAAGCTCGCGTATGCGAACACGTCGTTCACGTCGGTGACGACCGCGGCGGCCGGCGCGCTGACGGTCGCCGGCAAGCCGGTCGCCGAGCACTGCGTGATCGACGGGAAGATGAACGAGCGCGTGAGCGCGGTGGACGGCAAGACCTACGCAATCGGCTTCGAGATGCGCTTGCCGAAAGCGTGGAACGGCCGCTTCTTCTACCAGGCGAACGGCGGGCTCGACGGCAACGTCGTGACCGCGACCGGCGAGATCGGCGGCGGCGGGCCGCTGAACGATGCGCTGAACATGGGGTTTGCCGTGATCAGTTCGGATTCCGGGCACAGCGCCGCACAGAATCCGCTGTTCGGCCTCGATCCGCAGGCGCGCATCGACTACGGCTACGGCGCGGTCGACGCGCTCACGCCGATGGCGAAGCAGGTGATCCGGCTCGCGTACGGCAAGGCGCCCGACCGCAGCTATTTCGGCGGCTGCTCGAACGGCGGCCGACACGCGATGGTCACGGCGGCGCGCAACCCGGCCGACTACGACGGCATCATCGCGGGCGATCCGGGTTTTCATCTGCCGAAGGCGGCGATCGGCGAGATGTACGGCGCGCAGCAGTTCGCGAAGATCGCATCGGCGACGGGATCGAACGGGCTGCCGGACATCCGCAGCGGCTTCACCGATGCGGAGCGGCAGTTCGTCGGCGCGAAGATCCTCGAGAAATGCGATGCGCTCGACGGGGCTGCCGATGGGATGGTGCAGGACGTCGCCGCGTGCCAGGCGCACTTCAGCGTCGAGTCGGACGTCCCGACCTGTGCGAACGGCACGCGCACGGGGGCCTGCCTGACGCCTGCGCAGAAGACCGCGCTCGAGAACGTGTTCACGGGGGCACGCAACAGCGCGGGCGCGGCGCTGTATGCGAGCTTTCCGTACGATCCAGGCGTCGCCGGCAGCAACTGGGCCGCGTGGAAGCAGTCGAATTCGATCACGCTCGATCCGGTCGCGATGGCGTTCACGTTCATGACGCCGCCGAAAAGCGCCGCGACGCTCGCGAACCTGCCCGGTTTCGCACTCGGCTTCGACATGGACAACGACGCACCGGCGATCTTCGCGACGAACGGCACGTACACGCAATCCGCGTGGACGTTCATGACGCCGCCCGACGACACGAACCTGTCCGCGCTGAAGGCGCGCGGCGCGAAGCTGCTCGTCTATCACGGCACGGGCGACCCGGTGTTCTCGTTCGACGACACGCGCGACTGGTATGCGCGGCTCGCCCAGGCGAACGGCGGCGATGCGTCGGATTTCGCGCGCCTTTATCCGGTGCCGGGGATGAACCACTGCGCGGGCGGCCCGGCGGCCGACCAGTTCGACCTGCTGACGCCGCTCGTCGCGTGGGTCGAGCAGGGGCAGCCGCCGGAGGCGGTCGTCGCCACCGCGCGCGATGGGACGAATGTGATTCCGAATGCGGAAGTGCCGGCGTCGTGGGGGGCGGGACGTACGCGCCCGCTGTGTCCGTATCCGCAGGTGGCGCGGTATAGCGGGGCGGGGGATGTGAATTCGGCGGCGAGCTTCAGTTGTCGGTGACCACGGACCGAGTTCTGGATGCTTAGACTCTAGTTTCAAGTGCAACACCTGTATTGAGATAGGGTGTTGCGATGAAGAAAAGCTACAGCCACCTGAGCGCGGAAGAACGTGCGGTGATCATGATCGAAAGCGGAAAGAAGGTGAGCGTGCGCGCGATCGCCCGACTGCTCGGACGCAGCGCATCGACCGTCACGCGAGAACTGGCGCGCAACCGCGCCGAGTCTGCGCGAAGTTATGACGCGACGGTCGCGGCCAAGGCCTACCGCGCACGGCGGGAGCGAAGCCGGCGGCCGCGCAAACTGCTTGCCGCAAGCGCGCTGTACTGGCATGTGCATCATCAACTGGTCTATCGGCGCTGGTCGCCGCAGCAAATTGCTGCCAGACTTCGCGAAATGCACCCAGACAGCCCCGACCAGCGCGTCAGCCACGAAACGATCTACGCGGCGATTTACACCCATCCTCGTGGTGGCTTGAAGCAAGCCATGATCGAGGCGCTTCGCCAGGAAAAGCCTGCGCGCGGCAACCCGCGCAAGACCCTTGCCCGCAAGAGCTTCGTACCGGAAGAACTGCGCATCATTCACCGGCCCGAGCAGATCGAAACGCGCAAATGGCCGGGGCATTGGGAAGGCGATCTGGTCAAGGGCGCCTTCAATCGCTCCTGCGTGGGCACGCTGGTCGAGCGCAAGACACGCTTCGTGGTGCTGTGCCGCATGGACGGCTGTACGGCGAAGGATGCACTCGAAGGCTTCACGCGCCAGATGAAGAAGTTGCCGGCGTTCTTGCGCGAGAGCCTGACGTATGACCGTGGATCGGAAATGACCTGTCATGTCGAACTGGCCGAGCGGCTGAATCTCGATATCTGGTTTGCGGACCCATACGCGCCCTGGCAGCGAGGCAGCAACGAGAACACCAACGGTTTGCTGCGCCAGTTCTTGCCCAAGGGCATGGACCTGTCGGGCGTCACGCAAACGCAGTTGAACGACATCGCCAAATTGCTCAATGGCCGTCCTCGTCAAACCCATTCCATTACACACAAGTCGGCGTGATCGGCTTGTAAACTGTCGCGGCTTGCCGTTTACTCTTGCTTTTTGCGCGGCACGCGAATGGCACGAGCAACGGAGAGCTGGGCAGCAATGGAATTCAAGGGCATCGATCTGGGCGACAAGCGGCTGAACCGGCGGGCGATCCTGCTGGCCGAGCAACTGTCGGGCAATCCGACGGCGAGCATTCCGCTGGCGTGCGGCGGCTGGGCTGAGACGGCGGCGGCTTATCGGTTCTTCGCGCAGGACAAGCTGGAATGGACCGACGTCATGGAGCCGCACTGGCAGAGCGCGGCCGAGCGGATGCGGGCATGCGAGGTGGTGCTGTGCCTGGATGACACGACCGAGCTGAACTTTAACGGGCAGGAGATCGCTGGACTGGGGCCGTTGTCGTATGAAGCCCAGCGCGGCATGTACGTTCATGCGACCTACGCGGTCACGCTACAGCGTGAACCGTTGGGCGTGCTCAATGCCTGGATGTGGTCGCGTGAGCGCAAGGACGCCCGAGGCAAGCGGGGCGGTATCAAGGAAAGCACGCGCTGGATCGAGGGATACGAACGGGTGGCCGAGCAGGCGGTGGATCTGCCCGGCACACGGTTGGTGTATGTCGCGGACCGGGAGTCGGACATTGTCGAGCTGATGGCCAAAGCGCGCGATTTGGGTTACCCGGCCGACTGGCTGATTCGCGCCCAGCACAATCGCGTGTTGCCCGAGGGTCAAAGGCTCTGGGATCACGCCACGCAAGCTGAGCCGCTCGGTGAAATCCGCTTCACATTGCATGGTCGCCAGCGACAGAAGGCGCGGGAGGTTCAGCAGCAAATCTGGAGTCGTCGGATCGACGTGCCCGATGGTCAGGGCGGTGTGGTGTCGATCAATTGCCTTGTTGCGCGCGAGATTGACGCGCCCGCCGGGGTGACGCCGATCGAATGGCGCTTGCTGACCAATCGCGACGTGCCGGATATGACCGAGGCCGCACGGCTGATCGATTGGTACCGCGCCCGCTGGGAGGTGGAAACCTTCTTTCATGTGCTGAAGAACGGTTGCCGAGTCGAGGCGCTACAACTGAGCACGATCGAGCGCATCGAGCGGGCGCTGGCGGTGTTCATGGTGGTGGCGTGGCGCATTGCTCGTCTCATGCGGTTAGGTCGAACGTGCCCGGACCTCGATGCCGGACTGCTATTCGAGCCCGATGAATGGAGGGCCGCCTTCATCCTCAACAAGAAGGCCCCACCCGACAAACCGCCGCGGCTAAACGAAGTGGTACGGCTCGTCGCCAGGCTCGGCGGCTTCCTCGCCCGCAAAGGCGACGGCGAGCCTGGCGTCAAAACCATCTGGCTAGGCATGCAGCGAGTGGTGGATTTTGCTGCCGGCATCACATACGCGCGCGAGCTTGAGCAGCAGACTTGTGTGTAATGGAATGCGTCAAACCCTCGGCTGGAAAACGCCGGAAGAGGCGATGGCCATTGAATTGGCTGCCGCTGGATTAGCGAAACGTTGCACTTGATTCTTGAGACCGCCATGCACTCGTCAATTTAAACCAACCAGTCTTCTCGATTCCCGGTGCGGTTCAGGTCAGATTCCGGATTTATGACGTGGCAAGACTAGCTCGAGCGCACTAATTGCGGCGTCCGTTCCGTAAACATTCTTGCGCTCAATTGTCAGGATTTGGTATGCTTTTCCGCCAAAGCTGGGGGTTTCGAATTATCAAACGAACGGGTGTATAAAATCGCTGCCGTGCCTCTATCTAAATCAGGCGAAGATCTGACGTCGTTTTATTGAATATCGGCCGCTTCCCTGTCATCGCTTCCCTCTGAATCGCCGTACACAGCCGCGCCCGACTTGGCCGCGGCTGTGTACGCTTGTCGCCAACATTCCGAGCAAGCAAGACCATGGCCGAAGCCGACCGGATGCCGCATCCGCTAGACCTCTTTTTCCAGCAGGACACGCGCCTGCTGGGTCTGTCGTTTCCGAAGGACGACGCGCCCACGGCCACCGGCCTGCGTGGGCGCTCCATCCCCGTGCAGATGGTCGTCGAGCGCCTGGAAGCCAAGGAGGGCCTGGGCCAGGACTTCCGTTTCGAGCTGACGCTACTGGCCGACAGCGCCGGCCTCGTGCTGGCGGATATGCTCGGCAAGCTGCTGGCGGTATCCCTGGTCAAGCCGGACGGCACCCTGCGCTGGTTCACCGGGTACGTTGCGGAATTCTCGCTGGTCGGCAGCGACCCCGGCGTGGCGACCTACCGTGCGGTGCTCCGGCCGTGGCTGTGGTTCGCGCGGCACCGGATCAACAACCGCGTGTTCCGGGACCAGAGCCTGTACGAGCAGTTTGCTGAAATCCTGCAAGGCTATGGCGCCTGGGCACAGTGGCGCTGGGACGTGAGCGGCGAGGATACGCCGTTCACCATGGCCGTACAGGGCGGTGGCCTGGGCGAGAGCGACCACAACTACATCTACCGCAGGCTGGAAGCACGGGGCTGGACCAGTCGCTACGAACACGATGCAACCGGCCACCAGCTGGTCATTTTCAACAGCAGCAGCCAGTGCCCGCCCGTGGCGGGCGAGCGCCGGATACCCTTCCAGGCCCAGGGTGGACCGCAGGAAGAAAACGCCATCCAGCGCTGGATGCCCGTGCAGACGGCGGCGGCCGCGCTGTTCGCGGCGAGCGCAATCGACTTCAAGCACCCGAAGCCGCAGCACCATGCAGAACCGGCGCAGCACAAGCAGGGCCGCGTGCCGGACCTGGAAGCGCACGAATACGTGGGGCACTACGGATTCACGAAGGAAGACGCGATGGGCGTTGCGCTCATGCATCTGCGCCGCGAGGAAGTCGAAGCGCACGCTCAGCAATACCAGGCCGAGGGCAACAGCGGCAGCGTGGCGACCGGCTGCTGGTTTTCCCTGTCCGACCACTTCAGCAACACGGAGCGCGAAGAGGACAGCGAATACCTGATCGTGGAGGCCAGCCACAGCGCGAGCAACAACTACCTTGCGGAACTCGGGCGGCAGGGCGGCCACGAGGCACCGCCGGCGGCGCTGCTTGCCGGCCGGAAAGGTGAATACCGCAACCGCTTCAGTGCGATCAAGCGCGCGGTGCCGTGGCGTCCCGGCCGAGGCAGGAACAGCGTCGACGTGAGGATGGACGGACACCAGACCGCGACGGTCGTCGCCGCCGGCGGGCTGGGCGCGCTGGATGTCGACGAACACGGCCGCATCCTGGTCCGGTTCCACTGGGAACGGGAGGGGAAGGTCAGTGCGCGCGTGCGGGTGGCGTCCAACTGGGCCGGCGGCGAAACCGGCATGGTGTCGTGGCCGCGCGCGGGTAGCGAGGTATGGGTGATCGCACTGGACGGCAACCCCGATCACTTCCTCGCCGTTGGCGTCGTGCATAACGCCCAGCGCATGCCGCCGTGGCAATTGCCGGCGCAGAAGGCGCTGATGGGCATCCGCAGCCGGGAGCTGACGTCGGGCGGCGGCAACGATCCCGACGGCCGCAGCAACCACCTGATCCTGGACGACACGGCGGGCCGGATTCAGGCGCAGTTCAAGAGCGATCACCTCAATAGCACGCTGAGCCTCGGGCACATCACGCGGATCGACGGCACGACCGGCCGACAGAACCCGCGCGGCCAGGGTTTCGCGCTGGACACCGAAGGGCACGGCGCGCACCGCGCCGCTGCCGGCATGCAACTGACCACCGAAGCCCCCAACGGGGGCGGCAACATGATGGATGCAGCTGCGCCGCTGGCGCGGCTGACGGTGGCCCATGAGATGCACGAACGGTTGTCGGATGCGGCGCGGATGGCGGGGGCGCAGCAGGCGGACGACCAGGGCGAGGTTGCCAAGCAGTTGCACGAGCAGAATGCCGGCCTGACGGGCAGCGGCGGCGATCCTGCGCAGGGCCGCTTCCCCGAGTTCCAGCAGCCGCACCTGATGCTGGCCAGCCCGGCGGGAATCGAGAGCAGCACGGCCGGCAGCACGCACCAGCAGAGCAACGCACATCACGCGATCACCAGCGGCGGGCACACCAGCATTGCCACCGGGCGCAGCTTGCTCGCCAGCGCCAAGGACGCGATCCGGCTGTTTGCCTACCGGGTCGGCCTGAAGCTGGTGGCCGCCAGCGGGGACATCGACATGCAGGCGCTCAAGAACGGCATCAACATCCTGGCGAAGCTGGACATCAAGATGGAAGGCAAGCGGGTGGACATCAACGGAACGGACGGGGTGCGCATCAACGGGGGCGGCAGCTACATCGATTTGAGTCAGGGGGGCATCACGAGCGGCACCAACGGCGCGTTCCAGGTGCATTCGGCGGACTATTCGTTCGTGGGGCCGGACAGCCGGCCGGTGGTGCCGCATGAGGTGACGTCGGCGTTGAAGCCTGACGAACCGATCCGTGTCGTGGACAAGCTGGGCAACGGCCCTGTGCCTGACAGTCATGTCATCGTGCGCCCCGGTCAGAACGAGACGCGCACGACCATCGAGGGCGGCAAGATCGCTTCGGACGCACCGCTCGATCAGCACGTGCTGCGGCGCTGGCGGCCCCGGCGTGGTTGAGTAGGGCCAGCCATGCGGGATCATTCACGGAGACCTCGTTGAAGCACCAGCCTCATTCCTGCTCATGGCATCGCCGTGTTGTTACGCGCGGCATGCTGCTGGTCGCTACCACGGCGGCGTTGGTGTCGCTGGCCGGCTGTGGTCTCTCGCCGACTGATCGGGCTGCGGCATCCGTGGGTTTCGGCGACACGATCAGCGAGAAGACACTGAACAACATCGCGCGGCCGCCCAAGCAGGTGGTGTATCGCTTCGATGAGCATCGCTACATCGAGAATGATCCAGGGCCGGGGTACAACCTGCCGTGTCAGGCGGAGTTGTACTACGTGGATGAAACGCTGGGCGTCCGCACGCAGTTCGGCGGGAACGGCAAGCGCAATCCGACGGGGCTGTTCAAGGTGGTCAACTCGCCCTATGTAATCGCTCGGGATGACGGTGGCCTCTATGTTTCCTTTGATCAGGGGCGCAGCTTTAAATTCGTCGTGGTTGGTGGTCGCGCCGATGTTGTCGTTGTAGGGAACGACGTCTACGCCGGAGGTGGAGGTGAGAACGGGCCGCATGGGGCATTTGGTGAGCGCCGATTTGCCTATTGGTTTGTGATTGACCCTTTTAAGCAGGAAATCACGCGTAAATATCGATCCGGCAATTCTCAAGACCCCGAGGGAGATCGCATTCGCAAGCTCGCCCGCGAACATGTGGCCAATAGCCGGTATCAAGACCCGGATCAGTATTTCACGTGTAGGGAGGACCTCCATTGGCGTCCCTCGATCAACCGTGAGCGCCAGTTGCAGAAGCAGCAACGGCAAAACCTGTCCACCGTCAACGCGAGCCCGAACCCGTGAGAGTTCCCAAGTTCAAGCACTTCGTCACCAAGGTCGATTGGCTCAAGGAAGTGGCACTGAAACGAGGAGTTTTTTCCGATATGCGAAGCACCCGCATTGCCATGCTGACCAGCGTAACCGCAGCAATGCTGGCGTTGGCCGGATGTGGCCTCTCGCCAGCCGACCGGGCCGCAGCATCCGTGGGTTTCGGCGACATGATCAGCGAGAAGACGCTGAACAATATCGCGCGGCCGCCCAAGCAGGTGGTGTATCGCTTCGATGAGCATCGCTACATCGAGAACGATCCGGGGCCGGGGTACAACCTGCCGTGTCAGGCGGAGTTGTTCTATGTGGATGAGCGGTTAGGCATTCGGACGCAGGTTGGCGGAAATAGAAAACACAATCCAGAAGGGGTGTTCAAGGTCGTCAACTCGCCCTACGTGGTCACAAGAAGCGATGCAGCTGTTCGTGTTTCATTCGACCAGGGGCGCACCTTCAAAATTGTTCCTGATGTTGGTGGTAGCACTGATGTCGTCGTCGTTGGCGACAACATTTACTTGGGCGGCGGCGGAGCAGACGGGCCTCGTGGAGCATTCACCCTTGGGGCCATCAGATTTCTAGTCATCAAGCCAGACGAGCAAAAGATTGAGCTGCAATATATAGCGCGAAAACCCTTTTCTCCGTATGACTTGAAACGACTGGCGTCGGGAGGAGGGCCGGTGCCCGAGCCAGATCCGCGATATCCAGAATTGTTCAAACTCGCCCGCGCACAACTCAGTTTCCCAGTGAGTCAGGCTGAGTATTTCTCTTGTAGAGAGGATTTGCACTGGCGTCCCTCAATTAACCGCGAGCGCCAGTTGCAGAAGCAGCAACAGCATAATCCGGTCACCGTCAACGCGAGCCCGAACCCGTGAGAGTTCCCAAGTTCAAGAACTTCGTCACCAAGGCCGATCGGCTCAAGGAAGTGGCGCAGAAACAAGGAGTTATTTCCAATATGCGAAGCACCCGCATTGCTATGCTGACCAGCGTAACCGCAGCAATGCTGTCGTTGGCCGGCTGTGGCCTCTCGCCCGCCGACCGGGCCGCAGCGTCCGTGGGTTTTGGCGACACGATCAGCGAGAAGACGCTGAACAACATCGCGCGGCCGCCCAAGCAGGTGGTGTATCGCTTTGATGAGCATCGCTACATCGAGAATGATCCAGAGCCCGGCTTCAATTTGCCGTGCCAAGACAATTTGTTCTACGTGGACGAGCAGTTGGGGGTTCGAACGCAGATTGACGCGAACAAGAAGGGCAATCCGACGGGGGTGTTTAAGGTGGTCAACTCCCCCTATGTGGTAGCCCGGAATGATTTGGCTGTCTATGTTTCCTTTGACAAGGGGCGAACGTTTAAATTGCTTCGGCCACAAGTCAGCGGTGGCAGCGACGTTGTTGTAGTCGGAAACGACATCTATGCCGGAGGCGGAGGCGATGAGGGGCCACGTGGAGCATTTAATAAATGGGGAGGCGCAAGGTGGTTCGTCATAGATCCCACAAAGCAGGAAATCACGCTCAAATATCAGGCCAGTAGCTCCCAAGATCCTGAGGGCGACCGCATTCGCAAGCTCGCTCGTGAACAACTCAGTTTTCCAGTGAGTCCGGCTGAGTATTTCACGTGTAGAAGGGACCTCCATTGGCGTCCCTCAATCAACCGTGAGCGCCAGTTGCAAAAGCAGCAACAGCAAAAACCGTCCGCCGCCAACCCGAGCCCGACTCCATGAAAGCCCCCAAGTTCAAGCAGTTCACTCCCAAGGTCGATGAACTCAAGGAGGTGCGGCTGAAGTACGAATCCACACCGCTTGGACTCGAACTTGGCCGCTCCATCGATGGCCCAGAGCACGAAGGCAAGCCGGTGTATCGCCAAACCAACCCACTACCGTGCCTCGTGATCTTCGTGCATGGCGTCAACAGCGAGGGCGAGTGGTACAACGACGCTGAGAAGCATATCTGCGCGGGCCTAAATGATCGACTGGGGAGATGGGGGAGCGAAGTCGAATTACGGACATCGGTCTATAAAAAAGATGATCCCAACTACACCTACAGCCTCGATCGTCCGCTCAAGCGCACTCGTCCTCTTTTCGAAGGCGGTCAGACCGCCGCCAACTCCGAGTACTTGGTCGCCAAGTCTCCGGTGATTCGCTTCTACTGGGGCTTCAAGTCGCGCAAGGGTGACTACGGCCGCCCCAGCGCGGGCGATTTGAATGACCGCACCCATCCTGAGCTTCGCGATTACCCGGTCGCACTGGATGAGGATGACGCTTGGGGCGGAGGCCCTTTTCAGAACGGCACGTCGGGGCTGTGGCACATGTTCCGCAAGGACAAAGGTTTCACGCTAGCCTTCCAGCGCGTCAACCCCGTCACGGACCGTTACCTGACCGACTGCCCGCCACGCACGTACTATGTGCACGCCGCTCGCCGACTGGCCCATCTGATTGCCACCGTTCGCCGTAACAGTCCGCATGAGACTATCAACATCGTCAGCCACAGCCAGGGCACCATGGTGTCGATGCTCGCCACGCTCATGCTCAAGGAACAAGGCGTGCGCGGCCCGGAGGCGCTGTTCGTATGCAACAGCCCCTTCAGCCTGAACGACCCCGGCGGCCTGATGGAGTGCGCGCAGTTCGGCGAGGCCTACGTGGTCTCCCAGGCGGCGCGCTTTGCCACCCTCAAGGCCGTGGCTGAAGTGGTGAAGGAGGCCGGCGAACATGCCGACGCCACGACCGACAGCGAGCTGGAAAAAATGTGCCTCTGCACCCCGGCACGCAAGCCGCTGTTGAACCGCGAGGAATACGGCAAGTTCTACGTCTACGCTAACCCGCACGACCGGGTGATGGGCGCCAGTGTGTTGCGCTCGATCGGCTGGCGCGCGATGATGCAATCCGAGCAGGAGCGCGTGGGCGCCTCCAACCTGCGAGTGCGCATGTTCGCGGAGAACATCGAGGCAGGCAAGGGCAAATACAGCTACGTTGCGTGCGCCAAGAGCTTTGCCATCACCAAGGACGATGATGGCAACGAGATCGGCACGGAGCGCACGGAGTTCTGGATTCCGAAGTCCGAAAAAGTCTTGGGCGTTTATGGCGTCTATTCGCCCCCGAACGAGGCTGAAGAAGCCGTCTACATCAACGCGCCCACCGTGCCGTGGCTGATGAATCAAGCACTGCGGCAACACATGGAGCAGGCGAAGAATACGGCTGGGGACACAGCCTGGAAGAATTTGGCTGGATGGAACGGGCGCCTCAAGGATTTTCACCAGTACCGAGACAAGCTTGAGCCTACTATCAGTGGCGGCGACGCCCGCGACGTGGACGCATACCGCCAAGTCTACGGTCCGAACTACGAAGTGGTGCGCATGGAGGTAGACATCTATGGGAAAAGCTACCCGGTCTACAAGACGGTGGACGAGGCGGCTGAGGATTTGATCAAGATCGCACACAACCAGACCAATCACAGCTCCCTGCCGAAAGACGAATTCGTGGTGCGCGGGGTGATGGCGTGGGACCTGGCGGTGGGGACGAACCAGAGCTACACCGATGTCGCCTACTGGTCCTACCTCAAAGCGCTGGCGGACTGGAAATGCAGCGACCCGTACTTCCTGGAAAACGACGAGGGGCACCAGCCCGAACCGGGCGAACCGCCGCCGGGGGTGGACCGCACGCTGGCCTATCCTCGTCGGGAACCGTCGGTCGCTTCCGCAACCAAGCCGGTTGTCACCGGCTACACCTGCCCGCAAACGGGCTGGTGGCAGTGCGACGAAGCGGGCGCGATAGCCAGCGAGCGGCGCCAGTTCATCCAGGAGGGGCAAATCATGCCCAAGGTGGCGGTCGCGAGCGAGCCGTCGCTGTGGCAGCGTGTCAAGGGTGAGCAGCCCGTCTCGAACACGGCTACCGTGTGGAGGCTGGCGAGCGACGAGCAGGCGGCGCATGCGCCCAACGCGGACGCGAACGTGTCATGAGTGCGCCGCAAAGCACATGGGATGCGCTGCATGAGGCTGACCCGCTTCGACGGGAAGCCATCGATGACAGCTGCGCTGATGCTCCACACTCCTCTACCTGATACGCCATGCGTCGAATCATTCGCCTGGGCGACCCCACCGACCACGGTGGGGAAGTCGTCCAAACCTCGGCACAACAGTTCAAGGTCCACGGCGTTCCCGTTGCGCGCAAGGGAGATCGTTGTTCCTGCCCGCGCGACGGCCATCACGATTGCGTCATCATCGAGGGCGACGAGAACTTCAAGGTGGATGGCGTACCCGTCGCCTTCGAGGGACACAAAACATCCTGCGGCGCTACGTTGATTGCAACCGTGACCGGCTTTGGCACTCGCTGACTGGGGCGACAGTAGTAAGCGGTCGTGAACCTGTCGAACCTCAGGGCGAGCGTTGATTGCAAAAGCCTTGGGGTTCTTCCCGCTCGCATTTCACTCCTCCACGTCCACCGCCACCCCCAACCCCACCTTCACCCGCCCCATGCTCACCAGCGTCTTGAAGCGCTTCACGTTGTTGTTCGCGAAGAACAGCTCGCGCGTGAGCGCGTTGTACTGATCCATGTTGCGCACGGCCAGGATCAGCACGAAATCCCATTCCCCCGTCACGTAGTAGCACTGCTGGATCTGCGGGCAGCGCTCGAACGCGCGTTTCATCGCGTCGAGCTGGTCGATCTGCTCGCTTTCGACCTCGACGTTGACGACGATCGTCAGCGGATGATCGACCTTGTCCGGTGCGACGACGGCGGTGTAGCGCTCGATCACGCCGACGTCCGCGAGACGTTTCAGGCGCCGGTTCACGGCCGCGGTCGACAGGTTGACGCGCGCGCCGAGTTCGCTCTGCGGCGTCTGCGCGTCGCGCTGGATCTCCATCAGCAGCTTGCGATCGAACGCATCGAGTGGGGTGGTCATGATGGCGCGTGAAACCTCGAAAGAATGAGAAATTGTTGCGCAAAGCCGGCTTGATTAGGGATTTTATTGACCAGCCTGCGCAATATTATTTTGCTCATCGAGGGCAGGCGCAACCGGCGCTTTCCCGATACGACTCAACCAACGGACCTCTGCCGAGGCCGCCTCTCCGGAGCAAGCCTGCCATGCTGATCGCCAACCCCCGCGCATCGCGCGCCGCCTATCCCCACGCGCTGCGCCGCGTGATGAACATCGCGTCCGCCGACGAAAGCGGCGCGTGGCTGTCGCACTGGCCTCTCCTCGGCGCCTCGCCGACGCCGTTGTGGAGCCTGCCCGACGCCGCCGCGCAATTCGGCGTCGCGCGGCTCGCGGTCAAGGACGAGTCGTGCCGCTCGCCGCTCGGCAGCTTCAAGGCGCTGGGCGCGCCGATCGCGCTGGTGCGGCTCGTGAAGCGCCTGCGGCGCACGCACGGCCTCGACCCGCAGGATCTGATCGCCGGCCGCCACGCGTCGCTGCTCGCCGGCCTGACGGTGATCAGCGCGACCGACGGCAATCACGGCCGCGCGCTCGCCGCCGCCGCGCGCGCGATCGGCTGCGGGTGCGTGATCGTGCTGCACGCGAACGTCGATGCCGAGCGTGAACGCGCGATCTCCGCGTACGGCGCGCGGATCGTGCGCATCGCGGGGAACTACGACGAGTCGGTGGTCTGCGCGGCACAGCTCGCGCAGGCGAACGGCTGGTATGTCGTGTCGGATACGTCGTACGACGGCTACGAAGCGATTCCGCGCGACGTGATGCAGGGTTACGGCGTGATTGCGGCCGAACTCGTCGGCCAGGCGGCGGACACGCCCGGTGCGCCCGCGTTCACGCACGTGTTCCTGCAGGGCGGCGTGGGCGGCCTCGCCGCGGGCGTCGCGAGTTATCTGTGGGAGCGCGACGGCGTGCAGCGGCCGCATTTCATCGTCGTCGAGCCGCGCCAGGCCGACTGCCTGTACCAGAGTGCACTGGCCGGGCGCGCGACCAAGGCGACCGGCAGCGTCGATTCGGTGATGGCCGGGCTCGCATGCGGCGAGGCGTCGCCGCTGGCGTGGGATTTCCTCGAGATGTGCATCGACCACTTCATGCTGATCGACGACGCAGACGCGGTGCGCACGATGCGCCGCTTCGCGGCGGGCACCGGCCGCGACGCGCCGCTCGTGATCGGCGAATCGGGCGCGGCCGGCGTTGCGGGGCTGGACGTGCTGATGCGCGACCCCGAACAGGCACGCGCGGCGGGGCTCGACGCCACGTCGCGCGTGCTGGCGATCAATACGGAAGGCGCGACGGCGCCGTCCGTGTACCGGAGCTGCGTCGGCGAGACGGCCGACGCCGTGCTCGCGCGGCAGCGCGACTGGCTGGATCGCACGGCGGCCGCCGTCGCCGTGTAACCGGCATCGGCATCGACATCGACGAGGAGTTCGGGATGGAAAGCACGCTGCAAGGACAACTGAAGGCCTGGCGACAGCACCTGCATCGCTATCCGGAGACCGGTTTCGACGAAGTGAAGACGTCCGACTTCGTCGCGACGATCCTGACGACACTCGGGCTCGACGTGCATCGGGGGATCGGCGGCACGGGGCTCGTCGCGAACCTGACGGCCGGCACCGGCAAGCGCGCGATCGGCATCCGCGCGGACATGGACGCGCTGAACATCGCGGAAAGCGCACCCGGTCGCGCGCACGCGTCGCTGACGCCCGGCAAGATGCACGCGTGCGGGCACGACGGCCACATGTCGATGGTGCTCGGCGCCGCGCGACTGCTGGCCGAGCGCAAGGATTTCGACGGGACCGTGCGCTTCATTTTCCAGCCGGCCGAGGAGCATGGCCGCGGCGCGAAGGCGATGATGGCCGACGGGCTGTTCGAGCGCTTCCCGGTCGACGCGATCTTCGGCGCGCACAACATGCCGGGCATGCGCGCGGGCACCTTCTCGACGCGCGCGGGCGGCATCATGGCGAGCGAGGACAACTTCGTGATCCGGATCGACGGGCGCGGCACGCATGCGGCGCGCCCGCACATGGGCATCGATCCGATCGTGATCGGCGCGCAGGTCGTGCTCGCGCTGCAGACGATCGTGTCGCGCAATCTCGATCCGGGCCAGCAGGCGGTGATCTCGTGCACGGAATTCGTCACCGACGGGCTGCGCAACGTGCTGCCGTCGACGGTGACGATCAAGGGCGACACGCGCAGCTATTCGCGCGACGTGCAGGCGCTGCTGGAAACGCGGATGCGCGAGATCAGCGAAGGGATCTGCCGCACGCACGGCGCGGCGTGTGCGTTCGAGTACACGCACGAGTTCGCGCCGACGGTGAATTCGCCGGAATACGTCGACGTCGCGGTGCGGGCCGCCACGAACGTCGCCGGGGCGCAGGGCGTGGACCCGAACGTCCAGCCGATGATGATCTCGGAAGACTTCGGCGCGTTTCTTCATGCGGTGCCGGGCAATTTCGTGTTCATCGGCAACGGTGAGGCGGGGGGCCACGGCGGCGTGCCGCTGCATAACGCGACGTACGACTTCAACGACGCGATCCTGCCGGTGGGCGCGCGGTATTTCGCGGAGCTTGCGCGGCTTGCGTTGCCGGTCGCGTGAGAACCAACCGCCGCGTCCGGGCCGACGCGTGCATCAGCCTCCCGCATCACGCCATCACGCCATCACACCAGTTCCCCCAGGCACGCATCGAACTGCGCGACGAGCCGATCGACGTCCTCGGCGGTAGTCTGCGGGCACACGAGCATCATGTTGTGGAATGGCGTGATCAGCACGCCGCGATTCAGCAGGTACAGGTGCACGATGTGCTCGAGTTCGCTGTCGAGCTGCGCGCCGGCGATCGTGCCGTTGCGCGGCGGCACGGGTGCGAACTGGAATTCGGTGCGCGCGCCGATCCGTGTCACGCACCACGGCAGCCCGTGTTTCGCAATCGCCTGTTCGAGCCCCGTCGCCAGCCGCGCGGCGCCTTCGAACATGTGCGCATACGCGGCGTCGGTCGCGACCTCGGCGAGCGTCGCTCGCATCGCATGCATCGCGAGCATGTTCGCGGTGAGCGTCGTGCCGATGCCGGAATGGCCGGGCGGCGCGTTCAACTTGGCCTGCTTCGCGCGTTCCGCGAATTCGGCGCTGAACCCGTACACCGCGCACGGCACGCCGCCCGCGATCGGCTTGCCGACCACCAGCATGTCCGCTTCGAGATCGTGCGCGACCGCGTAGCCGCCCGGGCCGCTGCTGATCGTGTGCGTCTCGTCGATCACGAGCAGCGTGCCGTAGCGGCGCGTCAGTTCGCGCGCGGCCTCCCAGAAGCCCGGCTCGGGCAGCACCATCCCGATGTTCGTCATCGCGGGCTCGGCCAGCACGCATGCGACGTCGCCATCCTTCAGCGCGGCTTCGAGCGCGGCCAGGTCGTTGAATTCGACGACACGCGTGTTCGCGAGCAAGTCATACGACTGCCCGAGCAGGCTGTCGCGCTGCACCGGGCGGCCGTCGACGAGATCGACGAACACGTCGTCGACCGTGCCGTGATAGCAGCCGTTGAACACGACGATCGTGTTGCGGCCGGTGGCCGCGCGCGCCCAGCGCAGCACGAAGCGGTTCGCGTCGCTCGCGCTCAGCGCGAACTGCCAGACCGGCAGCCCGAAGCGGCGTGCGAGTTCGCGCGCGACCCACGCGGCGTCCTCGCTCGGCAGCATCGTCGTGTAGCCGCGCGTCGCCTGCTCGACGAGCGCGCGTGCGACGGGTTCGGGCGCATGGCCGAACATCGCACCCGTATCGCCGAGGCAGAAATCGACGTACCGATGGCCGTCGACGTCGGTGAACGTCGCGCCGTGTGCTTCCTTCACGTACAGCGAGAACGGCGTCGACCAGTCCTGCATCCAGTGCAACGGCACACCGAACAGCAGATGCTCGGACGCTTCCGCGGAGAGCGCGCGGGAGACCGGCATGGCTTCGGTGAAGGCACGGCGCTCGCGATCGAACAGCGCGCGGGCGCGGATGAGGTCGACTCCGTGACGGGAAGGCAAGTGGGGCTCCTCTGGCAAGGTGGATCGGATGACGCCTGAGCGAGCTTGTCACATTCCGCGTGCCGGGTCGATCAGGGCTCGACCGCGTATCTGTCTGATTTGAAGTTTTTGCGCATAAATGTACGACAACGGATGTCTTGGGTGCGTTCGTGAAGTGAGTGTGCGCCCACATATTTGCGGATATGCAGGCCGCTTCGCTGCGTCATGACAGCGTCTTGATCATGTGGTGCTCGTCGTAGAACCGCCCGTCGACGAACAGGGAGCGCGGTTCCGTACCGAACCGCACGAACCCTTGCGACGCATACAGCCGCTCCGCAGTGCCGTTGATCTCGTTCACGCACAGCAGCAGTTGGCGGCATTGCCACGCCTGCGCCGCGTGCGCGGTCGCGCTTTCGAGCAGCGACTGAGCGATCCTGCGTCCGCGATACGCGGGATCGACGAACAGGCCCCAGACCGTCGCCTTGTGTGCGATCTTCGTGCGCGCATCGCGGCGCACGCCGGTGATGCCGACGAGCGTGTCGCCGTCGAATGCGCCGAATACCGCGAGCTCCGGCGTCGGGCGCATGCGCGACACCACTTCGTCAAGGGAGAGCGCGGCCTGTTCGTCGCGGGTCGGCAGGAACGAGGTCGGTGAAGTCTCGATCGCCCGGAGGCGCAGGGATTGGAACAGCGCCGCGTCGGCCGCGTCGAGCAGGCGAGTCGTGATCATGTGTCGTTGGTCTGGTGGATCGTCGGAATCCGCGGCGCGTCACGCCGCGGGGCGAGTCCATGCTAATCGGATTCGGCAACGCCTGCTTTGCCGATCGAAGCCGCTGCGATGACGCGCTGATGCGCTGAGGTGCGCGCCCATGCCGTGCTTGTCGGCCGGCGTGCGGCTGAATGACATGCGCCCCGCGGCGCGGGTTCGGCTGGCCGATCTTGCGGCGGTCATTCGCCGGGGCCGTGCGGCAAGGCGGGAAAGCGGGCTGCCCGGAATCGCGTGTCGCGTGCTTCCGGGGCGTGAGCTTGAGGACGGGGAAGGAGGCGGTGGGCGGCGCCGTATTGGCGGCGCGTACGAAGCAAAGCGGGCGGCGCGGCGCGTGACGTCGCGCCGGTCAAGGGCACGACGTCGACCGAGGACGTCGTGCCGCCGAAATCAATACCGCGCCAGCTGATTGCCGTTGATCTGCACGCGATCGCCCGGGCGCAGGTTGCCCGGCGACTGCACGTCGAACGAGCGCATCGTGCCGTCGCTGACCTGCACGTCGATCCGGTAGCTGCTCGGGCCCTGCGCGGCGCCCATCTGCTGGCCGATCTGGTTGCCGGCCACCGCACCGCCGAGCGCACCGATCACGGTCGCCGCATCGCGGCCGTGGCCGCGGCCGAACTGGTTGCCCACCAGGCCGCCGACCAGCGCCCCGACGACGGTGCCGGCCACGCCCGCCGGCGCCACGGCGCTGCTGACCGGGCGGATGTTCGCGACCGTGCCGTACTGCGTGCCGTATTGGTTGCCATACTGGTTCCCGTACTGGTTTCCATACTGCTGGTTCCCGTATTGCGAATCGTACGGAGACGGCGCCTGGTTCGGATACGGCTGTTGCTGCTGCACGTAGCCCGGCTGCGAATACGCGGGCTGCGCGTAGCCGGGCGTCGCGTATTGCTGCTGCGGATAGCCCTGCGCGCCGTACGGGCCATAGCCCGGCGCGACGCAGGCGGTCAGCGGAAGCGCCGCGACGGCGACGAGCGAGGCGAACAGAACGGTCTTCGTGGAAGGCATGCGCATCATGATGATTCCTGCATCGGCAACGGGTTCGCCGACGAATTCCGGGACGGGTGGCGAACTCGGCGTGAGTATAAGGAATGGCTGGTGGCGCGTCCGGTGCGGCCGGGTAACAACGTGTAAAGTCTGTTGCCGCGTAAATCCCGGGGTCTGTATGGCCGGCTCGCCTGACCGCCGCGCATCGCGAAATCGAATGCGCGGCATCGCGACATTTAATTGGCGCCGCGCACGGGCGTCCGATATCGTGGCCGGATTCCCCACTCACGGTCGCGCGGCGCCGGCTGCGGTTCCGCCCATATTGGCTGCGGCGCGATCGCCTCATCGCCACCGTGTCATGACTGACCGCATCTTCATCAACGCCGCCGCTCCGGACGGCCAGCCCGTGAACCTCGTCGTCCGCGACGGCCGTTTCGTCGCGATCGGTCCTGATTGCGCGCCGTTCACGCCGGCGCTGCGGTTTGCGCGATGAGACGCTCGCGCATCGCTTCGAATCGTGCAGACGAATGGATATGCCGATGACCAGCCTGCTGATCCGCAACGTCCGCCCGAGCGCCGACGCCGCGCTCGACATCCTGATCGAAGGCGATCGCATCGCGCGCATCGGCCCGTCGCTCGACGCGCCCGCCGGCTGCGCGATCGAGGACGGCGCGGGGGCGCTCGCGCTGCCCGGCCTCGTCGAAGGCCACACGCACCTCGACAAGACGCACTGGGGAATGCCGTGGTATCGCAACCAGGTCGGCCCGCGCCTCGTCGACCGGATCGAGAACGAACGCCACTATCGCGCGACGAGCGGCCATGACGCCGGCGTCGCGTCGCTCGCGCTGGCGCGCGCGTTCCTCGCGGCCGGCACGACGCGTATCCGCACCCACGTCGACATCGATACCGAAGCCGGGCTGCGGCATCTGCACGGTGTGCTCGCGACGCGCGAGACGTTGCGCGGGCAGGTCGACATCCAGATCGTCGCGTTTCCGCAATCGGGCGTGCTCAAGCGGCCGGGCACGGACGCGCTGCTGTCCGACGCGCTCGCCGCCGGCGCCGATCTGCTCGGCGGGCTCGACCCGTGCGCGATCGAAGGCGATCCGGTCGAGGCGGTCGACGTGCTGTTCGCGATCGCCGAACGCCACGGCCGCGGGCTCGACCTCCACCTGCACGAGCCGTCGACGATGGGTGAGTTCTCGCTCGACCTGATCCTGCAGCGCACGGCGGCGCACGGCATGCAGGGCAAGGTGACGATCAGCCACGGGTTCTGCCTGGGCGATATCGCCGAACGCGAGCGCGATGCGCTGCTTGCCCGGATGGCGGAACTCGGCGTCGGCCTCGTCACGACCGCGCCGGCGGCGGTGCCCGTGCCGCCGGTGGCCGCGTGCCGTGCGGCGGGCGTGACGGTCATCGGCGGCAACGACGGCGTGCGCGATACGTGGACGCCGTACGGGTCGCCCGACATGCTCGAACGCGCGATGCTGATCGGCATGCGCAACGATTTCCGCCGCGACGATGCGCTCGAGGTCGCGCTCGACTGCGTGACGCACGGTGCGGCGCGCGGGTGCGGCTTCGACGGTTACGGGCTGCAGCCGGGCAGCCGCGCGGATGTCGTGCTGGTCGACGCGCTGACGTTCGCCGAGGCCGTCGTCGCACGGCCGGTACGGCGGCTCGTCGTGTCGTCGGGGAAGATCGTCGCGCGTAACGGCGTGCTGGTTTGAACGCGGGCGGAAGGGCGGTCCGGCCGCGTGGGCCGGCGGCCGGGAACCCGCAGCGGTCGTGCGAGTCCGATCCGCTTTTCAGTCACGACATCGGGTGAACGAGATGCGACACCGCTTCACGAGACAGGTTTCGGGATGGGCCTTGGCGACGGCGTTCGCCGCATCGGCCGCACATGTCGCGGCAGCCGACACGGGCACCGCTCGACAGGAAGCGAATCGCCGGGCAGTGCTTGCCTTTTACGAGAAAGGCCTGAACGAGAAGGACGCCGACGGCGCGCTCGCGTATGTCGGCGATCGTTACGTGCAGCACAACCCGAACGCGGCCGACGGCCGCGACGGCTTCCGCAAATTCGTCGCGTTCCTGCGCGACAAGTATCCGCAGTCGCACAGCGAGATCAAGCGTTCGTTCGTCGACGGCGACTACGTGATCCTGCACGTGCACGCGGTGCGCGAACCCGGCACGCGCGGCAGCGCGATCATGGACATCTTCCGGCTCGAGAGCGGCAAGATCGTCGAGCACTGGGACGTCAATCAACCCGTGCCCGAGCAGGCCGCGAACGGGAACACGATGTTCTGACGCACGCCGCGCGGCGTCACCGCCGCTCGCGCTCCAGCATGGCCGCGAGCGCCTTCGTCAGTTCGCTGACCATCGGGTCGGCCGTCGGCCGATGCAGGATCGCGATGTCCATGTGTTCGATCGGCGCGAAACCCTGCTTCGCGGTCAGCACGACGTGCTCGTCCGTCACCACGCGCGCGGGCAGCACGCTGATGCCGAGCCCGTCGGCGACGGCGGCCTGGATGCCGCTCAGGCTCGACGTCGTGAAGCTGATCCGCCAGCGGCGGCCGCGCTCCTCGATCGCCTTGATCATGTCGTCGCGATAGAGCCCGCGCGGCGGAAACACGACGATCGGCACCGGGTCGAGATCGATCGACGGATGCGCGGCGCTGTCGATCCAGCGCAGCTTCTCGGGCCAGCGCACGACGGCCTCGCGGCTATCGCGGCGCTGCTTGATCAGTACGAGGTCGAGTTCGCCGCGATCGTATGCGGCGCTGATGTCGCGGCTCAGCCCGCACATCACCTCGAGCTTCACTTGCGGATGCTCGCGCTTGAACGCCGCGAGCGCATGCGTCGTGCGTCCCGCCGCGAAATCGTCGGGCACGCCGAGCCGGATCGTCAGCGCGACCGTCGCGCCCGACAGCGCTTCCAGCATCTCGTCGTTCAACGCGAGCATGCGCCGCGCATAGCTGAGCACCGTCACGCCCGCGTCGGTCGGCCGCACGTCGCGCGTGCCGCGGTCGAGCAGGCGATGCCCGGCGATTTCCTCGAGCCGGCGCACCTTCTGGCTGACCGTCGACTGCGTCGAATGCAGGCGCGCGGACGCCGTCGTGAAGCTGCCGCAATCGGCGACCATCACGAGCGCGCGCAGCAGGTCGATGTCGAACAGGGGTCTATTCATTTCTGCACTTCTGTGGGTTCATGCATTGTGCTTTCGAATGTGTGCGATGACTTTTAGCATGGGCTGATGCGGCGGGCAATGGCCGTTCGCCGGACAGGTAGGCTTGCCCGCTTGCCTTTGCTTGTTCCTTACCATAAAGTAAGGAATATCGATGCTCGGAGGACAAGAAGGTGGCTTCTGCAACCGTAACTTCAAAGGGACAGGTTACGATTCCCGTAGATGTGCGTAACCGCCTCGGTCTGTCGACCGGTGATCGAATCGATTTCGTGCTCAATGAGCAGACAGGTCGGTATGAAGTGATTCCGGCCACTTGTTCGGTGACCGCGCTCAAGGGCATTATCCGCAAGCCGGCGAAACCCGTGTCGATCGAAGACATGAATGCGGTGATCGCTGAGCAGGGAGGTTCGGCCCGATGATCGGCCTCGATACGAATGTGCTGGTGCGCTACTTCGCGCAGGACGATCCGGCGCAAGCAAAGAGAGCCACGACGTTGATTGAATCGCTCACTGTCGAACGCCCCGGATATATCACGCAGATTGCATTGGTCGAGGTCGTGTGGGTACTTGCGCGAGCATACGATGCAGATCGCGGCGAGATTGCGCAAGTGATAGAGACGCTGCTGCGCATCGACGAATTCGTGGTCGAAGCGGCTGATACCGTGTGGAAAGCATTGCGCCTGTATGCAAGTTCGTCGGCCGATTTTGCAGATTGCCTGATCGAGCGTGCCTGTCACGAAGCGCAATGTGAATACGTCGCGACGTTCGACGCGAAAGCGGTCAAGACGGCCGGAATGCGACTGGTCAAATAATCAAGCGGAGAGGGCGACCGGTCGTTCCTGGGGTCCTTTGCCTGCTGTATAGACTGCAAGGCGAAAACCGGTGCTGACCATGCTGCTCCGCAACTTCGTCACGCTCTACCAGCGAGCATCCGAACGTACTCGTTCGAGCCAGCTATCCACCCTGCCGCTTGCGCTCGAAAATTATGCGGTCTAGACTGCATCGCGGCTTCATCGAATCAGCCGCGATACATCCAACCGACAGGCGAGCCATGATCACGAACATCAAAGATCGCGTCGCGAAAGCCGTGACGCCCGAACTGATCGCCGCGTTCCGCGAGGAAGGTGCGGTCTGCATCAAGGGCATCTTCTCGCCCGACGAGATTGCGACGCTCAAGTCCGGCATCGACGACAACCTCGTGCACCCGAGCCCGCGCGCGAAAGTCGCGAGCCGGCCCGACGATCCGGGCTGGTTCTTCGAGGATTTCTGCAACTGGCAGCACAACGACGCGTATCGCGACTTCATCGTGCGCTCGCCCGCGCCGTCGGTGGCCGCCGCGCTGATGGGCACGGAGAACGTGCGGCTGCATCACGACCACCTGCTCGTGAAGGAGCCCGGCACGCGGCAGCGTACGCCGTGGCACCAGGACCAGCCGTACTACAACATCGAGGGCGACGACAACGTCAGCATGTGGATTCCGGTCGATCCGGTGCCGCTCGAGTCGACGCTGGAATTCGTCGCGGGCTCGCATCGCGGGCCGTGGCTGATGCCGCGCACGTTCATGGACAAGGAAGCGAAGTGGTTTCCGGAAGGCAGCCTCGCGGACCTGCCCGACATCGAAGGCGACCGCGCGGCCTTCCCGATCCGCCATTGGGCGCTCGAGCCCGGCGACATGGTGTGCTTCCGGATGCTCACGCTGCACGCGTCGGGCGGCACGCAGAACCGCCGGCGCGCGTTCTCGATCCGCTTCGTCGGCGACGATATCCGTCACGCGCCGCGCCGCTGGAAGACGTCGCCCGATTTCCCCGGGCTCGCGGAACAACTGCCCGACGGCGCGCCGCTTGACCACCCGCTGTTTCCGGTCGTGTGGTCGAAGGAGGCCGGGCAGGCGGCGGCGCTCTGAGCGCGCCGCTCAGGTCTGCTTGTGTCCCGCGCCCGGCTTGAAGCGCGAGCCGAGCCGGTAGCGGTTGCCCGGATGCAGGAAGTGCACGAACGTGACGGGCAGCCCGTTCGTCCAGGTGCGGCGCGTGAGCGTGAGGCACGGCTCGTCGGTGCGCATGTCGAGCAGCCGCGCCTGTTCGCCGGTCGGCAGCGACGCATCGACCACGTGCTCGATTTCCAGTTCGTAGTGCGACACGTTGTTGAACAGGTACTCGGACGGCGGCTCGACCTGGAAATCCTGGTCGATGAAACCGGGCGCGGCGGCCGGGTTCACGTAGCGATCCTCGAGCTGGATCGGGCGGCCGTTTTCCTCGTGCACGCACACGACGTGAAACACCGGCGTATTGACCGGCAGGCCGAACGCGGCCGCGACGTCGAACGACGCGGGCTCGCTCGACTGGCTCAGCACGCGGCAGCGGTATTCGTGTCCGCGCGCGCGGATTTCGTCGCGGATGTGCGCGATCATCAGCAGGTTCGACTGCGGCTTCACCTCGGCGACGAACGTGCCGACGCCCGCGATGCGCTTCAGCACGCCTTCCTCGGTCAGCTCGCGCAGCGCGCGGTTGACCGTCATGCGTGCGACGCCGAACTGCGCGGCGAGATCGAGCTCGGACGGAATGCGGTCGCCGGGGCGCCAGTCGCCCGAGTCGACGTTCTGGCGAACGAGCGTCTTGATCTGCTGGAACGGTGCGGTGGCCTTCGTGACCATCGGGAATCCTTGGGCGGGGAGAAGCGACGATTCTAGTCGTCGTGGCTGACGATGACCAGGATCTCCGCCTGCGCGGCGCCGAGGCTGCGCGTGCGGTGCGGGATGAGTGCGTTGAAATAGACTGAGTCGCCGGTCTTGAGTTGCACCGTCTCGTTCGGAAATTCGATCTCGACGCGCCCCTTGTGCACGAACAGGAATTCCTCGCCTTCGTGCTCGCGGAACGTCGATGCGACGAATTCGTGCGGCGGATGCACGACGAACGGCAGCATCTTCTTCGGCGCGACGCCGGCCGCGATGCTCTCGAACGCCTGCGCATGCCCGGCGGACCTGCCGCCCGGCGCGGCGCGCTCGCCCGCGCGCGTGACCGTGATCAGCTCGCGGTTGCCGCTTTCCGAGAACAACTGCTCGACGTCCACATTCAATGCCTTCGACAGCTTCAGCGCGACCGCGATCGACGGCACGCTCAGGCCGCGCTCGACCTTCGACAGGTAGCTCTTGGTGAGGCCCGTCTCGTCGGCCAGCACGTCGAGCGTCCAGCCCTTCTGTTTTCTCAGCAGCTTCAGGCGAATCGTCATGGGGCGCCAGGTGTCCTTCGAAAAACCGATTGTAACGCATGACACAATGTGTCATATAATCGGCCTTGTGTCATGAAGTGCGCAAACGGATGCGCATGACGGGCACGTCCTTTCGATTGAGGAGGCTATATGGCGGAAACATTGCAGTTGTCGAAGGCGGCGCTCGTTGCGCTCGCGCAGCGGCGTCTCGAGAGCGAGGTGGGCGACAGCGGCTGGTCCGCGCGGCAGAAGCTCGCGCTCACGTGCCGGATCCTGTTCGATGCCGGCCACGATTCCGGCCTGGCCGGGCAGATCACCTGCCGCGCGGGCGACGCCGGCACGTACTACACGCAGCGGCTCGGGCTCGGTTTCGACGAGATTTCGGCCGCGAACCTGCTGCGCGTGAACGAGGATCTCGACGTCGTCGACGGCGAAGGCATCCCGAATCCGGCCAACCGGTTCCATACGTGGATCTATCGCGAGCGCCAGGACGTGAACTGCATCATCCATACGCATCCTGCGCATGTCGCGGCGCTGTCGATGCTCGAGCAGCCGCTCGTCGTGTCGCACATGGATACCTGTCCGCTGTACGACGATTGCGCGTTCCTGAAGGACTGGCCCGGCGTGCCGGTCGGCAACGAGGAGGGCGAGATCATCTCGAAGGCGCTCGGCAGCAAGCGCGCGATCCTGCTGTCGCATCACGGCCAGCTCGTGGTCGGCAGGACGATCGAGGAAGCGTGCATCCTCGCGCTGCTGATCGAGCGGGCCGCGAAGCTGCAACTGCTCGCGATGGCGGCCGGCGAGATCAGGCCGGTGCCGCCGGCGCTGGCGCGCGAGGCGCACGACTGGATCTCGAAGCCGAAGCGCGACGCGGTGACGTTCGAGTATTACGCCCGCCGCGCGCTTCGCACGCATCCCGATTGCGTCGCCTGAATCATCGATGCAATCAGTCCACATCGGCTTTTAATTCTGGAGTGCAAATCGTGTCAACCCTGCTGAAAGGCATCATTGCCTACCCCGTTACGCCGTTCTCCGCCGGCGGCGGCGTCGACCTCGCAGCGCTCGACGCGCTGATCGAGCGTTTGGTCGCCGATGGCGTTCACGGCATCGCGCCGCTGGGCAGTACCGGCGAGAGCGCATACCTGTCCGACGCCGAATGGGAGGCGGTCGCCACCGCGTCGATCCGCGCGGTGCGCCGGCGCGTGCCGACCGTCGTCGGCATTTCCGATCTCACCACGGCGGGCGCGGTGCGCCGCGCGCGCTTCGCCGAGCAGGCCGGCGCCGATGCGGTGATGGTGCTGCCGGTGTCGTACTGGAAGCTCGGTCACGACGAGATCGTCGCGCACTATCGCGCGATCGGCGCCGCCATCGGCATCCCGATCATGTTGTACAACAACCCCGCGACGAGCGGCGTCGACATGTCGCCCGACCTGATCGCGACGATCTGCCGAACCGTCGACAACGTGACGATGGTGAAGGAGAGCACGGGCGACATCGGGCGGATGCACCGTCTCGCGCAGCTGACCGACGGCGCGATTCCGTTCTACAACGGCAGCAACCCGATGGCGCTCGCCGCGCTCGCGGCGGGCGCGGCCGGATGGTGCACGGCCGCGCCGAACTTGAACGCGCGTTTGCCGCTTGCGCTGGTTGAGGCCGTTCGGGCGGGCGACCTGGCGCGCGCCCGGACGGTCTTTCATGCGCAGCTGCCGCTGCTGCAGTTCATCGTCAACGGCGGCTTGCCGGTGACCGTGAAGGCCGGGCTGCGCCTGCGCGGCTTCGATGCCGGCGAACCGAGGAAGCCGCTGATGCCGCTCGGCGAGGACAGGACGCGCGATCTCGCGCGCCTGCTCGCCGCGCTGCCGGTGTGCGAGCCGGCATGAGCGGTGACGCGCTTCCGGCGATCGACGCGGGCATCGGGGCCGTGCTCGTCGGGGCGTGCCGGCCGCTGGCCGGCACGCCGCACGCCAGCGCGATCGCGAAGCGGCCGGTGGGCGCGCCTGTGGCTGGGCGCGCTCGGCTTTGCCGGCGACGAGCAGGCCGATGCGCGGCATCACGGCGGCCCCGACAAGGCGGTGCACCACTATGCGCACGATCACTACGCATGGTGGGCCGCGCAGATCGGCGCGCGCGACGTGCTCGCGCAACCGGGGGCGTTCGGCGAGAACCTGTCGACGCACGGCGTGACCGAGCGCGACGTGTGTCTCGGCGACGAGTTCACGCTGGGCGGCGCCGTGCTTCAGGTGTCGCAGTCGCGGCAGCCGTGCTGGAAGCTCAACGCGCGCTTCGATCATCCGCGGATGGCCGCGCTCGTGCAGCAAAGCGGCCGGACCGGCTGGTATTACCGCGTGCTGCAGGCGGGTTGGGTGGCGCCGGGCGACGTGCTGGCGCTGCACCGGCGCGCCTATCCGCAATGGACGCTGGCGGCGGTGCTCGACGTGCTGTACCGGCGCACGCTCGACATGGGCGCGCTCGACGCGCTGTGCGGCATCGGGACGCTGCCGGCCGGCTGGCGCAAGATGCTCGACAGGCGCCGGGCGGAGCGGCAGGTCGAGGACTGGACGAAGCGGCTCGAAGGGTGACGGGCGGCGGCGCTATCCGGCCGCCAGCTCCCGCACGTCGGCAGTCGGCACCGAGCCGAACGCATCGCTCAGCGCATAGCCGATCAACTGTCGCGCGGCCGCCTCGGGCGTCGCGAGCGCGCCGCTCGACTTCAACTGGTCGAATTTCTCGCGCTGCGGGAAACGATCGGTGCTGGTCGAGCGGATCGTTGCCTGCATGCCCGTGTCGACGACACCCGGCGCGACGCTGCAGATCCGCAACGCACGGTTCGCGTCGAGCGCGACTGCGCGCGCGTGGTGATCGAGCGCGGCCTTGGTCGCGCAGTAGACGCTCCAGCCCGCGTACGCGTTGCGCGCCGCGCCGCTCGACACGTGCAGGATGCGGCGCTCGACGGTGTCGGCGCCGGCCTGTGCGAGCGCGGCCGACAGCATCAGCGGCGCCGCGACGTTCACGCCGACCGCGCGTGCGACGATCGCCGGATCCTGCGCGGCGAGCGGGCCGATCGGATCGACGATGCCCGCGTTGTTGAACAGCAGCACGATCGACGCGCCGTCGACGAAGCGGCCCAATGCGTCACCGGCGAGCCAGGCTTCGACGCGTGCCGGCTCCGACAGGTCGAGTTCGATTTCGGTGAATCGGTCGCCGGCTTGCGACGCCAGCGCCGGATGACGGCTGCGCGACACGCCCAGCACGGCGATGCCGCGCGCCAGCAGTTGCGCGGCGAGCGACGCGCCGAGGCCGCGTGTGTGTCCGGTGACGATCGCACGAACGGACGGGAATGGAGTGGACGGGCTGGGCATGTCGATGGAAAGCGGATGGGGGTTGAACGGGCGCGATGGCCGATCGATCACGGCGATGGGGCGCCGGAAGCGGATGCTCCGATGCGTCGTGACCCGCCTGACGAACGCGTATCGTAGCGCCGGCGTTCGCGTCGCGCAAACGCGAACGCCGTTGCACGATCTACACGGTCGCGACGAGGAACACTTCGCCGTCGAGCGGCCGGAACCCGTCGGTCCGTCCGCTGAAATAGCGTTGCGCGAGATCGGCCGGCAACACGCAGCGGGCTTCGCTGAAGCCGGCCTCGCTTGCGAGCGCGAGGATTTCGGCCGGAATGAAGAGGCTCACGAACGGCGTGCCGGAATCGCGCGCGCGGGTCAGCACCGCGTCATATAGCGGGCGGTCCGCCGGCTCGACGAGCTCGGGCGGCAGCAGAAACGTCATCGCGAGCGTCGAGCCCGGCGCGAGCGACGCGATCTGCCGCAGCGTCGCCTTGATCGCGTCGAGGCTCAGGTACATCGTCACGCCGGTGGACGCGACGACCGCCGGCCGGTCGGTCGCGAAACCCGCCGCCGCCAGTTTCTCCAACCACGAATCGCTGGCCTCGAAATCGACCGGCACGAAACGCAGCCAGTCGGGCACGCCGAAACCGAGCGAGATCAGGCGCTGCCGCTTCCATGCCTGCGGGCCCGGCTGGTCCACCTCGAACACCTGCAGGCGCGACGCGAGGCCCGGCCGGCGCTGCACGAAGCTGTCGAGCCCCGCGCCGAGGAGCACGTACTGCGCGATGCCGCGGTCGGCATGCTCGGCCACCAGATCCTCGATGAAGCGCGCGCGTCCGACGACCGACGCCCGAAAGCCGCGCGTGCCCTGCGGGTGCATGTCGGGACGGTCGCGCCAGTCTTCGTCCGGCGCGATCAGTTGCAGGCCGATATCGTCTTCGAGCACATACGGCGGCGCATCGACCTCCGTGTGCATGGCCCGCCACAGTGCGACGCGCAAAGCGGTGCTTTCCGGTGCGACGGATTGCTTGTCTGGCATGACGACCTCCTGTCTGGTGGCGAAAGTTCGAGCCGCGCACAGAGTGTAGTCATCGTGTGCGGCGGTTCCAAGCCGGCCGTTAGCCGCGATTCGGGCAGCGCATTCGGCGAACGCGACTGACGCAGCGTATGCAGCGATTGCGATCGATGCAACCAGCGCAACGAATGCGATGAATGTGACGAATGCCGCGACACGCGACCGCACGCCCCGGCGGCGCGGCACCGGCTATCATATGGCTCGCCCGCCCGGCGCGCCGCCGGGCCGTGATCCGCTTCCCTTTCACACGCAGCATGCCGCGACGCCACCCATGAACACCACTCCGGTTACTCCTTCGCCCCGCCCCCTTCGCGAACTCACGCCCCTCGAGGCCCGCATTCTCGGTGTGCTCGTCGAGAAACAGCACACGGTGCCGGACACCTATCCGCTGTCGCTGAATGCGCTGACCGCGGGCTGCAACCAGAAAACCGCGCGCTCGCCGGTGATGAACGTCAGCGAGGACGAAGTCACGACCGCGCTCGACGGGCTGAAGCACCTGAGCCTCGTGATGGAGGGCAGCAGCAGCCGCGTGCCGCGTTTCGAGCACAACGTGAACCGCGTGCTCGGCATCCCGAGCCAGGCGGTCGCGCTGCTGACGATCCTGCTGCTGCGCGGCCCGCAGACGGCCGCCGAGCTGCGCCTGAACAGCGCGCGCCTGCATGGTTTCGCGGATATCTCGTCGGTCGAGGCGTTCCTGGAAGAGCTGGCGACGCGCGAGCCGCCGCTCGTCGTGAAGCTGCCGCGCGCGCCGGGCGCGCGCGAGAACCGCTGGATGCACCTGATGTGCGGCGAAGTGAACGTGGCCGACTTCGCGGGTGCGGATGCCGGCGGGGCCGATTCCGTGCCGCCTTCGGAATTCGAAGCGCTGAAGGCCGAACAGAAGCGCCTCGCGGATGAAGTGGCGCGGCTGCAGGCGCTCGTCGAGCGGATGGCCGCCGAACTGGGGATCGAAGTCGATCGGGCGGCCGACGCGTCCTGAGCGAAGCGGACGGCGCGCGCCGGGTCGGGCATGCGTGCGACCCGGCGCCGGCCGCTGCCGCGACAGCCGGGTGAGATAATCGAGCCTGCCATTTCTACTCGAAGTCCCCCCGGAGAATCACCATGCAGAACCTCGACAATCCTTCCCACGATCGCGAGGTAGGCAGCGCCGACGCGACGCAGGACACCACGCGCATCGACGACGTCCGTATTGGCGCGGTGCGCCCGCTGATCTCGCCTGCGCTGCTGCTGGACGAACTGCCGGTGCCGGCCGCCACGCAGACGCTCGTCGAGGATACGCGCCGCGCGATCGGCGACATCCTGCACGGCCGCGACGACCGGCTGCTGCTCGTCGTCGGCCCGTGCTCGATCCACGATCACGACCAGGCGCTCGACTACGCACGCCGGCTGAAGGCCGCCGCCGATGCGCTGCAGGACGACCTGCTGATCACGATGCGCGTCTACTTCGAGAAGCCGCGCACGACGGTCGGCTGGAAGGGCTACATCAACGATCCGCGCCTCGACGGCAGCTTCCGCATCAACGAAGGGCTGCGCGCCGCGCGGCAATTGCTGCTCGACATCAACGCACTGGGCCTGCCGGCGTCGACCGAATTCCTCGACCTGCTGAGCCCGCAGTACATCGCCGACCTGATCGCATGGGGCGCGATCGGCGCGCGCACGACCGAGAGCCAGAGCCACCGCCAGCTCGCGTCGGGCCTGAGCTGCCCGATCGGGTTCAAGAACGGCACCGACGGCGGCGTGCAGGTCGCGTCCGACGCGATCGTCGCGGCGGCCGCGAGCCATGCGTTCATGGGGATGACGAAGATGGGGATGGCCGCGATCTTCGAGACGCGCGGCAACGACGATGCGCACGTGATCCTGCGCGGCGGCAAGAACGGCCCGAACTACGACGCCGAACATGTCGAGGCGAGCTGCGCAGTGCTGCGCAAGGCCGGCTTGCGTGAGCAGGTGATGGTCGACTGCTCGCACGCGAACTCGAACAAGTCGCATGAGCGGCAGATCGACGTCGCGCAGGATCTCGCGCGGCAGCTGTCGCAGGGCGAGCAGCGGATCGTCGGCGTGATGGTCGAGAGCCATCTCGAGGCGGGGCGGCAGGATCTGAAGCCGGGCGTGCCGCTGAAGTACGGCGTATCGATTACGGATGCGTGCCTGAGCTGGGTGCAGACGGAGCCGGTGCTCGACGTGCTGGCCGACGCTGTGCGGCAACGGCGCGCGCAGCCGCGCAACGCGTGACGCGAGGGCGGGCGAGCCTTGAGCATCGACGCTAACCTGCGTGCGTCGCCGCAGCATTGCTGCGTCATGGTGTCCGATGCGGCGCCACGAGCGTGGCGCTAACATGGCGTCAGTGTTGCGCCACGCAACGTGCCCGACACCAACGACAAACGAACCGGAGTCCGACAACATGGCTTTCTACAAGACCCTCATCGCAGCAACCGTCCTCGCCTCGAGCGTCAGCGCGCACGCGCAGATCGCGGGTGCGCAGCCGATCAGCGTCACCGTCGAGCAATCGCAGGCGCTGCTCGAAGGCTGGAGCGTGAAGAAGAGCGTGCTCGGCAAGGCCGTCTACAACGACGACAACCAGAAGGTCGGCACCGTGCGCGACCTGATCGTCGCGCCGGACGGCTCGGTGTCCGCGGCGATCGTGTCGGCCGGCGGCTTCCTCGGCGTGGCCGCGCACGACGTCGCGGTGCCGATCGCGTCGCTCGACGTGCGCAAGGGCAACATCTACCTGCCCGGCGCGACGAAGGAAGCACTGAAGGCGACGCCGGCGTTCCAGTACGCGAAGGTGCCGTCGCCGCCGAAGCCGAAGAAGGTCGACGACAAGCATTGAACCTGATCCGCGGGTGACGCATGCGGCCCGGTGTGCAATACACCGGGCCGCTTTCGATCACGCCTGGTCGTAACGCTTCATCTTCAGCACGCGCGAGATCTGCCCGGACGTGAAGCCGCTGTTGCGCACGAGCTGCTGGTAGTCGAGCGGGATGGTCAACGATTCGCTGACGGCGAACAGGCCGACGAAACGAAACGCGTCGGTTTCCACCTTGATGAACACCGGAATCGCACCGCCCTGGTTGCGCGGCGAGCGTCCTGCCGGCGGCGCGCGCGGACGCGCTGCCGTCACAGAGGATCACGTCGGGCGCATGCGGGTTGAGGTCCGTGCGCAGGCAGGCGGCCACGACCTTGCCGTTCTTCGTCGGCAGGAACGCCTGCTTGCTGCCGCCGCAGGCGGTGTGGATGAATTCGCGGGTGTAGTTCTTGTTCATTTCAAACATGTCAAAACTCCTGGGTCGTCAAATGCAAGGCATGCGGACACGCATGCCTGCGGATCGAAGCGTCGGTGTCATCGCCGTCGTGGGAAGCGCGCTTGAGGTCAGGCCGGATTGGCAGGCGAAACTGCACGCTCCCGCGTGATCCATTCGCTCAGCATCCGCAGCATCACCTTGCCCTTGCGCGTGATCGAGAACTTGGGGGCGCCCTTGTCCCGATCGATGAGTTCCGCGAGTCCCGCGTCGCGGAGCATGGTCATGTCGAGCGTTCCCCGCTCGATTTCGACCGGAGCCTGTTCAAGCAGCATCAAGGCCGCCATTTCATGTGCGCTCAGTCGCGGCATGCCGGCCGGCGCCGAAATTCCGTGAAGCTCGTTCATCAGTAATCCTTTCTTAAACCGCGCGTGACAAGCGTGCGGATCATGTCGTTCGCGATGCGCGAACGAAGCGAGGCTCGGGAAGCGGATGAAAGGCAAGGGGCTGCGTCGCGACGCGAGCGCTGCGTTCGCGGTGGCCACGCGCGCATGAATTCCTGCGGCCCGGTCAACCGTGCACGCGCAAGAACGCTCGGGAGAGTAACGACGGATGCGCACCGCTCGCCTTTCGGCAAGACGATGGCTCGGGAAAGAGCAGGCGTCCTGCCTGTCAGGTGGGGAAGCGACTTGGGGGGCGAGGATTTCGGATGTTCATGTCACCGGCTCTTGGTGGGATTATCGAAACATTTTAGTGAGCCGCCATCCGGTGGCAAGTAAAAAGGTTGTAAAGGGCGGCTCCCGAATCAGCTCACCTTATCCGTTGCGGCGGGCGATATGGATACAAAAAAAGTTCATCGCTTAGTGTGACGCGCCGCTTCCCTCAAGTTTCGTGTGACGAATGCCGTAATACGACTGTATGGAACCTCACGTTCAGCTGTCACGGTTCATTCACTAAACACACGGAAGCACGTCATGAAGATCGATTCCTCTTTGGTCGCGGGCCCGGCACAGGCTGCGGCGAACCCGACGACGGCCGGCGCATCGGGCAATCAGCAAGCCACCGCCGCCGGCTCCACCGCTGCTGGCTCCACCGCAGCGTCGGGCACGGGCGCAGGCGCGAAGGCGAACGCCGCGCAGCCCGCATCGGCCGAAGGCTCCGCGCCGCTGGGCGGTGCGAACAGCAAGGCTGAAGACCCGGCGGTCAAGCAGCTGAAGGAGTTGATCGAGAAGCTGCAGAAGCAGCTCGCGCAGCTGGAAGCCCAGATAGCGCAGGCTGGCCAGCGGGCGAAGAAGGACCCCGCGGCCCAGATCGAACAGCAGGCGCTGGTCGCGCAGGCCGGCGAAGTGTCCGCCGCGCTGCAAACCGCGGTCGCAAAGATGGTGGAATTGCTGCGCAAGCAGTCGAGCAATCCCACGGGCGGTCTGGTCTCGACGCAGGCCTGACGCGAAGCCGTTTCGGTTCACGCCTTTCGTTGACGCGCCGACTTGGCGTCGCTCACAGCGGATGCGCGGCGCCAGCCTGCGCCAGCAGCTGCACGGCGGCCGGATCGGGCATGCCGTTGGCGTCGATCGCCCCCGCCTTCGCCAGCGCAACGAGGTCGCTGTCGACGCCGGGCTGGCCGACCACGAACGGCGTCGTCAGGAACGCTTGCGTTGTCAGCGTGACCGCGTAGCGCTGCTGGAGATTCGCGACGACCGCCACCTGCGCGGCCTGCACGTCGGACTGGTTTTCCAGCACCTGCTGCACATGCGCGCTGTTCGGCACGTTGGCGATCAGGCCGGCCGTGGTCGTGCCGAGCTGCGATGCGAGGTAGACGAGCATCAGGTCGGTCTCGGGCGTCGTATTGAAGGTGCCGCCGGCGAACGCGAGCGAATGCAGGGTCGTGCCGCCGGACGTGACGGTAAGCACGCACGGGAGTGTCGCGTTGAACGTCAGGCTGTAGTTCCCGCCGCCGTCCGACAGCGCGGAGCCCGAACCCTGCGCGCAGCGGGCGGCGACGGTCGCGCTGGCCAGCGCCGGGCCGGTGGCGGCCGTGCCGGAGACGGTGATGGTCTGCGTGCCGTTTCCGTTTCCGTTGAAACATCCATCGTTGAAGCCGAAGCACGCTTCGCCGCCGCACGCGGACAGCGTCGCGAGCGAAGCCACGCAGAGTGCGCCCAGCGCGGGGCGGATGACGCGCGCATCGTGAAGGTTCATGGCGGCTGCTTCTGACGATGGGAAGGGGAAACGCCCGGCCGGGGGCACAGCGACGGCCGGCGCTGCGTTCAATTCTAGGTTCTATTCCACGGAACTGCTCGCCGCCGGGAGCGGTTGTTTCCGGATGGGCGGCTGCCGAACGCGCTCGCCTATTGACTGCCTCCCAAAGTGCCGCCCAAGCTCAGGCGACCTTTCTCGACCCACCCTTCGAAATCCTCCCCCGTCTTGCCGTTCACGTACATGATCTGATACCAGCCCTTGTACGGCTTATAGACGATCACGGAGTCGCCGGGAATGATGAAGGTTCGCTTGGTGACGCACTGCGCGTCGGGAGCCGAATGAAAATAGGCGCGCCCCGAGCCGATGACCGTCGCGGAAACCGGCGGCCTGAAATCGTCGCCGGGGCCCCCGACCGCTTCGTTGAGTTGACGGCAATCCACCGGGCCTTTTGCATGGGCGTACATCGGGGCGATGCATGCGCACAGCGCGAAGAGGGCGGCTGCCCGGATGCGTTTCGAAATCTTGGCATTCATGGTTTTTCCGAGGAGGCAGGGCAAGGCAAGTCTTCGACCGGTCATCAAAAGCCGGCAAGTTTAACGGCAGGCAAAGCGGAAATTCCAATCGGAAATACCGCATGTGCTTCAGCGAATGCCTTTCAAGATGCACACCGAAGGCCAAGGCGTGCATTTGATCTACGTAATACTACGTAGCCCCGCATACGTAGTTAACCGCTTGTAAGCGGTCCCCCGAACGCGAATACTACGAGCCCATCATGCCGGTCTTTGCGAGGTCGGCGTGACGTGCCATACCGACACACGAGCGCGCGGCGGCCCAAGCGCCGCGCGATATCAATAACCACAGGAGACGCCATGAATCGGGCTTCCGGTACCCTGCTCTGGATTGCGGTCGCGCTGCTCGGCGCGTTCGCGTTTGGCACGATCGCACTCGCACACGGCGAGCGCGTCAGTGCCCTCTGGATCGTGATCGCCGCAGTCTGCGTGTATCTGATCGCGTATCGCTTCTACAGCCGTTTCATCGCCAGCAAGGTCATGCAGCTCGACGGGCTGCGGATGACGCCGGCCGTCAAGTACAACGACGGCCTCGACTACGTGCCGACCAACAAGTACGTGCTGTTCGGCCATCACTTCGCCGCGATCGCCGGCGCCGGCCCGCTCGTCGGGCCCGTGCTCGCCGCGCAGATGGGCTACACGCCCGGCATGCTGTGGATCCTGGCCGGCGTCGTGTTCGCCGGCGCGGTGCAGGACTTCATCGTGCTGTTCATCTCGACGCGCCGCGACGGCCGTTCGCTCGGCGACCTCGTCAAGATGGAGCTCGGCACGGTGCCCGGCGTGATCGCGCTGTTCGGCGCGTTCCTGATCATGGTGATCATCCTCGCGGTGCTCGCGCTGATCGTCGTGAAGGCGCTGACCAATTCGCCGTGGGGCACGTTCACCGTCGCCGCGACGATTCCGATCGCGCTGTTCATGGGCGTCTACACGCGCTACATCCGTCCGGGCCGCATCGGCGAAGTGTCGATCATCGGCTTCGTGCTGCTGATGGCGTCGATCGCGTTCGGCCAGCAGGTGCACGATTCGCCGACGCTCGCCGCGTGGTTCACGTTCACCGGCACGCAGCTCACGTGGATCCTGATCGGCTACGGCTTCGTCGCATCGGTGCTGCCGGTGTGGCTGCTGCTCGCGCCGCGCGACTACCTGTCGACGTTCCTGAAGATCGGCACGATCCTCGGCCTCGCGATCGGCATCCTCGTCGTCGCGCCGGAACTGAAGATGCCCGCGCTGACGAAGTTCGTCGACGGCACGGGCCCGGTTTGGTCGGGCAACCTGTTCCCGTTCCTGTTCATCACGATCGCGTGCGGCGCCGTGTCGGGCTTCCATGCGCTGATCTCGTCGGGTACGACGCCGAAGCTGATCGACAACGAAACCAACGCGCGCTTCATCGGTTACGGCGCGATGCTGATGGAATCGTTCGTCGCGATCATGGCGCTGGTTGCCGCGTGCGTGATCGAGCCGGGCATCTACTTCGCGATGAACGCACCGGCCGCCGTGCTCGGCTCGACGCCGGAAGCGGTGGCCAACACGGTCACGCAGTGGGGCTTCGTGCTGACGCCGGACATGCTGACGCAGACCGCGAAGGCCGTCGGCGAAACGACGATCATCGCGCGCGCGGGCGGCGCGCCGACGCTGGCCGTCGGCATGGCGCACATCCTGCACCAGGTGATCGGCGGCGAAGCGATGATGGCGTTCTGGTATCACTTCGCGATCCTGTTCGAGGCGCTGTTCATCCTGACGGCCGTCGACGCCGGCACGCGCGCGGGCCGCTTCATGCTGCAGGACCTGCTCGGCACGTTCCACCCGGCGCTCAAGCGCACCGAGTCGCTGCCCGCGAACCTGGTCGCCACCGCGCTGTGCGTGGCCGCGTGGGGCTACTTCCTGTACCAGGGCGTGGTCGATCCGCTCGGCGGCATCAACACGCTGTGGCCGCTGTTCGGCATCTCGAACCAGATGCTCGCCGCGATCGCGCTGGTGCTCGGCACCGTCGTGCTGTTCAAGATGAAGCGCGAGCGCTATGCGTGGGTGACGATCGTGCCGACGGCGTGGCTGCTGATCTGCACGCTGACGGCCGGCTGGCAGAAGATCTTCGACGCGAACCCGAAGGTCAGCTTCCTCGCGCACGCCGCGAAGCTGCAGGCCGCGGTGGACGAAGGCAAGGTGCTCGCGCCGGCGAAGTCGATCGCGCAGATGAAGCGGATCATCTTCAACGACTACATCGATGCGGCGCTGGCCGGGCTGTTCATCCTCGTCGTCGTGGCGATCGCGGTGTACGGCGTGATCGCCGTGCTGCGCGCGCGCCGCGAGTCGAAGCCGACCGTGCGCGAGACGCCGTACGAAGCGATGCCGGCCGCACAGGCGCTCGGCAGCGGACGTTAAGGGGAGGCCGCGATGTTCAGCGATCTTGGCAGCGACCTGCGCAGTGCGGGGCGTTACCTCGGGCAGGCGTTGCGGCTGATGGTCGGCCTGCCCGACTACGACACCTACGTCGCGCACATGCGCGAGACCCATCCGGACCGCGAGCCGATGACGTACGAGGAATTCTTCCGCGAGCGCCAGAATGCGCGGTACGGGTCGGGAGCAGGGAAGTGCTGTTGAGCGCGTGATACGCGCGGTCGATGCAAAAGCGCCATGATTCACGTCATGGCGCTTTTTTCGCGGGTGCGCGGCATGCATTTTGGTTTCGCCGAAGCGCGGGCGAAGCCGTTCGACGACAACGGACGGGTCGCACGCGGCGTGCTCGGCCCGGCGAGCAGCGTGCCGGGCCTGCCGTTTCGCCTCCGCGCCGGACCGATGCCGGCATCAATGCGGTTCCGCGTGCCGCGGGTGCCGCGCATCGTACGGCGCCGCGATGGCCAGCAGCGCGGCGACCGCGACGCCTGCGGCCAGACAGTACAGCGCCAGCGAGAAATCCGGCGAGCGGGTACGTGCAACGCCAACCAGCCACGGCGAAAAGAAGCCGGCGAGCCCGCTGATCGAATTGATCAGCGCCATCCCGCCGGCTGCGCCCGCGCCGGCCAGGAACGTCGGCGGAATCGTCCAGAACACGCTCAGCGAGCCGACGATGCCCGCGGCGGCAATGCAAATGCACGCAAACGACAGGAGCGGCGAGCCGGACGTCAGGCCGCTGCCGGCGAGGCCGGCCGCGCCGACGATCAACGCGCCGGCAAGATGCCATCGACGTTCCATCCGACGATCGGAATGCCGTGCGTTGCCGAGCATCGAGATTGCGCCGAGGACGAACGGAATCGCGCTGACGACGCCGATTTCGACGATCGACAAGCGGCTCATCTGCCTGATGACCTGCGGCAGCCACGTCGAAATGCCGAAAAAACCGATGCCGATGCAGAAGTAGAGCAAGCCCATCAGCCAGACCAGCGGCGACAGCATCGCGTCGCGGAAGCTCGCGGTGCCGGTTTGCGCGGCCGCGGCTTCTTCGCGTGCGAGCGTGGACGTCAGCCAGCCGCGTTGCGCGGCATTCAGCCATTTCGCTTCGGCCGGCCGGTCGACCAGTACGAACCACGCGAGCACGCCCAGCGCGACGGCCGGCAGCCCTTCCAGCAACATCATCCAGCGCCAGCCGGAAAAGCCGGCCGACTGATGGAAGTGCGCGATCAGCAGCGTCGACAGCGGGCCGCCGAAGATCAGCGAACAGATATTGGCCGAATAGACCTGGCTGATCGCACGCCCGAGATGCTGCTTCGGATACCAGGTCGCGAGGTAGTACAGCACCGACGGAAAGAATCCGGCCTCCACCACGCCGAGCAGCAGGCGCGCCGCGTACAGCTGCTCGGCGGTCTGCACGAACGCGGTCGCGGCCGACACGATGCCCCAGGTGACCATGATGCGCGCGAGCCATTTCCTCGCGCCGACGCGATGCATGATCATGTTGCTCGGTACCTCGAAGCCGATGTAGCCGAGATAGAAGATGCCGGCCGCGAAGCCGAACATCTCCGGGCCGAGATCGAGTTCCTGGTTCATCTGCAGCGCGGCGAAGCCGATGTTCGCGCGGTCCAGATAGTTGACGAACCATGCGACGAAAACGAGCGGAACCAGCCGCCGCGTCACTTGCCGGATCGTCGCGCGTTCGACGTCGTGTTCTCGACTGCCGCTCGATGCGAGCGCATCGAGTTGGGAATATGTCATGGGGGTTCCTTGTTTTGGATGGAAGCGACCGGTCGACCGGCGGTTCGCCGTCGACCTGTCGCTGCCGGTTCATCCGCGTGCCGTGGCGCGGCGCATCGATCACCGGCCGGCGTCGCGCGCGAAATGCGCAACCGAATCCGCCAGCGAGCAGGCTGCGGTGAAACCCAGTTCGCGTCGTGCCGCGCGCACATCGGACGGCGCCGGGCGGCGGTGCGGGAAGGCGGCAAAGCCGCCGTCCGGAAGCCGCATGGCGCCGATGCGCAGTGCGGGAAACTGCGCGCGCACGACATCGACGAATTCGTCGACCGTCCACCATGCGCCGGTCGCGATGTTGTAAGTGCGCTGCGTCGGCGCTTCGGCGCGCAGCGCGGCGACGTTCGCGTCGGCGCAGTCGCGTGCGTCGACGAACTCTTCGCGGCCGTTCCACAACAGCACCGGATCGTCGAGCTGGGCCGGAACGCCGCGCCGTCCGGCATCGAGCAGGCAATGCAGCAGGCGCCCGGGCACGCTCGTGGCCGCTTCCGGCCCGGTGCCGAGCACGGCGCCGTAACGGAGTACGACGGTGCTCAGCCCGTATAGCGACGCATACGCGAGCGCGAGATGCTCGCCGGCGATCTTCGTCGCCGCATAGAGACTGGCCGGCGCTTCGCTGACGCTGTGGCTGACGAAGTCTTCGGCGATCGGTTCGGCCGGCAACGTGCCGAACGCCGTATACGCGACCGTCGTCGAGCTGGCGATGACGGTCCGATCGAGCCGATGTCGCCGTGCGGCTTCCAGCACATTCGCCGTGCCGAGCATGTTGACCTTGATACCCGCGAGCGGATCGCGGCGAATCGCGGTCGATAGCAGCGCGGCCGTGTGCACGACCGCGCGCACCCGATGGCGGTCGATCAGCGTCGATAGCGCGTCGAAATCGGTGACGTCGCACTGCACGACGTGAAGGTTCCGGCGTGTGCTTTCATCCGGCATCCGCACGTCTGCGAGAACCACGGATTCGTGTTGCGCGTGCAGGCGCGCTGCGGTGAGGCGGCCGATCAGGCCGGCTCCGGTGATCAGAATGGTCATGTCGTGTATTCGAAAAAAATGATCTGGATTCCTATGCCGGGATTTCGACGACGCGGCCGCGATTCAGAAGCGACTTCGGATCCAGCGTTTTCTTCAGCGCGGCCATCAGCGCGACTTCGTCGGCGGAGCGGCTGTCGCGCAGATACGGCTTCTTCGACAATCCGATCCCGTGCTCGCCGGACACCGAGCCGCCGAGCGCGCCGACGGAGCGATGCACGCATGGCGACACGCGCGCCGCGAAGCCGGCGTCGTCCGGCGTGCCGCCGGCGACCAGATGCAAGTTCCCGTCGCCGAGGTGGCCGTAGGTCTGCATCCGGACCGTGCCGAGCCCGTGCAACTGCGCATGAATGTCGATCACCCACCGTTCCATGTCGGCAATCGGCAGGCTGACGTCGAAGCCGACCCACGGTGCGATCGCGTTCGCGGCTTCGCCGGACGCTTCGCGCAGCGCCCACAACGCGTCGGCCTCGGCGAGCGAGCACGCGATGATCGCGTCCGCTCCGTCGGAGGCTTCGAGAAACTCGCCGAGCACGTCGGTCAACGGAGCATCGTCGTCGTCGGGCTGCGCGCCCATCGTTTCGACGACGATCAGATGCGAGCCCGGACGCGCGAACGCCGGCTTCCCGATCTTCAGTTCCTGCGTGACGGTGTCGTAATAGTCACGCCACATCACTTCGAAGCTGGTCAGCGACGCGCCGAGCCGCCGGCGGCACGTTTGCAGCAGTGCGATCACTTCGCCGAAGCCGTTCACCGACACGAGCGCCGTCCGGCGCGATGCCGGCAGCGGCTGCAGCGACAGCACCGCGCGCGTCACGACGCCCAACGTGCCTTCGCTGCCGATGAACAGATGCTTCAGGTCGTAGCCGGCGTTGTCCTTGAGCACCTTGCCCATCCGCGAGATCACGGTGCCGTCGGCCAGCACGGCCTCGAGCCCGAGCACCGCGTTGCGCATCATCCCGTAACGCAGCACGCGGTTTCCGCCGGCGTTGGTCGCGATCATTCCGCCGATCTGGCACGAGCCGCGGCTGCCGATGTCGACCGGAAACAGCAGGTCGCTGGCGGCCGCGGCCGCGTGAACGGATTCCAGGCATACGCCGGCCTGAACCACCATCGTGCAGCCGACCGCATCGATCTCCTCGATCCGGTTCAGCCGCTCGAGCGACATCACCGCTTCGCCGGGCTGCGGCACGGCACGCACGCGCCGACGAGGCCGGTCATGCCGCCCTGAATCACGACGGGCTGATTCAGCGCGTGGAGGATCTTCATGACCGCCGCGACCTCGGCCGGCGTTTTGGGACGCAGGACCGCGACCGGTTCGCCGCGACCGCCGCTGAAGTCCTCGCAGTAGCGCGCACCGGCTTCATCGCCGTCGATGAAGCCCGCTTCGTTGAGGACGCCGGACAACGCGGCGCGAAGCTGCGCGGCATTCGAATTGCTCATCGTTGATCTCCTTTGGGAAACGCGTCAATGAACCGACGCGCGAGCCGGTTCGAACCGATCCGGGAACGGCAGCACCGCCGCCAGAACGGCGGCGACTGCGATACCGGAAGCCATGAAATAGATCGGCGCCGAAAAATCCGCGGTCCGGTCGCGGATGAGGCCGATCAGATAAGGCGCGGACAGTCCGGACACACTGCCGATCGTGTTGACGAGCGCGAGGCCGCCCGCTGCGGCCGCGCCGCTGAGAAACGCCGACGGGATCGACCAGAACACGCTGAGGCCGCCCATCAGCCCGGCGGTCGCGATGCACAGGAACACGAATGCGACGACCGGGTTCGACCACGCGGCCGCGCTCGCGATCATCCCGATCGCACCGACGGCCAGCGGGATGGCCAGATGCCATCTGCGCTCCCGCGTTTTGTCCGAATGCTTGCCGTTGACGAGCATCGCCGCGGTGCCGACGACGAACGGGACCGCGCTGACGAGGCCGATCGCAGCGATCGGCAGCCCGGACAACTGCTTGATCAGCTGCGGCAGCCACATCGTGATGCCGTTGAAGCCGATGCCGAGCGAGAAATAAAGCAGGCCCAGCAGCCACACGATCGGGCTCGTCAGCGCCGGAAGCAACTCCGACGTGCCCAGGCTTGCGGCGGCGCGGTCTTCCCGCTTCATTTTTTCCGTCAGCCACGTCCGTTCCGCGTCGGACAGCCACGCGGCTTTCGACGGCGCATCGGTCAGATAGAGGAACGCCGCGATGCCGAGGACGACGGCCGGAATGCCTTCGACGATGAACATCCATTTCCATCCGGAGAGTCCGCCCAGCCCGTGCATCGACGACATCAGCAATCCGGACAGCGGCGCGCCGACGATCACGGCGATCGTGTTGGCCGAGTAGACTTTCCCGATCGCCTTCGCGCGGTGCGCTTGCGGATACCAGCAGGTCAGGTAGTAGATCAGCCCCGGAAAGAAGCCGGCCTCGGCGATGCCGAGCAGAAACCGGACGCCGTACAGATGGTGCGGGCTGGTGATCGCGGCCTGGGCGATCGAGATCACGCCCCACGTGATCATGATCCGCGCGAGCCACGTGCGGCCGCCGAAGCGTTGCAGAAGCAGGTTGCTCGGAATTTCGAACAGGATGTAGCCCGCATAGAAGATGCTCGCCGCGAGTCCGTACATCGCCGGCTTCAGCCCCAGCTCGTCGTTCATCTGCAGCGCGGCGAAGCCGATGTTCACGCGGTCCAGGAAATTGACGAAATAGATGGCGAACAGCAGCGGCACCAGCCTTCGGGTGACCTTCCTGACGACAGCGTTTTCCAGATCGGGGAGCATGACGGTTCCTTCTAGAAGCGGTGGTTGATGCCGAGATTGAATGCGGAATTGCCTGCCGCGGGGTTGCCGACGTCGGTCGCGTTCCATATGCGGTAGAAGCCCGACGTCGCGGTATTCGACGCGCGGTTCCAGATGTGCGTGTACGACGCGTACAGGCTGGTGCGTTTCGACAGGTTGTGCACGTAGCCGAGCGCGAATTGCCGCGCGTCGTTGCGGTCGGCCGTGCGGTCGTCCTTGTAGATGCATGACGCAAGCAGGTAGTCGGTGCCGATGCGAACACTGGCGCCGATCAGGAAGTCTTGCGAGCGTCGATTGACGGTGCGCGGCACGATCGCGCCGCGGTTGATCACATAGTTGAGGTACGCGGTCGCGACGTCGAAGTCGTATTTGGCGCCGAAAAATACTTCGCGCGCGTCGTCCCCGCGGCCGTCGGCATTCCTGGCGTCGGCATAGGCGACGATCGTGTCGAGCTTGCCCGCGTTGTAGCCGAGCGATGCGCCGAACTGGCTGTTTGCGACGATCGATCCGGGCACGCCGCCGAGGCTGTACGAAATCTCGCCATACGGTCGGCCCGGCGTTTTCGGCAACGCGTATTTGATTGCGTTGTTCATCCGGTTGCTGCCGCCATGGCCGCCTGCGGAAATCAGGTTCGCCGACGTGCCGGCGAGCCCGGTGCCGAACGGATCCATCGTCACCTGCGCGATCGCGAGCGTCGTGTACTGGCGACCAAACGTCAGTCGTCCGAATCGAGCGGAGTCGACGCCGACGTACGCCTGGCGTCCGAACAGCAGGCCGCCTTGCCCGGCCGCGCCCGTATGGGTCAGGAAGCCGCCCTCGAGCGTGAAGACGGCGGACAGGCCGCCGCCCAAGTTTTCCCGGCCGCGCAGGCCCCAGCGGGATCCGCTCATGACGCCGCCGGTCTGTCGCGTGACCGCGCCTGCCGCGGCGCCGGACTCGTGCACGATGCCGACGTCCACGATGCCGTAGAAGTCGATCGCGGCGTCCCGGCTCTGTGCACGGGCCGTTACGCATACCGCGCAGGCGATTGCCGCGATGCCGACCACGTTGATTGCCGCTCGATTCATTGATTTCCCGTCCGTTCGTGGGGCGCGTGCCGAAGGCGCGCGAAGCTGTTCGCCGTATCGGCATCGCGTCGACGGCATGCACGGTCGTGTTTTATATGTGAAACAACGTTCCGTGCATTGAACTTAGGAAATTATAAATTTTTGCCGATCAAAGAAACTCTGTGTATACCCTAGAGCCGGCGGTGCGCGCGTACCGGGCGCAGCGAATGCGGCGAGACAGGGGGCCGGGCATCGGCGTGCGTACCCGTCCTTGCGGTTGACGCGGCCTTTAGGCACAGGCGCATGCGCGTGCCGACACAGTGTTGTAGCGGTACGCAGAATTTATAAAGCTGGCCGGGTGGTATAAGATTTCGCCTAACGCAATCCCGCCCTCGTCCTCAACCCGATGCTTCGCGCACGCCCATGATCTCGTCGCCCACCCGCGCTCCACGTCACGCGCCGTCCACCGATCCCGCGGTGTCGCAGACCATTTCGGAGAAGGCCTACAAGCTGCTTCGCGCGGACATCATTGCGGGCCGTCTGGCTCCCGGCGAAAAGCTTCGGCTGCAGTCGCTGCAGACGCGCTACGAACTCGGCGTCAGCCCGATCCGCGAGGCGCTGATGCTGCTGTGCGGCGACGAGCTCGTGACCAACGAAGGCCAGCGCGGCTTCAGCGTCGCGCCGTTGTCCAGGAGCGATCTGCTCGACCTGACGAGCGCGCGCATTGCGATCGAACAGGTGTTGCTCGCAGATTCGATCGCGCAGGGCGACGACGATTGGGGTGCCGACATCACGGCCGCGTATTACAAGCTCACGAAGGCGCGCTTGCCGACCGACGCGTCGGACGTCGCGGCGATCGAGCTATGGGAAGCCGCGCACCGTCGGTTTCATTTCTCGCTGGTGGCGGCGGCGACGTCGAAATGGCTGCTGCGGATGGACGAGCAACTCGTCGATCATTCGGAACGCTATCGACGAATCCGGCTGGCTTACCCGCGGTCCACGAAAAAGCTCGCCGACGACGTGCTGAAGGAACACCGGGATTTGATGGAAGCCGTGCTGGACCGCGACACCGCTAAGGCGCTGGAACTGCTGCGGCATCACGTGACGGGCACCGCCGAAGCGCTGCTCAAGCGCTTCGGCGACTGACGGTCGCGCGCCGGGCCGCTCGACTACTCGCGGGCGGGCGGCAACGCGACATACGCGACGATTTCGATCCGCATGGCCGGCGCCACCAGCGCGCCGGCGATTACCGTCGACCGGTTCGGATACGGTGGCGTGAAGAATTCCCGATAGACACGGTCGACGACCGGCACGTCGTCGACGTCCAGCAGCGTGATCAGCACTTGCGCAACGCACGACAGATCCGCACCGGCGGCTTCGGCCGCGGCCTTCAGATTCCGAAACGTGATGCGCGCTTGCGTCGCGATATCGCCGGTCTCGAGCGAACCGTCGCTGCGCACCGGCCCGTGTGCGGTGAAGAGCAGGCCCGCGGCCTTGATTGCCCATGAGAACGGCTGCGCCGGTTGGGGCAGTCCGATGTCCACCGCCTCTTTCAATTCGACGTCTCCTCGACCAGATGGGCAAGCGTTGCGAACCACGGATGCGACGGATCGCGCAATGCGGTATGCGTCTGAAAATGATCTTCGCCGGGATGCTCGTCGCAGCGAAGCAGGCTGCGCGGATCGGCGTGCGCGAGTAGCGCATGCATGCGCCGGTTCGAGCGGATCACGCGTTCGCTGTCGTTTTGCCCGTAGCTGAGCACCATCGGCACGGCGGACGTTGCCGCCCAGCACAATGCGCTCATCGCGGCGTCGCTGTCGGTGCGATCGAGCAGTGTCGTATAGACGCGTTCTTCCAGGCTGCCGGGCAACGGGCTCGGATGGCACAGATCCATCACGCCGCTGATCGGAAGGCAGCCTCGCACGGCGGTCGGCGAGCCGCCGGCGGCTCGCAGCGCGGGCGCGCGCAATGCCGCCATCGCGGCGATCGCGCCTCCCGCGGAATGTCCGGCCAGATACAGGCGGTCGGGATCGCCGCCCCATCGACGCGCTGCGCCGGCGAGATGCGCGAGCAACGCCGCGGCATCGTCGAACGCGGCCGGCAGCCGATGCCGCGGCGCGAGCCGGTAGGTGGGGGCGACCAGCACCATGCCGATACGGACCACGGCGGACGCGAGAAACGATACGTATTCCTTGTATCCGTTCGTCCAGCCTCCGCCGTGCCAGAACACCAATATCGGCGCGTTTTTCAGTCGATCGGCACCGAACACGTCGTAGCGGTGCTGCGGATCGGGGCCGTAGCGGAGATCGCGTATCGCGACGACATCCGGCGGGATGTCGGTCGACCAGCTCAGGACGGTCCGCTCGTAATCGATCGCGGCTTGGGACGGCAACGGTGGCTGCGCGTCGGCGGACATGGTGGATGGCGTGCTCATCTGGGTACGGAAGGGCGTTTCGCCGCGTTCGACGGCGGGTCGCGTAAATAAAAAGCGCAGTATATGTTCGATACGTAGGAATTTGTAAATTATTCGCCGACCCGATCGCAATCGCGACCGGCCGCCCGTTTCGGGAAGGCCGTCGCCGAATCCGCGACGCGCAGCGCGAATCGAAGTGAAGGGAAAAGCGCATGCCGGCTGAGCGCGCGAGATCCGACATCGACTGCGTCGAAGGGAACGGCGCCAGCACCCGGATGACCGTGTTGTTGCGCGTCGGCAGGTTGCGTGCGTGCGCACATCACGGCATGCTTCGCTCGCCGGTATCATGGCAGTCCCTTGTTCCGGTCAACCGCGCAGGAGAACTCGTCGTGCATGCCGGTGAGCGTTTCAACAGCATTACCCATCTCGTCGGCGCAGTGCTATCGGTGGCAGGGCTGGTAACACTGGTGACGATGGGCGCGCTCGAAGGCGACGCCTACAAGGTGGTGAGTTTCAGCGTGTACGGCGCGATGCTCTGCGTGCTCTACGCGATCTCGACGCTGTACCACAGCGTGCGTAGCCCGCGCCTGAAAGCCATCCTGCAGAAGTGCGACCACTCGGCGATCTACCTGCTGATCGCCGGCAGCTATACGCCGTTCACGCTGGTCACGCTGCGTGGCCCGTGGGGCTGGTCGCTGTTCGGGGTGAGCTGGGGGCTGGCCGTGTTCGGCATCGTCCAGGAACTGACGCTCGGGCGGCGCACGCGCCTGCTGTCGATGATCCTGTACGTGGCGATGGGCTGGCTCGCGCTCGTCGCGGTACGTCCGCTGATCCATGCGCTGCCGCCGGTCGGCACCGCATGGCTCGTGGCCGGGGGCCTCATCTACAGCGCGGGCATCTACTTCTTCGTCAACGACGAACGCATCCGCCACGGGCACGGCATCTGGCATCTGTTCGTGCTGGCCGGGAGCCTGTGCCAGTTCGTCAGTGTCGCGATGTACGTTGCGTGAGCATCGCGCCGTGCCGCATGCGTGAGCGCGTCGGCGCGACGATGGCGATCATGCGCGCTCGGCCGTCGATGCGGCGCTGCGCAGCGCAGTGAATCCGACCCATCCCCAGTACACGCGATGATGCGCGATCAGCCCGTCGCGCAGGTCCATCACTTCGACGAGATCGACCTGGTCGCCTTCCGGCGTCGCGCGCGGATATTCCCACGTGAGCCGGCGGCCGTTCGAGAAGAACAACCCGGTGCGGTACCAGCGCCCGAGCCGGTTCTGCGGATTGCGCAGGCCGGCCGCGAAGAACGCGCCGATCGCGGCCTTGCCATGCAGCACGCCTGAGCCGTGATCGGGCAGCGTGGCGACGATCAGCGGCGTTTCGAGCACCGCGTCGTCGGCATACAGCGCCATCAGCGCATCGACGTCGCGCGCGACGACGGCCGCGTGCCAGCCTTCGTGGATGCGCCGGGCATCGGCGTCAGTGTCGGCGTGTGTCGTCATGGCGGGCTTCGGACAGCGTGGATAACGGACCCACTGTATCGGACGCACACTGGCAGACGTTTCAGCACGGACCGAAACGTGGATGTCGGCCCGTGCTACACGGTTAATCCGCGAACACGCCGAGGTTCAGCACGTACGACTTCCCGATCCACACGGCGCAATCGCGATGGTCGCGCAGTTCGTCGCCCGTATTCGGATGCAGGAAGATATCCAGCGCGCCGTGGTTCAGCACGAGCCACGGCACGATGTCGTCGAAGCGCGCGGTGTCGAACGCGATCTGGTACGACCACGCCGGGTGCGGGCCGACGAGGCGTTCGTGGAAGCGGCCGAGTTCGATGACCGCGCCGAAGCGCTGCTCGACGATCTGCCGGAAGGTCCAGGCCGCATCGCGGCTGGCGGCGTCGAAGTAGACGTGCGCGTGCCAGCTGTCGATGGCGGCGACGTCGATGGAAGTGGCGTGAGCGTGCATGCTGGAAGGCGAACGTGTGCGCCGTCGCGTCGGCAACGGCCGGAGCGCCATTATCGCGCCGCGCGGCGCGGCCTGCAGCGACCTGCGTCACGCGGCGCGTCAGTGCAGCCACGAAGGCAGCTCGACGATGACGACATACGTCGGCGCGCCGCGCCGTCGCGACACCAGGGCCGGCATCCGTCGGCGGCGTATCGAGCGGGCGCGCTCGCGCCGCCGGCGGTGTCCGGGCGTCGCCGTTTCCGCGCGGATTGCGGCCGCGCGCATCACGTCGGGCGAACCTGCAATGCTGCGCGGTCCGTGTCCGTCAGCCGCGCGGCAAGCGCGGCGGCCTCGTCGAGCGACGCCACCGCCTCGTGCGGAATCCCGAACGCCTTTACGGCCGTCTCGCCTTGCTCGGCGACCCGCGCGCGCCGCTCGGGATCCGGCTCGACGCTGACGAGCGCCTTGCAGACGGCGCCCAGTGCGACCTTGTTCTGCTTGAGCCAGACCGCGCGATGCTTGCGGTCGTCGTGGCTCTCGTCGGTGTCGAGCTCGACGTAGACGATCACGAACGGCTCGCCGTGGCGCATCAGCGCGTCGATCTCCTTCTCCCATTGCAGCGCATAGCCCGGCGTCGCGGCCTGCGCGCGAAACACGCAGAACGGAAACCGGCTGATGTCGTGCACGACGAATTCCTGCGGATCGAGATTCATGGCGATTCTCCTGTGAAGCATGACGACGGGAACACCGGCGCAATGCGCGTCAGCGTGCGGGGCCCGGCGGCGGGCCGTCGGCCTGCGCGACCGGCGCGTCGTTGCGCCAGCCGACGCCGAGCGACTTGTAGAGCGCGATCGCGCCTTGCACCTGGGCGAGCCGGCTGAGTGCGAGCGCATCGCGGGCGCGGTACGTCGCGCGCTGCGCCGTGAGTACCGACAGGTATTCGCCGAGGCCGTTGCGGTACAGCCGCGTCGCGCGTGACTGCGCATCCTGGCTGCTGTCGACCGCCGCGGCGAGCGCCGCCTGCCGGTCGCGCTCCGCGTAGATTTCGGCGAGCGCATCCTCGACCTCGCGGAACGCGACGCGGATGCGCTGCTCGTATGCGAGCCGCGCGGCCTCGGCGGCCGCGCGCGCGGCGTCGACGCCGGCTTTCGCGCGGCCGCCGTCGTACAGCGTCTGCGTGCCGTCCAGCGCGACCGACCAGGCGACGCTCGCGCCCGAGAACAGGTCCTGCACGAGGCTCGCCGTCGTGCCGAGGCTCAGCGGAATCGCGAAATGCGGAAACTGCTCGGCGCGCGCGACGCCGATCTGCGCGGTCGCGGCGGCGAGCCGCCGTTCGGCGGCGCGAATGTCGGGACGCTCGCGGATCACGTCCGACGGCAGCGTGACGGGCAGCGCGGGCGCGACCGGCAGGGTCGCGCCGGGCGCGCTCAGCGTGTCGCGCAGCGCGCCGGGAAAGCCGCCGGTCAGCACGCCGATCGCGTGGGCGAGACGCGCGACGTCCTGCTGCAGCGGCGGCACCGCCGCCTGCGCGAGCTGCAGCTCGGCACGCGCCTGCGCGACCGCGAACGACGTGCCGAGGCCGCGCCGGTTCGAGCGCTCGGTCAGCTGCCGCGTGGCGTCGAGGCTCGCGACGTTGTCCGTTGCGATCCGCAGCCGTTCCTGCGTCGCGCGCAGTCCCGCGTAATCCGACGCGAGTTCCGCCAGCAGGCTCACGAGGATCGCGTGGCGATCGTCGTCGAGCGCGTCGATCTGCGCATCGGCGGATTCGACCGCGCGTCGCGTGCCGCCGAACAGGTCGAGCTCCCACGACGCGTCGAAGCCGAGCCGGTAGGTGCGCGACTGGCCGATCCCGGGCGGCCATTCGAGCGCCCGCGACGAGCGCAGCGCATCGGCGTTGCCGCCCGCGGTGACGGTCGGGCCGAGGCGGCTCGCGATCCGGTCGCGTTCGGCGCGCGCCTGCAGCAAGCGCTGGCGCGCGATCGCGAGATCCTGGTTGCCGTCGAGCGCCTGCGCGATCAGCCGGTCGAGCAGCGCATCGCGGAACGCGCGCCACCAGTCCTGCAACTGCGCGGGGTCGGCCTGCACGGCGCTGTCGCCGCGCTCGATCCAGCCGGGCGGGTGCGCGGGCTGCGGCGCCACGTAATCGGGGCCGACCGTCGTGCAGGCGGTGAGCGCGCTCGCGCAGGCGGCGGCGCCGAGCGCGGCGCCGAATCGTGTCGATCGGAAAGGCGTGCGTCGCATCGGAGCCGCCTACATCCACGCGTGCAGCCACGACGCGAGCCGGCCGCGCGGCGTGCGCTCGCGTCCGCGTTCGCCGACTTCGACGCTGCACGTCATGCCGGCCGCCAGCAGCACGCCGGCCGGCACCCGGTCGATCTCGATGCGCACCGGAATGCGCTGCGCGAGCCGCACCCAGCTGAAGGTCGGGTTGACGGCCGGCAGCCCGAGTTCGTCGAGCGTGCCGTTTTCGTCGGCGATACCGCGGCCGATGCTCGTAACGTGCCCGCTCAGCAGCGGATCGAAGCCCATCAGCCGGATCGTCGCGGGCGCGCCCGTCGCGACGCGGCGCAGCTTGGTCTCCTCGAAATAGCCGGTGATCCAGAAGCTGTGCGCGTCGAGCACCGAGATGCCGGGCTTGCCTTCGACCGCGTAGTCGCCGTGACGCAGGCGCAGCTGCGTCACGTAGCCGTCGACCGGCGAGCGCAGCGTCGTGCGTTCGAGGTCGAGCTTCGCGACGTCGAGCGCGGCCAGCGCCTTGCGGTGCTCGGCCTGCGCGATCGCCACCGCGCGGCTCGAGCGCTGGATGTCCTCGCGCGGCACGAGATCGTCGAGGCCGGTGCGCCGCTGCGCTTCGTCGCGCTTCTGGCGCATCGACTCGGCGGTCGCGGCGACCTGCGCCTCGGCCTGCTCCACCGCCAGCGCGAAGCGCTGCGGATCGATCCGGTACAGCACGTCGCCTTTCGCGACGCGCTGGTTGTCGACCACCGCGACTTCGACGACGGTGCCCGACACTTCGGGCGCGATCCGCACGACGTGCGCGCTGACGCGCGCGTCGCGCGTCCACGGCGCGAGGACGTATGCATGCCAGAGCGCGGCGACCAGCACGATCGCGACGCCGGCCGCGGCGAGCGTCAGCAGGGAGCGGGTGAGGGGTTTGAGCGACATGACGCAGATCCTAGGGTCTGTTTACATATGGAACGTACATGCGTTGCCACGAGAACGGCCGCTCGCGAGGCGTGCGACGCCGCGAATACTGGACGTATCGCCAAGGAGCACAACGTGGCGAGCGGCCGTTCTCGTGGCAACCCCAAACTTGAAATTCATTCCAGGGGAATGCCCGAAATCGCCCGTATGGCGGCGTCGCTCGTCGCTTGTTTGGCGCGGCCAAACGGCGCTCCTCGCTCCTTGCCCTACGAGCGATTTCGGGCATTCGCATGTACGTTCCATAGGTAAACAGACCCTAGAGATAAAGAACCAGCGTGGCGACCAGCACGAGCGAAATCGCGAACTCGAACAGCGCCGGATGCCACACGCGGCGCAGCACGCCGAGCCGCGCGAGCAGCGCGCGCACGGCCAGGTAGAGCGGCACGGTCGCGCACGCATAGACGAAAAAGGGCGGCAGGTAGATGCCGGCCAGCGGGAATTCACTGAGCATCGCGGGCGCGCTCCGGAACGGCGGTGAAATAGGCGGCGTACGTGTGCAGCAGCACGTGGACGTCGGCGAACGCGGCCATCAGGCGTTTCAGCTCGGCGCCGCAGCCGGGATGCGCGGCGGCGAGGCCGGCCAGCGCGTGCGCGGCGCGCCGTGCATGCCGGGCCGCGCGCACGGGTTGCGCTGCGCGGCGGGCGAGCCGAGCGAGCGCGGTGCGCGCGCACTGCCGCGCGGGCTCGGGCAAGCCGTCGCGCGCGGCGCCGCGGCGGATCCGCAGCAGCTCCTTGCCGACGTGCAGTGCCGCGAGCGCCTCGATGCTCGCCTGCGTCATCGCGGCCGGCTGGCCCGCGAGCAGCGCGCCGAGCTGCGCGATGCGGTGCTGCTGGCGCTGCTGCCAGCCCGCCGCCGTGACGCGCCGGCCGGCCACGAGCGCGAGCGTGTCGTCGCGGATCGTGCGGCGCAGCCGCGTGGCATCGGTGGCCAGGTTGCCCGGCAGGATCAACCGGAACGTGAGCAGCGTGAGGAACGTGGCGAGCACCCACGCGACCGACTGGTTCAGGAACAGCGCAACGTCGGGGCGGAACGGATTGGTCGCGCCGGTCAGCGTGTTGAACGCGACGAGATAGGCGAGCCCCGCGAGCGCGCTCTTCGGCACGCTCGTCGCGTAGATGCCGGGCATCCAGAACAGCGCGAGCGCGACGACGAGCAGCGGAAAGCCTTCGATGCGCGGCAGGATGCCGAACGCGCACACGAACGCGGCCGGCACGGCGAGCACCGTGCCCTTGATGAACGCCTGCGCGCCGGCGGCCGGGTTGCCGGCGGTCGCGAGCAGCGCACAGTACGGCGCGACGACGAGCAGCATCATGTCGCCCTGGTTCCAGCCGGTCGCGAGCCAGAACGCGCCGGAGATCACGATCGCGCACATCGAGCGCACGCCGTTCTCGAGCGCCGAGCGTACGTCGCGATGGAAGCGCACCGGCGCGGGCCGGCGCTGCGGCCGCGCGCGCTGCAGCTCGACGAGCCCGTCGAGCGCCGCGCGGTAGTCGTCGATCTGCTCGATCAGCCGCTCGCCGGCGATCAGCAACGCCGCGTCGTCGCGCGGATCGGCCAGCACGATCTCGTCGAGCGCCGTCCTGAAGCGCTGGCGCGCGTCGCCGAGCAGCGCAAGCGCGCGCACGGTGCCGGCCGGGCCGTCGGCGAGCGCGTCGGCGGCGGCCTGCCACGCGGCCGCGAGACGCGGCTGCAGCGACGCGACCGCGCGCGCGCCGGGGCTGTCGGCCGGCAGCGGCGGCATGCCGCCCGCGAGCGCGCCGAACAGCGACGCCATCCCGTGCCGCACGGCGGCCGCGCGTTGCGCGAGGTCTGCCGATTCGGCCTTGCCGAGCGCGAGCAGATCGTCGATGCCGTAGATGCCGGCGAACAGCGCGTGCCGCTGGTCATCGCCGGGCGCGGCGGCGATCCCGCCGCGCTGCACGGCGATCGCGCGGGCGGCGGACGCGGCGAGCCGCGCGACCAGCGCTTCGAGTTTCATGCGGACGTCGCGCGTGCCGAGCAGCATCGACACGAGGCTCAGGCACAGCACGCCGATCGCGACCGTCGAGCCGCGCCCGATCACGTGCTCGAAGGTCAGCTCGGGGTGCTGCATCGCGCCGTAGGTCGCGAGGCCGATCGTGTAGCCGGCCACCACGGTGCCCGACGCGCGGAAGTGCCGCAGCAGCGTCATGCCCGCGACGCAGACACCGAGCCAGAACGCGAAGCCGAGGATGAACAGCAGCGGCTGCTGCGCGAAGCAGCCCATCAGCACGAACGCGACGACCATCCCCGCGATCGTGCCGACCACGCGCCACACGCCCTTGCCGATCACCGCGCCCTGGACGGGATTGATCACGAGCAGTACCGTCGACGCGGCCGAATACGGGGTTTCCAGTTCGAGCAGGTACGCGACGCCGAGCGCGAGCGCGGCGGCGATGACCGAGCGCGCGACATACGCGCCGCGCGGCGTGAAGATGTCGATGCGCGCGACCAGCGCCGCCGTCGCTCGACTCAGGCGCCCGGGCGGGGCCGGCGCGGTGGCCGGCGGATCTGCTGCGTTATGCACTCCTGTACTCCTGATGCACCATGATGAATGACGCAAACAGTCTACGGGCGGGGCATGCATGCCGAACAGTGACGTCTTTGCACTCGACGCGTGCATCTGGCGCACGCGTCGAGTGCGCGTCATGCGTGCGTCGGCTGCAATGCCGACGGGCCGGTGCACAGCCCGCGCACCACACGCCGCAACCACTGGTGCGCGGGGTCGCTCTGGAAGCGCGGATGCCACGCCTGCGTGATCAGCACGGTTTCGAGCGGCACCGGCAGTTCGAACGTGCGCACGCCGAGCCCGGCCCGCACCGCGCCGCGCGCGAGATGCTCGGGCAGCGGCAGGATCAGGTCCGACGCCTGCAGCGCGAAGATCGCCGCATACGGCGTCGGCACGACGAGCAGGACGTGCCGTTCGAGGCTGCGCTCCGCCAGCGCGGTGTCGATCGGCCCCACCGACTTGCCGCGCCGCGAGACGCCGATATGCGGCCAGCGCGCGAAGCGCTCGGGCGTGATGTCGTCGTCGAAGATCGGGTGGTCGTGGCGCGCGAGGCCGACGAAGGTCGTCGTGAACAGCGGCTGCACGCGAATCTCCGGCCCCAGGCGGCGCGACGCGCTGATGAACAGGTCGATGCGGCCGCTGCGCAAGGCGTCGTCGTCGATGTCGTCTTCCTCGGGCATGAAGCGCAGCATCGCGCGCGGCATCCCGCGCGCCATCTCCTCGAGCAGCCGGCTGCTGTGCAGGCCGACGAAGACGTCGTTCGCCCGCACGTTGAACTGCTTGTCGAGCGTGCCGAGATCGATTTCCGCGGACGGCGCGAGCAACTGCGATGCGCGCTCCACGGTTTCGCGGACGACGCCGCGCAGTTCGAGCGCACGCGGCGTCGGCACCATCTTGCGGCCGGCCTGCACGAAGATCGGGTCGCCGACCGTTTCGCGGATGCGCGCGAGCGTGCGGCTCATCGCGGGCGGGCTGAGGTTCATGCGGCGTGCGGCGCCGACGACGCTGCCCTCTTCGAGCAGCGCATCGAGCGAAATCAGCAGGTTCAGGTCGGGTGCCATCAAGTCCTCCTCAAAGCGTGCATGCGGCGCAATGGTAGTGCGCGAGCCGCTCGCCTGGCGTCAGTGCAGCGCACGCATCGATTGCGCGCGGCGACATGCGCGGCGCACGCAACGACGCCGTCATGTGCGCTCGCCGGCGGCCGACGGCGCGCGCGTCGCATCGGACGGCAGCGAGCGGACGGCGGCGAATGCGCCGTTCACGTACATCAGCGGGTTCACGTCGGCGGACATCGCGACGCGCGTGACCCGGCCGACCAGAATCGAATGCGAGCCGACCTCGACCTGTTCGAGCGTGTCGCAGAAGAACGACGTCTGCGCGTTCTCGAGATAGGGCAGGCCCGTCGCCGCGTCGGTACGCCATGCGTCGTGCGCGAAACGCGCGTCGGAGCCCGTCGTGCTGCACGCGAGCGCGAGCGGCACGTGGCAGCTTCGCAGCGCGTTCACGCAGAAACGCCGGCGGCCGGTGATCGACGCGTGAATGCTCGCGCGCCGGTTGATGCACACCAGCACGGTCGGCGGATCGAGCGCGACCGACGTGAACGAGCTGGCGGTCAGCGCGCACGGTGCGGCGGCGGCGCCGTCGCCGCCGGTCGTCACGATCGTGACGGTGGCGGCCACGCCGCGCATCGCCTGTTTCAGTTGCTGCGCAATGTCCACGGTGTTCGTCATGATGCGGTTCCATCGCGAAAGGCCCCGGCGCGAAGCGCGGCCGCGCGGCGCCGGGGTGAAGCGTCACATCTGGTACGCGTCGGCCCAGGTCCAGTGATAGGACCTGAAGTCGGCGCGGCGCGACTTGAGCTCGGCGTCGCGCGCCTGCTGCTCGGGGCCGTCGGGCAGGTGGAATACGCCGCCGTTGCCGGCCGATGCCAGCTGGATCCGCGCGCTGCGGTCGATCCGCAGGCGCTGGTATTCGACCAGCGCGGCGCCGAGGGCGTCCTTCGACGCGAGCCCGGTCACGCACCGGCCGAGCACGACCGCGTCCTCGAGCGCCTGCGCGGCGCCTTGCGACTGGTACGGCAGCATCGGGTGGCATGCGTCGCCGAGCAGGCACACGCTGTCCCACACCCAGCGCGTGAGCGGCTGGCGGTCGTGCAGCGACCAGCGGCTCAGGTCCGACGCGCAGCGGATCAGCCCGACGAGGCGCGGATCCCAGCCGTCGAGCTCGGCCTCGAGCGTCGCGCGGTCGCCCTTGCTGCTCCACGATTCGCGCGTGCTGCCGTCGCCCGGCACGATCACGACGAGGTTCAGCAGCCGGCGGTCGCGCACCCAGTAATGGATCGCGTGCCGGCCGGGCCCGAGCCAGATCGTCACCTGCGGTTCCCTGACGATCTCGAACACGGGCGAGCGCGGGTCGATCGCATCGGCGTCGATCAGCGCGCGATACGCGTCGTCGCCGCTGTAGTGCGGCGCGTCGTCGCCGAGCAGCGCGTGGCGCAGCGTCGAATGAATGCCGTCGGCCGCGACGACGAGATCCGCGCGCCAGCGCGTGCCGTCCGCGGCGACGACGCTCGCGCCGTCGGGTCCGTGCGCATCCAGGTCGCGCACCGCGACGCCGCCGCGCACGTCGACCGGCACGCCGGCGCCTGCCGGGTCGCGCACGGCGTCGAGCAGCGCGGCATGCAGGTCGGCGCGATGCGCGTTCCAGTACGGTGCGTTGAAGGCGGCTTCGACTTCGTCGCCGAGCGGGAAGGAACCGAGCAGGCTGCCGTCCTGCCAGCGGCGGCGGATCGTCGCGATCGGGGCGACGGCGGCCAGCCGCTGCCGGTCGAGCACGCCGAGCGCACGCAGCGCGCGCGTCGCGTTCGGCACGACCTGCAGCCCGGCGCCGACTTCCCGGAACGCCCGGCTCTGCTCGAGCACGGTGACCCGATGGCCGGCGCGCCGCAGCGCGAGCGCGGCGGCGAGGCCGCCGATGCCGGCGCCGACGACGAGCGCGCTGAGTGAAGTTGTCGTGATCATGGAGGGGTTCGCCTCTCGTCCGGAATAGATCGACATGGCGTCATAGTCCCGGCAGCACGTCGCGGGCGAACACCTCCAGGTTGTTGCTCATCAGCTCGTACGGCTGCGCGCCGTAGTCGATGTGCCACAGGATCGCGTCGAGACCGAGGTCGGCCTCGAGCGCGCGGATGCGCTGGCGCACGGTGTCGGGCGTGCCGAGCACGGCGGTTGCGTCGAGGTCGGCCGTGTCCATGCCGCCCATCTTGTTCTTCATCGCTTCGTTGTAGCCCTGGTAGGCAGGCGACTGCACCTGCTCCCACGACTTCGCCGCTTCCGCGAAATAGCGCCAGTGATGGCGCAGGCGCGGCTCCGCGAGTGCCAGCGCATGCGCGTCCGACGTGCCGATCATCAGCGGGATGCTGATCGAGACCTGCGGCTTGCGGCCGGTGTGGCCGTGATGGCGCTCGAACGTGTCGCGATAGAGCGCCACCATCTCCTGGGTCTTGGCGAGCGCGGCCTTGCGCGGCGGCGCGGCCATCAGCAGGTTGAAGCCGCGTTCGCCGATCCACTCGAAGCTGGACGGCGTGAGCAGCGCCGCGACCCACACCGGCGGGCGCGGCTGCTGCGTCGGGCGCGGCAGCGATTGCGCGTCGCGGTAGCGGAAGAACGGGGTGTCCTCGCTGGCCGATTCCTCGGCGAGGAGCCGCACCGTCGCGTCGATCGTCTGCTGGAAGCGCGTCTTGCTCGAGTCGAGATCGATGCCGAATGCATCGAATTCGTACGGCAGGAAGGCGCGCGCGAAGCCCAGTTCGAGCCGCCCGTTCGAGATCGCGTCGAGCTGCGCGGCTTCGGCCGCGAGCTGGACCGGATGATGGAACGACGCCTGGATGCCGCCCGTCATCAGGCGGATCGACTTCGTCTGCGCGGCCACGGCCGCGAGGAACATCAGCGGCGACGGGCTGTAGCCGCCGTACGGCTTCAGGTAGTGCTCGGTCATCTTCACGTACGTGTAGCCGAGCCGCTCGGACAGCGCGCTGAGCTTCAGCGCCTGCGCGTAATAGTCGGCCGCCGGGCGGTCGGCCGGGCCGGTATCGGGCAGGAAGGACACGCCGAACTTCATAGACACCTCACAGGTTGATGTGCTGCCGTTGTCTGCAAAGGGGAAGCGATGCCGCGACGAATGCGTCCCCCGGTCGGGAAACAGGATCGCTCGCAAGTCACTTGCAAGGATGATCCAATCATAGGATGATTGGGTCTATGCAAGTCTTACACGTCGCAAGATTTGCTGCAAGCGTTGCTCGGTTGTCGCTCCAGTTCCGCCCGCAAGCGGGCACCCCGGAGGCAGGCTGAAGTCGAACGGGCCGGCCTTTCCATTTCTGGCGAGGAATCACGGATGAACGCTCTTCTATCGGTTTCTGGCAAGGCGCTCAGGATGCGGCGGGTGGTGCGTGCCGCGTCGGGCAAGTGTCTGATGGTGCCGCTCGATCATTCGCTCGCGGACGGGCCGATCGCCCATCCGCAGCAGTTGCGGCAACTGGTCGGCGACATCGCCGCGCACGGCGGCGACGCGATCGTCGTGCATCGGGGCCGCGCGCGCTTCCTGGCGCCCGACGTGCTGAGCGATCTCGCGCTCGTCGTGCACCTGAACGGCTGCACGCGCTACGCGGAGGACGCGAACGCGAAGACGCTGTTCGCGAGCGTCGAGGACGCGCTGGCGAGCGGCGCGGACGCGGTCAGCGTGCACGTGAATCTCGGCTCGAAGACGGAATCCCAGCAGCTGCTCGACCTGAGCCGCATCGCGACCGAATGCGCGCGCTGGTCGCTGCCGCTGCTCGCGATGATCTATCCGCGCGGCCCGGGCCTCGGCGATCGTCCGCAGGCCGAACTGATCGCCCATGCGGCGAACGTCGCGGCGGATCTCGGCGCCGACATCGTCAAGCTGCCGTACAGCGGCGACGCCGCGAGCATGGCCGACATCATCGCCGGCTCGTCGCTGCCGGTGCTGGTCGCGGGCGGCGCGAAGCTGCCCGAAGACGAGTTCGTCGCGTTCACGTCGCGGGTGATGAACGCGGGCGCGCTCGGCATCGCGGCCGGCCGCAACGTGTTCGCCGCGCCGAAGGCCGCCCCGCTGATCCGCCGCCTGTCGGACGCGGTGCACGGCGTCGAGCGGCGCGCCGCACACCTGGCCGCCTGATCCGGTGCGCCGGGCCGTCGTGCCCGGTCTTTTTCGACCATCGAGGGTTTCCATGCATCGCTATCCGTGGATCGACCTGCGCGCGCTCGGCGCGCAGGCAGGCGCCGTCGCGGCCGACGCGGCGAGGGCCGGCGCGCGCCGCGTCGTGATCGACGAGTCGGCCGTGCCGGCCGGCGTGAGCAACGCGCCCGCGCAGGCGGTGGTGTCGCGCGCCGGCGCCGCGATGCTGGTCGGCGACGCGAGCGCGCCGCTCGCAGGCCGCCGCGTGCGGATCGATGAGGCGCCCGATTTCGACGCGGCGCGCGACGCGATCCGGCGTCACGCGTTCGTCGTGATCGACTACGCGCTCGCGACCACGATGCCGCTCGAGCGCCTGCTCGCCGACGTCGGCGAGCTCGCGTGCCGCATCGTCGTGTCGCTGGCCGATCCGCACGGCGCCGTGTATCTCGCCCGCAAGTACGCGCTGGCGCCGATCGGCATCGCGTTCGCGCCGCGCGACGCAAGCGAGCTGCGCGATGTGCTGGCCGCGTGCGGCGAAGCCGGTTCGCACGAGCCGCTGAAATTGCAATCATTCGAAGTGTTGAGCGTCGAGCCGCTCGGAACCGGCCCGCACGCGATCGTCGACGGCTGTTCGCAGCTCGACGGCGAAGAGTGCGTGCTGGCCGGCGCGAGCGCGACCAGCATGCTGCTCGTCAAGGCCGCCGACCGGCCGCACGACGACGCGCAGCCGCTCGCGTTCTCGATCAGCGCGGGCTCGATCGACTCGTTCGTGTTCTGCGGCGGTGCGCGCACGCGCAAGCTCGCGCTGCTGCGTTCGGGCGAGCGGATCCTGACCGCCGGTGCGGCTGGTGCGTTGCGCACTGTCGTTGTCGGCCGCGTGCGGATCGAATCCGCGCCGCTCGTCGCGCTGCATACGCGCAGCGCATCCGGCTCGGGCGTGCGGCTCGTGATGCGCGCCGATCGTCCGCCCCTGCTCACGACCGACGACGGCGCGCGCGTCGGTCTGTCCGATCTCGCGCCCGGCTGCCGGCTGGCCGGCTACGAGCCGGGCATCGGCTGGATCGACTGCCGGATGCGGCCGCCCGCGTCGCGGATGGTCGTGGCTGTCCATCGTCAAGTTGCTTCACCCCGTCACTAACCCGGTTGTATTTCCACTCGCAGGAGATTGGCCTTGAAGAAGCTTTCCTGGATTGACCTGCGCAACATCGGCGAGCTCGCGGACGAGATCACCGAGGAAGCGCTGCATGTCGGCGTGTCCGCATTCGTCGTGAAGGATGCGCAGCAGGCCGGGCGGCTGCCGCCGAGCGCGTGCAAGGTCGCGGTCGTCGATCGGCCGCCCGTCGACACCGAATTGCTCGAGCAGGTGCAGATCGTCCTCGTGAAGGATGGGCTGCCGGTCGATTTCGCGGTGCCGGACGGCGTCGAGCTCGGCGTGTTCATCGAAGTGACGGGCGAGGCGACGCTCACGCGCGCATGCGAGCTGTCGGTGTCCACGCCGTGGCTGCTCGTCGAATTCCTGCAGGACCCGAGCAAGATCCCGCTCGAGATCCTGCTGGCGGCCGCCGATCGCGCGGCGGGCGAGCTGATCACCGTCGTCGCCGACCTGGAGGATGCCGAAGTAACGCTGAACGTGCTGCAGCGCGGCCCCGAAGGCGTGCTGCTCACGCCGACGCAGGTCGGGCAGGCCACGCAGCTCGTGTCGATCTGCAGCGACACGGTCGAGGATCTGCAGCTCGAGGAAATCGAGATCGTCGGGCTCACGCACCTGGGGCCGGGCGAACGCGTGTGCGTCGACACCTGCTCGCGCTTCGAGCAGGACGAGGGCATCCTCGTGGGCTCGTATTCGACCGGCATGATCCTGATCAGCAGCGAGACGCACCCGCTGCCGTACATGCCGACGCGTCCGTTCCGCGTGAACGCGGCCGCGCTCCATTCGTACGTCGTCGCGCCGGACAACCGCACCCGCTACCTCGCCGAGCTCGAATCGGGCGCGGAGATCCTCGCCGTCAACGTGCAGGGCAAGGCACGCCGCGTCGTGGTCGGGCGCGCGAAGGTCGAGACGCGGCCGCTGCTGCTGATCGAGGCGAAGAATGCCGCGAATCGCGCGATCAACATCATTGCGCAGGACGACTGGCACGTGCGCGTGCTCGGGCCGAAAGGCAGCGTGCACAACATCACGGAGCTCAAGCGCGGCGACCGCATCCTCGGCTATACGCTCGATGCGCAGCGCCACGTCGGCTACCCGATCCGGGAATTCCTGCACGAACAATAACCGTCGTCGATTGCCACGACGATCGCGCGGCGCGCCACGCCGCGGGCGCGCCCGCGCGATCGGCCAACGCACAGGAGGGCATTCATGGAACAGGCAGCAAAGGTTGTACTGGACACGCTGTTCGGGCGGTGGCGCAGCCGGATCCTGTATGCGGGCACGCGGCTCGGCGTGTTCGATGCGGTCACGACGGACGCGCCGGTTTCGTCGGCCGCGCTCGCCGCGACGCTGAAGGTCGACGAGCCGCTGCTTTACCGGTTGCTGCGCGCGCTCGCCGCGCTCGGCCTGCTCGACGAGGACACGCGGCGCGGCTTCCGGGCCACCGCGTCGGGCGCGCTGCTGCACACGGACGCCGCGAGTACGTTGCGCGATTTCGTGTTGCTGCAGGAAGGCCCCGAGCATTACGCGATCTGGGCGCACCTGCCCGACATTGTGCGCGAGGGGCAGCAGAACGGCTTCGTCCGCGAGTTCGGCGCGATGGCGTTCGACTATGCGAAGGATCACGAACGTTACCGCACCGATTTCAAGCGCGCGATGTCGAGCTTCTCGACCGTGCAGTCGGAACAGGTCGTCGATGCGCTGCGCGACGTCACGTTCGCGCCGGGCACGCACGCGTGCGACATCGGCGGCGGCCAGGGGCACATGCTGTGCAGCCTGCTCGCGCAGTTCCCGTCGCTCGCGGGCATCGTGTTCGACCTGCCGGAGGTGATCGACGGCGACGACGAATCGTGGGCCGGGCGGATGGGCGTCGGCGCGCGCTGCCGGCAGGTCGGCGGCAACATGTTCGACGCGGTGCCGGCGGCCGACGTCTACCTGCTGAAGCTGATCCTGCACGACTGGAACGACGACGAGTGCGTGGCGATCCTCCGGCGGGCACGCGAAAGCGCCCGCGACGTCGCGCGCGTGTTCGTGATCGAGCGGGTCGTGCCGGCGCCGGGCGTCGCGCATTTCTCGAAGCTCTACGACATTCACATGATGTGCTGGGGCAGCGGACGCGAGCGCACGCGGGACGAATACGACGCGCTGCTCGCCGCCGCCGGCTGGCGGCCGGTCGGAATCCGGCATGCGTCGGAC
>NZ_CP013442.1:600000-835898 GCF_001718835.1 Burkholderia cepacia | reverse complement strand
GATCAGTTCGGATTGACGACGCCGGCGGTGTCGGCCGTGTCGCCGGACGCCAGCAGGCGGCGCAGGAATTCCTGCGTGCGGGGATGGGTCGGCTGCGTGAGCACGTCGCGCGCCGGCCCGCTTTCGCAGATCGTGCCGTCGTGCAGGAAGCACACGCGATCGGCCACCTCGCGTGCGAATGCCATTTCGTGCGTGACGACCACCATGGTCATCCCGTCGCGGGCGAGGCCGCGCATCACGCCGAGCACTTCGCCGACGAGCTCGGGGTCGAGCGCCGACGTCGGCTCGTCGAACAGGATCGCCTGCGGCGCCATCGCGAGCGCGCGTGCGATCGCGACGCGCTGCTGCTGGCCGCCCGACAGTTCCGACGGATACGCGTTCATCCGGTGCGAAAGCCCGACCTTGTCGAGCAGCGCACGCGCCTGCTCGCGTGCCTGCGCGGCCGGCATGCGCCGCACGTGCACGGGCCCTTCCATCACGTTCTCGAGCGCCGTGCGGTGCGCGAACAGGTTGAAGCGCTGGAACACCATGCCGACCCGCATCCGCAGTTCGTGGATCCGCTTCGAATGCGCGTCGACCTTCACGCCGTCGATCGTGATCGACCCTTCGTCGTAGGTCTCGAAGCCGTTGATACAGCGCAGCACGGTCGACTTGCCGGAACCGGACGGCCCGATCAGGCACACGACTTCACCCGCCTGCACGTCGAGGCTCACGCCCTTCAGCACCGCGTGCTGATGAAACCGTTTATGGATGGAATCGATCCGGATCATGCGCCCCTCCTCAGTGCGAGCCGCTTGCCGAGCCGGTTCACGCCGAACATCAGCGGCAGGCCGAGCGCGAGATACAGCAGCGCGACGAGCGTGTAGACGCTCATGTTCTGGAACGTCGACGACGCGATCAGCTGGCCCGCGCGCGTGATCTCGGCGACCGTGATCGTCGACGCGACCGACGAATCCTTCAGCAACATCACCAGTGTGTTGCCGTACGGCGGCAGCGCGATACGGAACGCCTGCGGCAGCACCACGCGCCGCATGATCATCGGCCCACGCATGCCGATCGCGTGCGCGGCCTCGATCTGGCCGCGGTCGATCGCCTCGATGCCCGCGCGGAAGTTCTCGGCCTGATACGCCGAATACGCGATGCCGAGACCGAGCACGCCAGCCTGGAATGCCGACAGTTGCACGCCGAGATCAGGCAGCACGAAGTACATGTAAAACAGCTGTACGATGATCGGCAGCCCGCGGATCACGTTGACGATCGTGCTGCCGGCCGTCGAGACGGGACGGCACGATTGCGCGACACCTTCAGCAACGCAAGGATCAGCCCGAGCACCGAGCTGAGCACGAACGCGCATGCGGTGATCTCGATCGTGACCACCGCGCCCTTCAGCAGGATCGGCAGGAAATCGATCGCATTCTGGAAAAACATGAGGTCTCCTATGCGACGGACGGACGGCCCGCCGCCGGGAATGCCCGCGACGCGCGGGCGATGCCGGTCGGGAATCGAATGCCGACGCTCAGCTCATGTGCCACTTCTGCAGGATCTGCTGCAGCGTGCCGTCGCTCTTCATCTTGCGGATCGCGCCGTTGAGCTGTTCGAGTGTCGCAGTGTCGCCCTTGCGCACGATGAAGCACACCTGCCCCTTCACGACGCTCTGGTATTCCGGCACGAGCCGCACCTGGCGATTGACGCCGTGTTCGATCTGGTACGCGACGATCGGCTGGTCGGCGAAGCCGGCCTTGATGCGCCCGAGCGCGACGTCGCGCATGATGTCGGCGATCGAATCGTAGGTCCGGACTTCCTTGAAGATGCCCTTCTTGTTGAGCGCATCGACGAACGCCGTGCCGACCTGCGCGCCGACCACCTGGTCCTTGAAATCGTCCATCGACGTGTAGCGGCCCGGGTCGTCGGCCTTCACGATCAGGCCTTCGCCGAACGAATAGACGGTATCGGAGAAATCGACGACCTGCTGGCGCGCCGGCGTCTTCAGCATCGCGGCCGAGATGATGTCGATCTTCTGCGTGGTGAGCGACGGGATCAGCGCCGAGAACACGGTCTGCTGCACGTCGACGCGAAACCCGGCCGACTTCCCGGCTGCCGTGATCGCATCGACCATCATCCCCTGGATCGTATTGCTTTTGACGTCGAGAAACGTGAACGGCACGCCGGTGGCCGTCGCGCCGACCTTGTAGGTCGGCTCGGCCGCGGCTGCGCCGGACGGCGCGGTGGCAAGTGCGAAGCAGGTGGCGAAACCGGCGGCCAGTGCGCCGAACCGCTTGATGAACGGAACCATGACCCCTCCTCAGAAGATGCGCCAGCGCCCCGTGCGACCGCTGGTCGGTACTGCGACAGTGAAATGATGGTAAACGAATCAAAAACATCGCAAATAGATTTTTGCGTATCGATATTCGATACGATATGATGAGGAATCGAATCGCTCCAGAGTGCTGAACATGGACACCCCGACGCTCGATCAGTCAAACGATCTGCTGTTCAACCAGTCGCTGGAAAAAGGGCTGAACGTGCTGCGCGCGTTCAGCGCGAAACGGCGCACGATGACGCTGGCGGAAGTGGCCGACGCGGCGGGGATGACGAAAAGCTCCGCGCAGCGGATGGTCTATACGCTCGAGAAGCTCGGCTACATCCGCAAGCATCCGGTCACGCGGCGTTACCAGCTCACGCCGCACGTGATGCGGATCGGCTTCAACTATCTCGCCGCCGACACGTTGATCGACGTCGCGAATCCGTTCCTGTCCGAGCTCACGAACCTGACCGGCGAAACCACCAACCTCACCGAGCCGGACGAGGACGAAATGGTGTACGTCGCGCGTTTCGTGTCGACCAAGTTCGTGCCGATTCACATGCCGATCGGCAGCCGCATCCCGATGTACTGCACCGGCAGCGGCCGCGCGTTCCTGAGCGCGCTGCCTTCCGGCGAGGCGCGAGATCGGCTCTGCCAGATGGCGCGCGAGCCGTTCACGCCGCGCACGGTCACGGCACTCGACGATCTCGTCGCGCTGCTCGACAGCGCGCGGCGGGAAGGCTACGCGACCAACCAGGAAGAACTGTTCATCGGGGACATGTCGATCGCGGCGCCCGTGGTCGGCAGCCAGGGGCAGCCGGTCGCGGCCGTGCACGTGGTCGCGCCGACGAGCCGCTGGACGTTCGACGACGCGCGCCGCAAGCTCGCGCCGGCGGTGATCGACTGTGCGCGCGGGATCAGTAATTCGATTCGCACGCTCGAGTGAAAGGCACCGTCACGAGGCCACCGGCCGGGGCTCGGCGAAGAGGCGTTGAGGAAGAGACAAAAGACCGATATGGCGCGAGTTCGCTTGCGGTGGCTTCGTCGCGCGCGACATTCGCCTCGGGGCGGCCAGGCGTGCACGCATGCGCAACGCAGCGGGCCAATGTTGCGAAATCGCATCAATCGTCACGCAGCGCGGGATGCCCGCTCGAAACAATTTCGCTTATCGATATCTTCGCGGCAAAGTTGCCGACCGCTCAAATTCCGCTCTCCTTGCGATGCCGGCGCTTGAACGTGCGTTGCCGCCGTCATTGCGGCGCATGTGCGTTCGTATCGGCACCCGTGATTACGAATCAACGAAGAACAGATTTACAAATCGCCTATCGTTTATTTGCGTTTCGAGCCTCAATCCATAGCATCGGAATCCTCATCATCGTATCGATAAAAATCAGAGGATTTACATGATAAAAAAATATGCAGCACTGGGTTTGGCTTCCGTCGCATCGATCGGCGCGCATGCGCAGAGTTCGGTCACGTTGTACGGCGTCGTCGATGCCGGTTTCGCCTATACGAACAACCAGGGCGGCGCGAGCAACATCCAGCAGACGAGCGGCAAGCTGAGCGGCAGCCGCTGGGGCCTGAAAGGCGTCGAAGATCTCGGCGGCGGCCTGCAGGCGGTATTCACGCTGGAAGGCGGATTCCGGCCGAATGACGGCACGTTTGGCCAGGGCGGGCGCCTGTTCGGCCGATCGTCCTATGTCGGCATCGGCAAAACGGGCAGCGGCACGCTGACCTTCGGCCGCCAGTACGAGCCGATCACCGACCTCGTCGCACAATATGCGGGCCCGGGCTTCTGGTCGCCGGCCACGCACGTGGGCGACAACGACAACATGAACCAGAGCTTCCGCCTGAACAACGCGGTGAAGTTCCGCAGCGACACGATCGCCGGCTTCACGGCCGACCTGCTCTAGGGTCTGTTTACATACGGAACGCACATGCGAATGCCCGAAATCGCCCGCAGGGCAAGGAGCAAGGAGCGCCGTTTGGCCAAGCCAAACAAGCGACGCGCGACGCCGCCATGCGGGCGATTTCGGGCATTCCCCTGGAATGAATTTTTTAATTTGGGGTTGCCACGAGAACGGCCGCTCGCCGCGTTGTGCTCCTTGCGAATACGTCCAGTATTCGCGGCGTCGCACGCCTCGCGAGCGGCCGTTCTCGTGGCAACGCATGTGCGTTCCGTATGTAAACAGACCCTACGCATTCAGCAACCAGGCGAACGGCGGCGCCGGCACCGGTTTCTCGAACAACAATGCGTGGGGCGTGTCGGCAAACTACGTGAACGGGCCGCTCTCTGCCGGCGCAGGATATGTCCGCCTCAATCATCCGAGCGCAACGTCGAACACCAGCGGCGCGGTCGGTGGCGCGACGAGCAAGACTGGCAACGACTACAGCGGCGCGTTCTTCTACGGGCTGAACGGCGGCGTGCTCAAGCAGCAGATCGGCGTGGCGGGCGCGAACTACGCGCTCGGCCGCGCGACGCTCGGCTTCGCGTGGAGCCACACGCAGCTCGACTATCTCGACGGCTCGTCGCGCAAGTTCAACAACTACGACGTGAACGCGCGTTACCAGATCACGCCGGCCGTTACGCTGATCGGTGTCTATACCTTCACCGACGGGCGCGCGAGCGGTCTGCCGGGCACCGGCGGCCAGACGCTGAAGCCGCGCTGGCACCAGTTCACGCTCGGGTTCGACTATGCGCTGTCGAAGCGCACCGATATCTACGTGTCGGGCATCTACCAGCTCGCGGCCGGCGATGCGAGCACGGCGACGGCGGGCGGCTACCGGTCGATCGCGGCGATCTCGAACATCGGCAGCGCGTCGTCGACGAACCGCCAGGTCGCGCTCGTCAGCGGGCTGCGCGTGAAGTTCTGAACGACGCGCGGCCACCGACGTTCGCCCTGTTCCCGCCGAATCGGATCGACAAACGGCGTACCCCGAGGCCCGAGCGGCGGAACAGCTCGAATCATTCGAACCGCAGCGCGTGTCGCGCCTTGCGCGCGGCGGCGTCCTCGTCGAGCGCCGCCGCGAGGCATGGCTACGCGACGGGCGACCTCCGTCGCACCGCCACTCCCGCTGCGCGAGCATCCCCCTCGTCTGCGCAAATGTGCGAACGAGATAACAGTATGAGAATTTCTTGGTTCTTCGAATTTTTCCATATTGCGAAAATACCTGATCCCGATAGCCGGGCGCGCCGTGGGTCGCCCCACCTCACTTAGACCAAGTTCGCCTTCGTTCATGTTCAGTAGATCGCTTTACGTCGCCCTCGGCCGCGCGCTCTGCGCCGCCGCCCTCCTTTCCGCGTTTTCCGGCGCCGCTCGCGCGGACAGCACCCTCGATCGAATCCATCAGCGCCACACGATCACGATCGGCGTGATTCTGTCGGGCCCGCCGTTCGGCTCGCTCGATCCCGCGACACAAAAACCGGTCGGCTTCAACGTCGATCTCGCGAACGATGTCGCGAAACGGCTCGGCGTCGAAGTCGAGCTGACACCCGTGCAGCCGTCGAACCGCGTGCAGTTCCTGCAGCAGGGCAAGGTCGACGCGCTGATCGCCAACATGGAGCTGACGACGGAGCGCGCGGAGATCCTGTCGTATGCGCCGACGCCGTTCGAATCCATCGGCGGTGCGCTGATCGCGCGCAAGGACAGCGGCATCAAGTCCTGGGCCGACCTGCGCGGCAAGCCCGTTTGCGTGTCGCAAGGCAGCAACTATACGAAGCCGCTCGCAACGGAATACGGCGCGCAAGTGAAGGCGTTCCGCGGCCAGCCCGAATCGCTGCTCGCGCTGCGCGGCAACAACTGCGTGGCGGCCGTGCACGTCGCGCCGACGCTGCGCATGCTGGTCGCGCGCAATCCGGACTGGAAGGACTATGCGACGCCGCTGCCGACCGACCTGATTCCGTCGCCGGCGGTGATCTGGGTCCGCAAGGGCGAAACCGATACGCAGGCCGCGCTCGACCGGATCGTCCAGGACTGGCATCGCAGCGGCTGGCTGCTCGACGTCGAGCGCAAGAACGGGATGACGCCGTCGCAAGCCGTGCTCGACCTGCACGCGAAGCTCAAGGCGCAGCGCACATGACGGCGGCCGCCGCCGTCGACGCGCTCCGCAAGCTCGGCCTCGACTACGGCTTCGTGCTCGCCGCCGACGAGCGCGCATCGTTCGTGCACGGAATGGGCGTGACGCTCGAATTGTCGGCCGCGACCGCGCTCGGCAGCCTTGCCTGCGGCGTCGCGCTCGCCGCGCTGCTGGTGTCGCCGCGCGCCGCGCTCGCGCGTCCCGCCCGCGCATTCGTCGAGGTCACGCGCAATACGCCGACGCTCGTGCAGCTGTTCTGCGCGTTCCTCGTCGTCAACATGCTGGTCAGTGCCGCATTGCGCGATCTGGGCGGCAATCCGCTGACGCCGTTCATCTGGAGCGTGATCGTGATCTCGCTGCACAAGGGCGCGTTCCATGCGGAAGCGCTGCGCGCCGGCCTCGACGCGGTGCCGCGCGCGACGCTCGAAGCCGCGCAGTCGCTCGGCTACAGCCGCCGCCAGCGGCTCTGGCACGTGCAGTTGCCGCTCGCGGTGCGCTTTGCGCTGCCCGCGCTCGTCAACAACCTGGTCGACCTCGTGAAGATGACGACGGTCGCGTCGGCGATCGCGGTCGGCGACGTCACCTATGCATCGATCATGATCTGGACGCAGCGCGACAACGTGCTCGAGCTGATGATCCTGATCCTGCTTTTCTTCAGCGCACTCACGTTCGCGGTCAATCTCGCGGGGCGCTGGCTCGAACACCGCCTGAGGATACCCGGCTATGGCCATTGACACGCTCGCGCCGCCCACGCGCACCGCGCGGCGGCCCGCCGTCGCGACGGCGCCGGCCGCGCTGGTCGTACTGGCCGTCGTCGCACTGGCTGTCGCCGGCCGCCGTCATCCGACGCTCGTCGCGCTCGCGACGTGGCTGCCCGCGCTCAGCCGCGCGATGCTCGTCAACATCGGCATCAGCGCGCTCGCGATCGCGCTCGGCACGCTCGCCGGCCTCGTGCTCGGCCCGCTGACGCTGGCGCGGCTCGGCATCGCACGCATTGCAGCGCGTGCGTACGTGCAGTTGTTCCGCAACGCCCCGCTTCTCGTGCTGATCTATTTCTCGACCTACGTATTCCCGTTCGAAGTCAGGCTCGGCCATGCGTCGCTGCCGTTTCCGGACTGGTTCAAGGTCACGGTCGGCCTCGCGCTGCCCGCGAGCGCGAACTTCGCGGAGATCTTCCGCGGCGCGATCCAGTCGATTCCGCACGCACAATGGGATGCCGCGCGCTCGCTCGCGTTCAGCCGCGCGCGGGTGTTCCGCTGGATCATCCTGCCGCAATGCGTACGCCGCATGCTGCCGCCGTGGATGAACCTGTACGCGAGCATCACGATGGCCACCGCGCTCGCATCGCTCGTCGGCGTGCACGACCTGCTCGACACCGCGCAGGTCGCGAGCAACACCGTCGCGCGTGCCGATTTCACGGTCGTCGTCTATTTCACAGTGCTCGGCCTGTTTTTCGCGTACTGCTACCCGATCGCCCGTTTCACCCGCCTTCTCGAAAGACGTCATGCATTCCACTGAAACTCCGCGCGGCGCGGACGCGCCGCTGGTCCGCCTGCGCGACGTGTATCTGTCGTACGGCACGACGCCCGTGCTGCGCGGCATCGATCTCGACGTGCACCGCGGCCAGGCCGTGTCGATCATCGGCCCGTCCGGCTCCGGCAAGTCGACGATCCTGCGCTGCATCACGGGACTGTTGCGGCCGCAGCGCGGCCTGATCGACGTCGACGGCACGCGCGTCGACCGGCTCGCGTCGGAGCGCGACGAAATCGCGCTGCGCAAACGCGTCGGCTTCGTGTTCCAGCAATACAACCTGTTCCCGCACCTGACCGTGCTCGACAACCTCGTCGTCGCACCGGTCAGGATTCTCGGCCGCGACCGCACCGATGCAGTGCGCACCGCGCATGCGTTGCTCGAACGCGTGCGCCTCGCCGACAAGGCGCGCGCGTATCCCGGCGAGCTGTCGGGTGGCCAGCAGCAGCGTGTCGCGATTGCGCGCGCGCTCGCAATGCAGCCCGACATGATCCTGTTCGACGAGGTGACGTCCGCGCTCGATCCGGAAACCGTCGGCGACGTGCTGGCGGTGATCCGCGACCTTGTGCGCGACGGGATGACCTGCGTGCTCGTCACGCACGAGATGCGGTTCGCCGAGGAGATCAGTGACGTCGTCTACTTCACCGAGGCGGGCGTGATCGTCGAGCACGGGCCGGCCGCGCAACTGTTCCGCGCGCCGCACAGCCCGCGCACGCGTGCGTTCCTCGCGCATGCGCTCGGCCCGGCCGGCCACCCGCATGCAAGCCGCGACAGCGCGCCGGTCGCACTCGACCTGACGCGCTTCGCGGTCTGACTCAGCGTTCCGCGTAGCGGCTCGCCGGGCGCGCGAGCCCGAGATGGTCGCGCAGCGTCGTGCCTTCGTATTCGGTGCGGAACAGGCCGCGCCGCTGCAGTTCCGGCACGACGTGCTCGACGAAATCGTCGAGCCCGCCCGGGAAGTACGGCGGCATGATGTTGAAGCCGTCGGCGGCACCGCCGGTGAACCATTCCTCCAACGCGTCCGCGACCTGTGTCGGCGTGCCCCACACGATCCGGTGCCCGCGCGCGCCGGCGACCAGATAGTAGAGTTCGCGCAGCGTGAGGTTCTCGCGGCGCGCGAGATCGGTCAGCAGCTTCGCGCGGCTCTTCAGTTGATCGGATTCGGGCAGGTCGGGCAGCGGGCCGTCGAGCGGATACTTCGACACGTCGTGGCCGAGACGGTCGGACAGCAGCGTCAGCGCGCCCGACGTATCGGTCCATTGCTGGAGCTGCGCATACTTGTCCTTCGCCTCCTGCTCGGTGCGGCCGATCACCGGGAACACGCCCGGCATCACGGCCAGCGCATCGTCCGCGCGGCCGTAAGCCGCGAGCCGCCCCTTCAGGTCGCGATAGAAGGCCTGCGCTTCCTCGAGCGTCTGCTGCGCGGTGAACACGACTTCCGCGGTGCGCGCGGCGAGATCCTGGCCGGGGCCCGACGAGCCAGCCTGAATCACGACCGGGTGGCCCTGCGGCGGACGCGACGCATTGAGCGGACCCTTGACGTTGAAGAAGCGCCCCGCATGATCGAGCGCATGCACCTTCGCCGGATCGAAGTAGATGCCGCGCGCCTTGTCCCTGACGATCGCGTCGTCGTCCCAGCTGTCCCACAACCCTTTCACGACGTCGACGAATTCGCCGGCCATCTCGTAGCGCTGCGCGTGATCGGGATGGTTGCCGCGCGTGAAGTTCGCGGCGGTGCGGTCGTAAGAGGTCGTCACGACGTTCCATGCGGCACGCCCGCCGCTCAGGTGGTCGAGCGACGCGAACACGCGCGCGATGTGATAAGGCTCGCTGTAGGTCGTCGACGCGGTCGCCGCGAGGCCGATGTGCCGCGTATGCATCGCGAGCGCCGACAGCAGGCTCAGCGGCTCGAAGCGCATCGCCATCGACGGGTGCGCGTCGGGACCGCTCGTCAGACCGTCGGCCAGGAAGACCATGTCGAACTTCGCGCGCTCGGCGGTCTGCACGACGCGGCGCAGCAGGTCGAAGTTCTCGCTGCCGGATTCGGCGTCGGGGTGGCGCCAGCCGGCGACGTGGTGCCCTGCGCCCTGGAGGAACAGTCCGAGGCGCATCTGCCGGCGCGAAGGTGTGCTGCGATCGATGCTCATGATTGAAGCGACGTAAAGGTGTGGAAAAGGCGGGCGAGATCGGCCGTGCTTCGCATCGTGTCGATCAGTTCCGGCACGAACGCGAGCGCGGAATCGTGCGCGGTCGCGTCCGCGAACTTCGCGGCGAGGTCGTCGGCGCCGACGAGGCGTTCGGTGCGCTGCCGCAGCGTGTCGCCGCCGCGCAGCGCGATCTCGACGACCGAGAAGCGCGTCGCGGGATCGGTCGACGCGCGCGGCGCAGCGGCATCGTGGCGCCGCGTCACGCGTGCGGCGAGTGCGATCAGGTCGTCGCGCACCGGCACGTCGGCGAACGTCGCGACGCCGGGCGGGCCGTCCGTCAGCGCGGCGGCCACCGCGTATTCGACGCTGAAGCGCGCTTCGAGGCCGGTTGCCGGCAGGCGGCTCGACAGCGGCGTGTCGCCGCCCGGCGGGAACGTGACCGCGATGCCGTCGATGTCCACCGGCGTGATGCGATGGCGGTCGCGCAGATCGAGCGCGGCCTGCACCGCGTAGTGGGTTGCCGTGCAGCACGGCCAGGGCTTGAAGTACAGGCCGGGCGACACGATCTGCCAGGGCGAGCCCCAGCCGGCCAGTACGCGCGCCGGTTGCGCCGCGCCGCCGCCGAATACCGCGAAGAATCCTTCCGGGCCGTCCAGCGCGCCCGGCGCACCGGCCAACCCGGCCTCGGCGAGTTCGACGGCGAACAGCCCCGCGCGCGCCGCGAGGCCCGCGTGCAGCGGCTTCACCTCGCTGCCGAACTGCAGCCGCAGCCCGGCCGATTGCGTCGCGGCGATGCCGAGCGCGTTTTCGGTGGCCGCCGCATCGAGCCCGAGCAGGCGCGCCGCAGCGGCGGCCGCACCCAGCGTGCCGAGCGTCGCCGTGTTGTGGAAGCCGAGTTCGTAGTGGCGGCTGCCGAGCGCGAGGCCGAGTCGCGCCATCGTCTCGACGCCGACGACGTACGCATCGAGCAGTTCGTGCGCGCTGCGTGCGCGCACCTGCGCGAGCGCAAGCAGCGCCGGCAGCAGCACGGTGCCCGGATGGCCGCGCACGCTGCTGTGCACGTCGTCGTAGTCGAGCGCGTGGCCGGCATAGCCGTTGAGCAGCGCGGCATGCTGCGGCGACGCCGGCGTCGTGCTGCCGATCACGGCCGCGGCACCGGCCGAATCGCGGCCGCACGCCGCCAGCAGCTTGCGGTAGCCGTCGTCGCGTGCACCGGCGAACGCGGCGGCGAGGAAATCGAGCAGGCCGCGCCGCGCGGCGACAATGGCGGACGGATCGCGCGCAGGTTCGGCGCGCGCGATCGCAGCGGCCAGCCCGTGCGTGACGCCGCCGGCCGTACCGTCGGGAATCGAGGGGAATGACATGTCGGCAGTGGGAAAGTCGCGAAATGCCGCAACGCGCGGCCCCTGCGCGGGACCAACCCGGCTCCCGCGCGGGCGTTCGCGGTGCGTTGGATACTAGCGAAGCATCCTTGCACGCCCAACCAAGTATTCGAGCTTTCGATATCGCTGATTCAGCGGTGCTCGAGCGAACGCCGCAAGCGTCATTGCGACACATGCGGGCCGCACGACCTCAAGCCGGCCTATTCACATCGTGCGCGGCGCTCACGCCGGTTCGGTTTCGCGCCGCAGCGCTGGCAGTTCGAGGTTCGCGCTGATCGCCGCTCGGCACGATCTGCGGCTCGACGACGACGTCCCCGAATTCACTCGCGGACTGCTCGATACGCTCCACGGCGCGTTCCTGCGACCATTCCCGTCCTGCGCGATCGCGCAGTTTCACGGGGACCGCGACGCCGAGCAGACCGAACCGCGTGTCGTTGCTCGCGGGACGCAACTGGTGGCACCCATCGCACGGCAGGTGTTCCTTACCGCCGCCGACGTCACGCTGGTGCCGCTGGCTGTCTTGGCCACGCGGTACACGACCTCGGCCGTGGCGCCGATGCACACGCCCCTGCCGCCCGACACCGCCGGCCTCTTGTCTTTCACCCTCGAACTTACGTCGCCATCAGCTACCTTCGCGATCGTGCCAGACGTGTTGCGTTTTCATCTGACCGGTACGCGGGAGGTCGTCGCGGCGCTTGTCGATGGCGTGCTGTTGCACACACATTCATCGTTTGCGAAGGAAAGTTGCACGGGAATCAAGTCGACACTGCGTAACGATTAAATCCGGGAGAAACAAGGCGGCAACAGATATCGTGTTCTGGCTATTTACAGATGTCGCGTTCTTGACCTGGCAAGCTGCTGCCTTCTATGGACGTTCGGGAGCCCGCCATTTATCCAACGGGACTGGTGACACCGACTATTCGAGTACTCAACCGACTCCAGGCGATTCAGGTTTCGATTTGCAATGCAATTCGATATCTGGATTGTGAATCTCGGGTTGAAAATAGCCCCCCATCACCTATGCTTAAATCCGCGTGAAATTCAGGTTTGCCGGAAATGGTGAATCGGAATATCCGTGCAATCGGCACACCTGTTGCTCACTATTTTTGGTCCAATTCTGGAGAGAGAATCATGACTGCAGCGTCGCGCGTTCTAGCTTCCCGAGGTGCGGAAATCGAGGTGAGCGTCCTTCGCGAGCAAGGCGACTATCACATTACCGCCGTTGCGTGCGGCGATTTCGCGGCGCTAGGCCGGCTGTCGCGGCCAGTCAGCCAGATGCAGTTGCGCGGCTACGGCAAGAGCGTCGCGCAGGACCGGCAGGCCGCGCCGGCGTTGAGCGACTACGTCGCCGATCTCGACACCGTCACGGCCACCGGTGCGAACCGGAAAACCGTGCTGTTCGGCTACTCGCACGGCGGCTATTTCACGACGACCTATGCGCTGGCGCACCCCGACCGGGTGGGTGCGTTGATTCTGGTGGAGCCGGCACTCTATACACCGAAGGAAGACCTGCTCGAGCGTGCGCAGAAGGCCCTCGCGGGGGACACGGCGGGCGCGGTCGAGCGCGTTCTCCGATACGTCGATCCGACCGTCGGGCTGGTGCGCGAGCGCGCGACGCCGGTCGTGCAATCGATCGTCACCAACATCAACAGCGGCAACCTGCTGGCCCACGAATTCACGATTCGCGCGGAGAATCCCGTCTCCGACGACAACCTCGCGCAACTGCGGGTGCCGGTGTTGCTGATCGGCGGGACCGACAGCCATGTGAACTTCATGGTCAAGCGCGCGGCGCAAGCGATTCCGTTCGCATCGGTATTCTGGGTGCAGGGTGCAACGCACCTCGACCTGCAGGCCGACAAGTACGCCGACGCGATCTCAGGCGCCGTTGAGGCCTTCCTGAAGGCCGTCGGGTAAGCGGCGAGAGCCTCCTCCGCGCGACCGGCGGGACGGCACCGGTCGCGCGCCGCCGGATCAGCGAAGCGCGCCGAGCACGACGCCGACGATTCGGTCGACGCACGCGTCGAGCGATTCATTGCCAGTGTCGACGCGAACCTCCGGATGCAGCGGCGGCTCGTACGGCGACGAGATCCCCGTAAAGTCCGTGATCAATCCCGCCCGCGCCTTGCGGTAAAGCCCCTTGACGTCGCGCGATTCGCAGACCCGAAGGTCGCAGTCGCAATGTACCTCGACGAAGTCACCCGGTTCGAATAGTGCGCGCACCAGCTCGCGGTCACCCCGAAACGGCGAAATGAAGGCGGACAGGACGATCACGCCGGCATCGACGAACAACCGGGCGACTTCGCCGGCGCGGCGGATGTTTTCCGAGCGGTCATCGGCCGAAAAGCCCAGGTCCTTGCACAAGCCATGGCGGAGGGTGTCGCCGTCCAGTACATAGGTTCGCTTGCCGGCAAGGTGAAGGCGCTGCTCGACTGCGGCTGCCAGCGTCGACTTGCCCGCGCCCGACAGCCCAGTCAGCCAGATCGCGAGCGCCCGATGCGCCTGCTGTCGTTCGCGGTCGCGACGATCGATCGAAGGTGTTTGCCATCCAGTGTTGCGAGCAGAATGCAGCGTTTCCAACATTTGAAGTTTCCCTAAAAGTGTTTCAGGCGAGATTGCGCCTGCGGTATTCCCGATGTCAGGCGCGCGATGTCCTGAGCTGAATCAGCGTGCGCTCGCGTTGGCGGCGGCGGGCGCCGCCGACCACCCGCCGCCCGTCGCCCGGATCACGTCCACGGCCGCCAGCAGGCGCCGGGTGTGGGTCTGCGCCGCAGCGCGATCCGCGGCGAGCTGGCTGCGCTGCGCGTCGACGACGTCGAGGTAGGTGGCGATGCCGCGCTCGTAGCGGGTCAGCGCCACCTGGTAGGCGCGCGAGGCCGACTCCTGCGCGACTTTGCGCGCGTCGGCCTGCAACGCGTGCTGCTCGACGTCGGACAGCGCATCCTCCGTTTCGCGCAGCGCCTCGAGCAGCTTGTTCTGGTGATCGGCGAGCGCTTCCTGGTAGCGCGCCTTCGCCGCCGCGAGGTTCGCGCGATTGCGCCCGCCGTCGAACAGCGGCAGCGTCAGCGCGAGCGGCCCGAGGTTGAACTGGGTGGAATCGCCGCTCGTCAGTTCCCGCAGGTTGCGCGATGCGTAGCCGAAATCGCCGGTCAGTTGCACGCCGGGATAGAACGCGGCCTCCGCCACGCCGACCTGGGCATTCGCGGCGCGCAGGTTCGCGACGCTCGCGCTCAGGTCCGGCCGATGTGCGAGGAGTTGCGCCGGCAGGCCGACCGGGATGCGCGGCGGCGCCGGCAGCGGCGCATTCGCGCTCACGTCGAGCGGCCGCGACGGCGCTTCGCCGATGAGCACCGCCAGCGCATGCTCGAGCGCATCGCGCTGGCGAACCACCTCGTGCAGTTCCGCCTCGGCATTCGCCTCCTCGACGCGCGCGCGCGACAGGTCGAGCTCGTTGGCGAAGCCGGTGCGAAAGCGCGCCGTCACCAGCTCGCGCGTTTCCCTGCGCGTCGCAAGCGCGCTTTCGAGGATGCGTTGCTCGGTTCCCACGCCGCGCCACTGCCAGTAGACGCGGCCGACCTGAGTGGACAGCAGCAGCGCGACGCCGGCGTAGTCGGACTGCGCCGCGCGGAACTGTGCATCGGCCGTTTCGACGACGCGCCTGACCCGGCCCCACAGGTCGATCTCGTAGGTCATCGACAGGCCCGCGGCGATGTTGTTGCCGAGGATCAGCTGGCGGCCGAATACGATCGCCTGCTGCGTGTTGAGGGAACTGCGCATGCGCTGCGCGGACGCATTCGCGTTGATCGCCGGCAACTGCTGGGCGCGGGCGGCGCCCAGCAGCGCCTGGGCCCGAAGCAGCCGCTCGGCGCCGGCTTTCAGGCTCGGGCTGTTGCGAAACGCGCGTGCCTCGAGCGCGTTCAGCGCGGGGTCGCCGAACACGGTCCACCACTCGTCGGGCAGCGACACGGACGTCGCCTCGGACGACGCATGCCGGTAGCGCGCCGGGGTGGTGTCAGCGGGTGCGGCGAAGTCGGGGCCGACCGTCATGCAACCGGACAGCAGGGCGAGCATGGCGGGCCACGCCAGGGAAGTGAGTTGTCTCGACATGAAAATGACTTGGCAAGCGTTGGAGGCACCGGAAGCGCGCGCAGCGGCGGGCCGCTGCCGTGCCTGCCGGGGCCTGTTGTTGGCGGAACAGGCCCTAGCGGGACGTGCCGGATCGGGACGGCGTCTTGTGTGCGTCAGCGAACCAGACGATGCCGATGCAGGCGAACAGCAGCAGGCCCATGATCAGGAAGCAGTCGTTGAACGCCATCACGTAGGCATCGCGGCGCACGCCCGCATCGATCAGGCGCGTCACGCGCTCGTCGGCCAGCGGCCACGGATCGTCGCCGCGCGCCAGCAACGTGCGCGTGAGCTGCCCGATGCGGAGCAGCGTTTCGGGCTGCGCGGGCGAGATCCACTCGACCAGCCGCGACGAGTGGAAGTGTTCGCGCCAGGTCAGCAGCGTCGACAGCACCGCGATGCCGACCGATGCGCCGAGATTGCGCGTCATGCTGAAGAGCGCCGACGCCGAAGCAGTTTCCGCCGGCGCCACGCTCTTCATCGCGAAGTTCGCGATGATCAGCATGATGAAGGGCTGGCCCAGCGCGCGAACGATCTGCGACATCATCAGCTGGTCGTATCCCGTGGTGGCGTCCATGGTCGTGTTCATCAGGCAGGACACGCCGAACAGCAGGAAGCCGAACGCGCACAAGAGGCGGTTGTCGACGCGGCTCGCGAGCGCGGTGACGATCGGCATCACGAGCAGTTGCGGCAGACCGGCCCACATGATCACCTCGCCGATCTGCATCGGCGTGTAGCCGGCGATCCGGCTGAGAAACATCGGGATCAGGAACGACGAGCCATATAGCGCGACGCCGGACACGGCCGACAGGATCGCGGCGACCAGGAAATTGCGCCGGCCGTAGAGGCCGAGATCGACGAACGGTTCGCGGCGGACGTGGTCGTTCACGATCCACGCCAGCACCCCGGCGAAGGCCAGTGCCGCGCAACCGGTGATCAGCGGCGAGTCGAACCAGTCCTTGAGGTTGCCTTCCTCGAGGAACACCGTCAGCGCGCCGAGGCCGACGGCCATGCAGCCGATGCCGGTCCAGTCGGCGTGCCGGAGCAGCCCGGGCCGCGGCTCGCCCGGTTCGAGCCCGTAGACGATGCCGGCGACGAGCAGCAGGCCGGGAAGCCAGTTGACGTAGAAGATCGACTGCCACCCGTAGCTTTCGCTCAGGTACGCGCCGAACGTGATGCCGAGCACCGGCGCGAGCGTGCCGGTCAGCCCGAACATGCCCATGCCGGCCGCGCGGCGTGTCGGCGGCAGCCGCGTCATCAGGAGCGTCATGGCCATCGGAATCATGCCGCCGCCCGTGAACCCCTGAAGCGTGCGCAGCACGATCATGCTCTCCAGGTTCCAGGCGAGGCCGCACAGGCTGGACGTCACCAGGAAAGCGACGGCCGTGCCGATCAGGTAGTTGCGCACGCCGAACACGCGGCCGAGCAGGCCGGTGAGCGGGATCACGATGATCTCGGCCACGAGATACGACGTCGAGATCCACGAGCCCTCTTCCGGGGTCGCGGACAGCGCGCCGAGGATGTCCTTGAGCGACGCGTTGGTGATCTGGATGTCGAGAATCGCGATGAACGCGCCCATCATGCTCGCCAGGACCGCGATCCAGGTTCGCGCGTCGACGTGCTCCGGCGATGCTTGCGTGCCGCGCACGCCTGTGGAAACCGTGTTCATGGCCGTCCGTGTCAGCGTGCGTCGGCGAGCCGTACCGGCCCGGATCGATCGACGCGCACCTCGACCCGCGCGGACATGCCCGGCACGAGACGCCCCTTCAGCGCCGCCACGTCGGCCGGCGCCAGCGCGATCTTCACGGGTATCCGCTGCACGATGCGCGTGAAGTTGCCGGTCGCGTTGTCCGGCGGAAGCATCGAGAACTGCGCGCCGGAGGCCGGCGAGAAGCTGTCCAGCGTGCCGACCAGCGGACGGTCCTTCAGCGCGTCGACGATGACCGCGACCCGCTGCCCGGGATTCAGGCGCGCCAGTTGCGTTTCCTTGAAGTTCGCGGTCACCCAGACCTTGTCCTCCACCACCGCCGCCATGTGCTGGCCCGCCTGCATCGCGATGCCGACCTCGACGATCCGCTTGCCGACCCGCCCGGCCGCCGGCGCCCGCACCGTGTGGTATTCGAGGAATTGCCGCGCGTCCTTGAGCTGGGTCTGCAGCACGCGGATCTGCGCCTCGTCGACGTCCCGGGTGGCGGCGACCGAATCGACCTGCGCGGCGGCGGCCTCGACGGCCTTGCGGCGTGCGTCGACATCCGCGGCGGCACTGGCCTGGGTGGCCACGGCCGCGTCCAGCTCGGACCTGGCGACGGCCTTCATCTGTTCGCCGTACAGCTGGCGATAGCGTTCGGCGTCCTGGTTGGCGCGCCGCAATTGCGCCTCGGCCTGCTTCAGCTGCGCGCCGGCGCCGCCGACCTGCGCGCGCATCTGGACGACCTGCGCATCGTCGCGCAGCACCTGTTGCGTCGCGCTGTGGATCTGCGCCTCGATCTGCTCGATCCTGGTGCGCTGATCGGTCGGGTCCAGCTCGGCGATCGGATCGCCCTCGCGCACGAACTGGTTGTCGGTCACGAATACGCGCGACACGACGCCGTTGATGCGCGGCGACACGATATGCACGTGGCCCGTCACATAGGCATTGTCGGTCTCGACGTAATGCGCGCCGCGCCACGCCATGCGCGCGGCAACGCCGAGCGCGACGAGCACCAGCGCGCCGGCCAGCCAGACGACGCGGTGGCTGCGCCGCGCCGCCGCGGCTGGATTCGGACGATCCTGTACGACAGACATCTTCATTCTCCGATGGTGAGTGGCGATGCGCGGTCACCCGACCGGGCATCGCCATATGTGAAACGATCGTCTTGCGGGGCTGCGGCGAGCACGGCCAACGTGCCCACGTACGCGAGCGCCGGCGGCTCGTCGAGCACGAGGAAATGGCAGGCGCGCGCGGGCGGCGCCGCGCCGTCGTCCAGCAATGCGAATGCGCGCGCGTCGGCGCCGACGCGCAGCCGGAAGCTGTCGAGGCGTCGCCTCAGGCCCTCGCCGGTCGCCTTCAGGTAGGCCTCCTTGGCGGTCCAGAGTCGTGCGAACGCGCGCGGATCGCGCGGCGTGCCGCCGCGTTTCGCCAGCGCGGCCGCCTCGAACGCGTACAGCCGCCATGCGAGCCTGTCGTAGGCGGCGCCGTCCGGCGCCTCGAGATCGAACCCCACCGGGCACTCGCCGAGCGCCACGCCCCCGAACGGCCCGCTGTGGGACAGATTGAAATGCAGCCGCGGATGATCCGGCAGCACCGGCTTGCCGTGCGCGTCCGCCGCGATGACGAGCGAGCGCGAAGCGACGCCGAGCCACTCGGCCAGCAGCACGCGCAGCGCCGCGTGGTGCCGCGCGTACGCAGCCTGCCGCTCGAGCGGCAGGCGCCGCATCCGTTCACGCTCGCGCGCATCGAGCAGCGCCGCGCAACCGCGATCGTCCCAGTCGCCGTGCACGACGGACCACACGCGGCATTCGACGGACGCCTGCGGCGCATCCGCGCGTAACCTGCGCGCCGGCACGTCGCGCCACAGCCCGCATGCATGCAGATGCTGCGTATCGGTTCGCCAGCCGGACGCGTGGGCAACCGGGCTCATGCCGCGCGCCAGTGCCGGCAGGCGGCCCGTTGCTCGGCGTCCGGCGCGGCGGCCAGCGCCAGCGCACCCTGCAACGGCGCGTCGCCGCCGTACGGCGACAGCCGGATCTCGGGCATCGCGAGCGGTCGCTTGAGGAAGGTCGCGCCGAGCGCGCGCGCGACGGCGTCGGGCAGCGCGGGAAAGCGATGCACGAGCCCGCCGCTCAGCGTGATGCAGGTGCTGTGGAACAGCTCGACGAGATTGGCGCTGCATGCGGCGAGCGCGTCGGCCGCGCCGTCGAGCCAGCGCGCCGCGGCGACATCGGCCGGGTGCCGCTCGGCGAGGCGCTCGAACGCGCGGCCGGATGCGTAGGCCTGCAGGCAGCCGTGCCGACCGCAACTGCACGGTGCGCCATGCGGATGCACGAGCAGATGGCCGAGCTCGCGGTCGCGCAGCACGCTGCCGTCGACGCAGATCCCGCCGCCGACGCCGGTGCCGAGCGAGAAATGAACCAGGTTGCGCGCGCCGAGCGTCCACGCGTCGGCAAGCGTCGCCGCCGTGCCGTCATCGCACCACACGATCCGCTCGCGCGCGAACGGCGCGAGCGTCGCGACGACCGGCGCGCCCTCCCACGCGGGACGATTCGGCCAGCGCTCGACCCGGCCGTCGCGGTCCAGGTTCGGGGCGCTGGCAATCGCGATCGTGGCGGGCCGGCCATGGACGGCGCATTGCCGCTCGAGATACGCGGCAAGCGCCGCCAGCACCTCGTCCGGCGCGGGATGCGTGTCCAGCCCGACGCGGTGCTCGAACAGCGTGTGCGAGCCGTCGCGCGCGGCCAGCGCGATCTTGCTGCCGCCGATGTCGATGCCGAGCCGCACCATCAGAAGCGCGCCGCGCCGTCGACCGGCACCACCGCGCCGCTGACGTAGGACGCCTCGTCGGACGCAAGAAACACGACGGCGGCCGCCACTTCGCGCGCGTTGCCGAGCCGGCGCAGGCCGATCTGCTCCTTCACGCGCGCCTCGTCCTGCTCGGTGTAGTGCGACTGGCCGGCGCTCGACAACGCGCCGGGCGCGACGACGTTCACCGTGATCCCGTGGCCGCCGGCTTCCTGCGCGAGCGAGCGCGCATAGGCGTGCAGCGCCGCCTTCGACGCCGCGTACACGCCCTGCCCGGCCAGCCCGCGCTCGCCGGCCGTCGAGCCGATCATCACGATGCGGCCGCTGCGCTGCCGGAACATCGGGCGCAGCACGCCGCGGCACATCTGGGCGACCGCCTTGAAGTTCAGGTCGAGCAGGCGATCGCAGTCGTCTTGCCCGGTCAGCAACGCCGATTTGCGCAACGTGGCGCCGGCCGCGTAGACGAGCACGTCGATCCGGCCATGCGATTTCAGTATCTCGCCGATGGTGGCCGTGACGTCGTCGGCGCGCGTGACGTCGAGCCGGACCGAATGGATTCGCGTCGCGACCGCTGCGTCCGCGCGTGCCGCGTCGAGCCCTTCGGGGTGCGTGAAATGGCAGGCGACGACCGTCGCGCCCTGCGCGGCGAGCGCGCTGCAGATCTGTGCGCCGAGGTAACCCGAGGCGCCGGTGACGAGGCAGATTTTTCCGTGGAGATCGAACATGTGTCTATCCGAAGTTGACGTGCCGGTATCGCGACGGGGCGCGACCCGTCAGGCGCCGATGGACGGGGCGCCCGCCGGCGCATGCAGCGGCGACGGCGCTTCGTCGCCGGCCGGCCGGGGCGTGCCGAATGCGGTCGGCAGCGAGACCGCCAGCGCCTGGCCGTCCATGATCACGAGCGGCTGGCTCACATACGGCTCGTCGACGTAGCGATCAAGCACCGGCGCGCCGTGCGCGTCGTAGCGGTCGATCACGCACAGCCGGTGCAGCACCGCGCCGTTGCTCCGATGCGCGGGCCACGCGGCGGGATCGAGCCGGCATGCGGCATGCAGCATGTCCAGCAGCAGCGGGTCGAACGCGACCCATTCGCCGTCGATGCGGAACTCGGTCCAGTAGTGCCCGGTCGAGAACGGCGCGGCCAGCAGCAGTCCGAAGCATTGCCGAGCGTCGAGGCCCTGCTCGTGGGCCTGCTGCAGCATGCGCTTCGACGCGCCGCCGCATTCGCAGACGCGATGCTGCTCGATGAAGCCGACGTCCCACCGGCACGCTTCCGGCAACATGAAGAAGCGATAGCCGGCCCACGCATCCAGCAGCGCCTTCACCGGGCCCTCCGCGTAACGGGCGTGCTCCGCGATCGGCACGTGCAGCACCTCGAGCGGATCGGCCGTCGCGCTGTCCGCGCCGATCGGAAGGACCTTCACGGTGGCGGCATCGATCCGGTGGCTCGCCGCCAGCTGCAGCGCTCGCGCCCACGTCCGCATCGCCAGACGCTGGATCGACGGCAGCCCGAGGTGCAGCGCAAGGTTCGACAGATCGAACGGGTCGTAGCGGCGCGCGCCCTCGGCGCCCGCGCACGGCAGGCCGCGCCGCGTCAGGTCGTCGAGCATCGCGGGAGGCGTGCCGTAGTGGCGCGCGGCAGTGTCGGCGTCCGTGTCGAAGCGCCGCACGCTTGCCGGAATCGCCGTGATCAGGCCGAGCAATTCCTGAGTAAGGTCAGTGGTATTTCGCATAGCAGTCTTGCCGGCACGGCGGCAGTCGATCGTTCTAAAGGTGGATCCGTCAGGCAGACGACGCTTGAAAGAGACGTCCGTTCGCGCGAACGGGGCGTGCCCGATCGCTATGTTGCATCTTTCGCTGCATTTTATTTGATTGTTTCTTTGATTTAAAAAGTCAGCACGGATTCGTCTTGTATTTACTATTCCGCCGATACGGGATTGCAAATTCTGGTTGCGAATAATAACAGCGCATGAATATAATTCACAGGCACATCAATGAAATTCGTGATGAACCGGTGAAATCCAGGATGACGGAGAATTAATCCTGTCCTGATCCGCCATATATATAGACAAATGACTGAGAGAACCGTCCGCGTCCGGCTGGACGACGGACGCGTGCTTGCCTGAGGAGGGATAATGGCCGAGAGCCTTGATTTGCAGCTTCGTGGGCTGTATATACGCGCGCTGCGACTGCATTGCCGGGCGGAGACCTTGCCGCCCGATGGGCTTCTTGCCGCCCTGTCCATCGATTCCGTCTCGATGCTGGAAATCAGCATCGGCGTCGAGGCGAAATACGGCATCGAAATAGACCCGGACGATCTGTCCGCGAATCTGCTGGATTCGTTCGAGGTGCTCGCGCGATATATCACGGATAAGCAAGCCGCCTCGACGATCGGCTAGGCGCGCGATCGCGCGTCCGGCGAAATAATCGACGATTACCTGTTCAATTCCGGTTCATTCGGAATTGCGATGCCGCTCGCCCATTTAAATTGAATCTGCCCATTTGAAGCGGCAACCGATTCCCGCACACTCGATCCAGCCGGTCATTTACAAAAATGGCATCGATCCCGGATTCGGCTGGCTTCGGCAATCGGTTGCGCAATTCGACTCGTTGGTCTCCTCTCTAAACTGGAATGCTCATGTCGACAACCCTCGATCATCGCGACACGCACTGGAAGGATCTGGCTGGCTCCTATGACGCCATCATGGCCAAGGTGCCGCAGATGCACGATCTGTTCGCGGAAATCGTGCGCCACCTCCCGGTCGATGCCGGCCGCATCCTCGATCTCGGCGCGGGCACGGGCAACCTGCTGAAGGCGGCCGCGACGGCCAGGCCCGACGCGCAACTGATCGCGCTCGACCCGGCCGAGCCGATGCTCGACATGCTGCGGACGAAATTCGACGGCCAACAGGACGTCGCGTGCATCGTCGGCTCGGCGCACGCGATCGACCTGCCGGACGGCTCCGTCGACGCAGTGGTGTCCAACTATGCGCTGCACCACCTGACCCACGACGAGAAGCGGATCTGCGCGCGTGAAGTGATGCGCGTGCTGCGACCGGGCGGCAAGTTCATCTATGGCGACCAGCACTGCCGGACGATGGGGGGGCCTGACGATCCCGCGTGGGTCGCGGACATGTTCTCGCTGCTGTCGGACAAGGCGATGCACTACCTGCGCACCGCGGGACTGGCGCGGATGCTGCTGCAGATCGAATTGATGCCGAAGTTTCTGCGCGCCGACGGCGAGATGCCGGTGCCGGTCGACTACTGGCTCGAATGCCTCGACGCGGCGGGCTTCCCGCCGGCCACCGTGGTCAAGATGGCGCCGGCTGAATTGCTGAACTGCGTGATCGTGGCGGTCAAGCCATGCTGAGTGCGCGAAACGCAAGCGAGGCGGCGGGCGTCGCCGTGCTGGGCGCCGGCGTGGTCAACCCGGTCGCCGCGACGCTGGAGGGCTTCTCCGACGCCCTGTCGAACGCGCGCGCGCGCGTCGGCGTGCTCGACGGCATGCCGATTCCCCGCGGCAAGGCGCTCGCGGGCCTCGTGAGCGACGCAGCCTTCGACGGGCCGGAGAAGGCGTTCCGGATGGCGCACGCGGCGATGGCGCAGGCGATCGACGCGAGCGGGCTCGACCTGTCCGCGCTCGACGACGTCGGCGTGATCCTCGCGACGATGGGCGGCGAAAGCCATGCGGCCGAGCAGTGCTACGCGACGCTCGACACGTCGTCGGCCATCGACGACGCGGCGCGCGCGGCGCTCGGCGCCTATCCGAACGGCGTGCTCCTGCAGCGCCTGTGCGCGAGCTTCGGCGTGCTCGGGCCGCGCTTCGTGATCAGCAACGCATGCGCGTCCGGCAACATCGCGATCGGTCTCGCGCTGGATTTCCTGCGGGCCGGCAAGTGCAAGGCGATGATCGTGGTCGGCGTCGAAGTCATCAAGCCCAGCATGATCTGGGGCGCGGAGCGCGCCGGCTTCGTCGGCACCCGGCTTGCGCCTTTTCATCCCGATCGCGACGGCGCAATCCTCGGTGAAGGCGCCGCCGCACTGGTGCTGGCCGAGCCGTCGCTGGCCGGCCATGCGCCCGCGCTCGGCTGGGTCGACGGCTTCGGCAGCGTGTGCGACCGCGGCGCGGCGCCGATCACGCTGGCCGAAGACGGCTCCGGCCTGTATCGCGCGATGCAGCTCGCGCTCGACGACGCCATGCGCGGCCGCGAGCAGCTCGACTATGTGAACGCGCACGCGCCCGGCACCCGCATGATCGACGCGATCGAATGCGGCGCGATCGCGCGACTGCGCGGCATCGGCGAGCCGGTGCTCGTCAATTCGACCAAATCGATCACCACGCATCTCGCGGGCGCCGCCGCGATCACCGAAGTCATCGCCACGCTCGTGCAGATGCGCGACGGCTTCGTGCACGGCAACGCCGGCCTCGATCGCCACGACGACGCGCTGGCCTTGCGCCCCGTCGGCACGGCGAGCGTGCGCCACGCGTTCGCGTTCGGCCTGTCGAACGCGTGCGGCGGCGGCGGCTTGAATACGAGCGTCGCGCTGTCGTCGGCCGCAAACGGGCAGCCGCGCCGCCACGCATTCGCGCCGCGCGCGGACGCGCTGCTCGTGATCACGGGCAGCGGCGCGATCGCGGCCGACGGGTTTTGCTGGCGGCCGGTGGGCGAAGACGGCCCGCGCCCGGCCGCGCGGCTCGGCGAGTTTGACATCTATCGCCACTACCCGGTCGAATCCAACTACCACTACATGAACCGCGCGGCCCAGCTTGCCGCCGCGTCGAGCGCCGACGCGCTGCGCCGCGCCGGCATCGCGCCGGACGCGCTGCCCTGCCCGGACGATCGCTTCGCGGCGATCTTCGGGAGCTGCGTCGGCGGTTCCCCGGAAGCCAGCCGCGTGATGTGCGACGGCTTGCGGACGAATCCGGCGGCCATCACGCCGAGCATGTCGCTGGACCACGGCATCCACCTCGGCGCCGCGCTCGTGTGCCGGCATTTCGGTCTGACCGGCACGACCTATACGCTGACGGGCTCGCGTCGCTCGGGGCTTCAAGCGCTCGAAGTCGCGGCGTTGTCGATTCGGGCCGAGCGGGCCGACGCGGCGCTGGTCGCCGGCTACGACGCATGGGATCCGCTCGAAGCGGCGCTCGTGCCTCATCTGCCCGGGCGGGCTGAACCGGCCGACGCGGCCGGTTCGCTGGTGTTGGAAACCGCCGAGCGGGCCGAGGCGCGTGGCGCGCGGGCGCTGGCGCGCCTGCTCGACGTGCGCACGCTGAGCGGTCGCGACGCGGCCGACGGCGCGCGTCCGGCGCTTGCCGAACGGCTCGGCCACCATCTCGCGCAATACACGCCGGACCGTGTCTATCTCGCGGCGCACGAGGCCGGCCGCTACCTGCCGCTGCTCACGCGCGCGCTGGATGTCTGCGGCCACGCGCCGGCCTGCCTGACGCTCGGTGACGGCTTGCCGGACCCGCGCGCCGCGCTGTCGATGCTGGCGATCGACGACGCAATCGCGCGCGGCGCGACGTCGGCGATCGTCGCGCCCGGCGCGGACGGCACCGTGCTCGTCGCGATCGTCGCCGCCACGGAGAACGCGCAATGAGCGCCGTCGAGCATCGGATCGACGCCCATGCGGCCTTGCGCGCGCCGTCGGGCAATCCCGCCATGTTCTGGGCGATGGCCTACAAGATCAGCGACATCCTGATGACGCTGACGGAGACCGGCGCACTGGCGCGGCTGCAACAGGCGCCGGCCACGGCGGAGGCGCTCGCGGCGGCGAGCGGCTGGCGCGCCGCGCCGCTCGCGCGGTTTCTCGAACTGCTGGCGACGGTCGGCGTGCTCGAGCGCAGCGGCGCCGCGTATTCGCTGCCGTCCGCGACGCGTGCCGTGCTGCCGGTCGTGGCGATGGAATCGCGGTTGCGCCGGTGGCATGCCGACCACGGCTCGCTGCGCGCCGCGCTCGAGACCGGCGTGGCCGAGCGCCCGCTCGAACAGATCGACGACGCGGCGTTCCTGACCTGCTATCAGCAGGCGATGGCGGCCTCCGCGCGCGCCCTCGCGCTGCACGTCTACCGCTACGCGGCGATGCCGGCCCATGGCGCCATCCTCGATATCGGCGGCGCGGACGGCGCGCTCGCCGGCGAGCTGGCGGCGCTGCTGCCGCACACCCGCTATTGCGTCGTGGACCGCCCCCCGGTCGCGGCCCATTTCGATGCGCGCGTCGCCGGCATGGCCGATCGCGAACGCTTTCGCTTCGTCGCGGACGACATCACCCAGCCGCAGGCGCTGGGCACCGAAATCGCCGCGGCCGACGCCGCCATCGTGTCGAACGTGCTGCACCTGCTGAGCGACCGCGAGATCGACGCGCTGCTGGACGCGCTGCGCGGCGGGCTGCGCAGCGGCGCGCGGCTCGTCGTCTACGACCAGTTTCTCGATCCCGCCTGCTTCAGCGCCGCTGACCTGATGACCGTCGACTGGGCCTGCGTCGGCGCCGAGTTCGCGCTGACCGACCGCGACATGTGCGAACGGCTCGCGCGGCACGGCTTCGCCGCCGTCGCGAGCCGGCGGTTCCCGCTCGTTCCCGGCGCGCTGGTCTGCGCGTCGGCGCCATGAGGTGCGCCATATGCACGAACCGATGACGACGGCAGGCGCACCGCACGACGCCGATCCCGCCGGATGCGAGGACGTGACGCTGCTGCCGCTCGCGATCACCCAAGTCGACGCGACTTACGGCTGCGCGGCCGGGTTGACGCCAGACGGCCGGTGGCTGAGGCCCGAACCCGTGTACCTGGCCGACGTGGCCGGCGACGCGCCGCGCTACGCGTACGGTCGCCCCGTGCATTGCCGGCTGGCGCCGTCCCGCGGCGCGGACCGGCGCCCGGAGGATCGCGAGCGCGTCGCATGGCTGCCCGCGGCGCAGGCCGTCGGCGACTGGGGCGCGTCCCGGCTGGAGGCCTGGCTGTCGTCGCACTGCGACGCGAGCGTCGCGGCCGCGTTCGCCGGCGCGCGCAGCGCCGCCCTGATCGAGGCCACGCCGGAGCGTATCGAGCTGCTGCGCACGACGCGCCAGCGGCATCTCGTGAAGCTCGCGTTCCGCGACGCGGCCGGCGAATCGCACGCGTGGATCGTGCCCGATCTCGCCTTTGCGCAAGCCGTGACGGCGATCCTGCGCGATGCGCCCGACAGCGCCGCGCGCGCGGACCGGCTCGTCGAGTGTCTGGGCGCGACGCGCATGTTCCTCGCGATCGTCCTGACCAAGCCGCTCGGTCATGGGCGCGGCGTGATCCGGGGATGCCAGCCGCTCGTGAGCGGCGTACACACGTTCCCCCCGTACCGGGACGGCTTCGCCGCCCTGTCCGGAGAAAGCGCGGCGCCCGCCGCTTTTGAAAACCGTTCCACACCCGAGGTGAAGTGATGCAGCTTGGCTATGTAATCGTCTATACGAACGATGTGTTGCAAACGGTGGCGTTCTACGAGCAGGCTTTCGGCCTGACGCGCCGCTTCGTGCATGACAGCAATCAGTATGCCGAAATGGAAACCGGCGACACGACGCTCGCGTTCGTCTGCGACGAGCTCGCGGCGACCAGCGTGCCCGTGCAGTACCGCAAGAACCTGGCCGGCGAAATGCCTGCCGGCATCGAGGTGGTGCTGGTCAGCCGCGAGATCGAGGCGGCCTACGCGCACGCGGTCGCCAACGGCGCCACGCCGGTCAAGGCGCCGATCGAGAAGCCCTGGGGGCAAAAGGTCGGCTATGTGCTCGACAACAACGGTGTGCTGGTCGAGCTGGCGACGCCGTTGCGCTGATCGCCCGACGCGAGGCACTCGCCATGCACCACGATCCCGGGCAACTGCAGGCGCCGGTGATGCTGGCCGCCCCTGATCCGAACGCGATCAGCTTCCGGCCGATGTTCGGCGGCGTGATGGCGTATGCGAACGGCAAGCCGTTCGCGTCGCTGTCCAACGTCGGCCTCGCGATCAAGCTCGATCCGGTGCACTACGCCGCGCTGCTGCAAGAGCGCGGCGCGCGGCCGCTGCGGTACGAGCCGGCCAGCCCGCCGAGCCGCCAGTACGTGCTGGTGCCCGACGCGATGCTGGACGACACCGCACGCCTGAGTGTGTGGCTCGCGCACTCGATCCGGTTTGCCGGCCAGCCCGGCAAGCCGTCCCGGAAACGATGACGCTCCGGCCGCCGCGCGCGGCGCCGGACACCTCAAACCTTCACCATGGAAGCGCGGCACGCGCCGCGCCACAGTCGATGACGACATCGAATGCGCTCAAGCTGCTGGTACTCGGTATCGACGGCGCGTCGGCAACGGTCCTGGACGATCTGATCGCGCGGGACCGGTTGCCGAATTTCAAGGCGTTGCGTGCGCGTGCCGCATCGGGCGTGCTGCAGTCGACCTTTCCGCCGCATACTGCGCCGGGCTGGGCGTCGATGTTTACCGGCGTCGAGCCGGGCGAGCACGGCATCTACCAATTCTGGTCGACCCAGGCCGGCGATTACTCGGCGCGCGGCATGAACGTCGCCGACTATGGCCGCGAACCGGTATGGCGCACGCTGGAGCGCCACGGCTACCGCGTCGGCGTCTACAACGTGCCGATGACGCATCCGCCCGCGCCGCTGCGCGACGGCTACATGGTGAGCTGGCCGCTGTCGAAGACGCTGCGCTATACGGAGCCGCCGGAGCTGATGAGCGAGCTGGCCGCCGCGGGCCTGCACTACCACTCGGACATCGTGACGATGTACCGCGGCCAGGACGACTACGTCGAACGTGCGCGCCGCTTCATCGACGACCGCGCGCGCACCTGCCTGCACTTGCAGCAGCACCGCCCCGTCGACGCGCTGTTCGTGGTCTTTACCGAGATCGACCGCGTGAGCCACTACTACTGGGGCGAGGACGCACACCCCGGCCCCGACGTGGAGCGCATCTACGCCGACGTCGACCGCGCGCTGGGCACGCTGCTCGAACTGGTGGACGACGACACGCTGTTCGTGGTGGCGTCGGACCACGGCTTCGGCCGCTGCGATGCCGATTTCAACGTGCACGAGCTGCTGGAGCAGCACGGCCTGCTGGCAACCGAATTCGCACCAGCGGGCGCCGGCGGGCAACTGGCGAACGACGACGCGACGCAGCGCGCGTGGTTCGACTCGCCGGTCCATTACCGTCGCACCGTCGCGTGGGCGCAGACCCGCTTCTACATGCCGACGCCCGGCTGCTTCGGCCTGAACGCGAACCTCAAGGGCCGTGACGCGCACGGCACGCTCGATGCCGACACGCTGCCGGACGCCGAGCGCGCGCTGGCCGACGCGCTCGCAACCGTCGTCGACGCGCACGGCCAGCCCTGGTTCCGGCTGGAAAAGCGCGAGCACGTGTATCGCGGCGCGCGGCTGGCGGACGCGCCCGACTACCTGCTGATTCCGCGCGACTTCAGCGTGATGCCGACGCCGAACCTGACCGGGGCGATCTGGAGCGAGCCCGCGCAGCGCGGCGTGCACCGGCCGGACGGCATCGTGTTCGTCGCCGGCCCGGCGTTTCCGCGCGGCGCGGCGCTGTTCGCCCGCATCGAGGACATCTACCCGACCATCCTCGCCCATCTCGGCCTGCCGGTGCCCGATCGTCTCGACGGCCACTGGCTGGTCGAGCCCGGCGGCGATGTCGCCCGCGAGGCGGCGCAGCAGCACGCCGGCGGCCGGCGCATGACCGACGCCGAATCGGCGTTCATGGACAGCCAGCTGCAACAGATCGGCTATTTCTGACATGCCGGCTGTGCTTCACATCAAGCCCGTGATTCCGCTGATCCCGTTCGCCGCGCCCGGCGACGAGGACGCCGATCCGCTGCGCTCGGCCGTCGACTTCACGCATCCGCGGCCGATGCGGGTCTGCTTCCCGGTGCTGCTGGACGGCGATCTCGTGGTCAGCTCCGAGCATCTCGGCGTCAGTTATCTCGTCGCGATCCTGCGCCGCCTGAGCATCGACTGCCGCATCGTCGAGGTGCCGGCGGGCGGCGCCGGCGATGCCGCCGCGATCGAGCGAATCCGGGCATTCCGGCCGGACCTCGTCGGCCTGTCGCTCACGACCGTCAGCATCTCGCATGCGACGGCGTTCGGCCATGCGCTACGCGCGCACCTCGGGCCCGCGACCGCGTTCCTGGCCGGCGGCCCGCTCGCGACCTCGCTCGGCTCGCAGCTGCTGCGCAATCCGAACTGGTCGTTTCTCGACGCGCTGGTGCGCGGCGAAGGCGACGTGCCGCTCGTGCGCTATGTCGAGGCCCTCTGGCAGGACAGCGACTTCGCGAACGTGCCGGCGCTGAGCTGGCGGCGCGCGGCCGACGACTGTGTCGACAATCCGGTCGGCCGCACGGTCGTCGAGCTCGACATGCTGCCAGAAGCGATGCGGGACCAGTACGAGGCGAACGACGGCCGCCTGTCCAGCATGCGGGTGGCGACGACGCGCGGCTGCAGCGGCAGCTGCGCGTTCTGCAACGCGCCGCATGCGGGCAACAAGATCAACGGCGGGAAGCTGTGGCGCACGCGCTCGACCGCGCGGATCCTCGACGAAATCGAGCGGCTGCACCGCCAGTACCGGGTCGACACCTTCGAGTTCGTCGATTCGACGTTCGAGGATCCGGGCGGCGGCACGCTCGGCAAGCGCCGCATCGGCGCGATCGCGCAAGGCATGCTCGATCGCGGGCTGCACATCCACTACAGCTGCTGCACGCAGGCGCGGAGCTGGCACGAGGCGGATCGGCCGCTGCTGGCGCTGCTCCATCGCTCGGGGCTCGAAAAAGTGCTGATCGGCATCGAATCCGGCTCGCAGCGCGGCCTCGACCGCTGGAACAAGAAATCGACGGTCGAGGACAACATTCGCGCGATCGGGCTGTTGCGCGGCGCCGGCATTCACGTCGAATTCGGTTTCATCGCGTACCACCCATGGTCGTCGTTCGACGAGATTTACGCCAACAACGCGTTCCTGCACCGCTTCCTCGGCCAGCATCTGCGCCGCTATACGACGCCGCTGGAGCTCTACCCCGGCGCCAGCGTGCTCGACACGTTGCGCGCGGAGCGGCTGCTGCACGACGACTACGCGCTATCGCTCGACCCGTTCGCGTACGACTTCCAGGATGCGCGCATCGCGGCGCTGGCCGCGTCGATGCCGCTGCTGTTCAGGAAGGACGCCGCGTCGACGGACGGTGCGCTGCCGCCCGTATTCGAATTCGAGCGCAACGATCCGGCCTTCAGCCTGCGCCTGTCGCGGTTGAAGCGCCGGGCCGCTACGCCGGCCGGCGCGCGCGCGATCACGGCGGCTGAAGCCGGAGTGCGCGCGCTGCGCGACGCGCTCGCCGAATTCAACCTCGCGCTGATTTCGCGGCTGACGCTACGCGCCGAGCAGGGTGTGCTGACCGAAGCGGACGTGCTCGCCGAGCGGCCGGCCGTCGACGCCCGGTATCGCGCGGCGCTCAACGCGCTGCGCACGCTCGACGCCGAGCTCGCCGCCGGGTGGCGGCCGGCCGGCTCCCGACCATTCCATTCCCAACCCGACGAGGCGGTCCGACCATGAATCCACTCGCGCATGAACCCGACGTCGCCAGACAACTGCTCGGCAACGACCTGGTGATCAACGAGAACGCGTGCAACCTCAGCTGCGAATACTGCCTGACCGGGCAGAGCAACCTGAAGGCGTCGCACGAAGGCAAGCTGATCTTCCAGACGCCGACGATCGCCCGCTATGTGCAAGGCAACGATCTCGGCACGCGGCTCGACACGATCGTCGAGCGTGTCGACGAAGCGCTCGCCCCGCCGTTGCTGAAGCTCACCGGCGGCGAGATCTTCATCGTCAAGGGAATCATGACGTTCATCGAGAAGATGGCGCCGCGCTATGAAACGCTGATCGTGCAGACCAACGCGCTGCCGCTGACCGACGACAAGATCGAGCGGCTCGTCAGGCTCGGCAACATCACCGTGCAGGTGTCGCTCGACAGCAGCGACTACCGCGGCAACAGCTACCGCGTGCAGTCGGAATCGATTCATTCGATGGTGCTCGACCGGATCCGCCGGATCGTCGAGGCCGGCCTGCCGCTCGAAATCTACGGCGTGCTGAACGATCGCAGCGCGCCCTACCTGCGCGCGCTGGTCGAGTGGTGCGGGCAGTTTCGCGAGAATCCGCCGCAGCTGTTTCCGTTCCCGGTGCGCGGGCCCGACAGCGAGCGATTCCAGGTGCGTCCGGACCAGTACCACCACATCGACGCGCTGCCGTCGATGCTCGCGGAATTCGCGCACGTGCTGCCGCCGAGGCCCTATCTCGACCGGCTGATCGCGTTCTATCGCGACGGCGTGCGCTCGTGGCGCTGCCACCTGCCGCGGCTCGTCGTGTCGACGTTCGACGACGGCGTCGTGACGCCCTGCCCGAACATCTGGTTCCACAAGATGGGCGACCTGACCACGGACCATTGGGAAGCGGCGCTCGAGCAGGTCAACCGCACCGGTTTCTACGAACTGCTGCTGGGCGAGCGCCCGCGCCTCGACGCGTGCAAGGGCTGCTTCACGCCGTGGGACACGCTCAGCCTGTATTTCGAGGACCAGATCACGCTCGACGAGCTGTGCCGCGCGCCGTCCTATGCGCCGCCCGGCGTGCGCCGCCTGCTCGAAGCCAAGAAGGCCCACTATGCCGGACACTGAATTCATCGCGCGGCCCGCGCCGCCGGGCGACCCGTCGTTCGAGCAGGTGGCGGCGCGCCATGCCGGCGCGGCGGCGCTCGCCGCGTGGCGCGACGCGCTGGCCGCCGAGCACGGCATCGGCACGCGGGCGGTCGTCTACGTCGACAACACGCTGCCGCATGCCGCGCTGCTGTTCTTCCTGCTGGCGCACGGCATTTCGCCGCTCGTCCTGCCAGCCGACAGCACGGCCGACGAGGCGCGCGGCTACGCGCGCGAAATCGGCGCCGACTCCCTCTGGCGCCTGGCGGACGGCCAGTCGCTGACGATCGAGCGCATCGCGGCCGCGCCGGCGCTTTCCGGCGACAACCCGCTGGAAAGCGGCTTGCACCTGCTGACGTCGGGCTCGACCGGCCGGCCGGCCGTCGTGTTCCGTCCGGTCGCGAGCTGGCGGCATGAAGCGCGCCGCTACATCGACCTGCTCGGGCTCGCGCCCGAGCATCACGTGCTGCTCGTCGCGCCCGTCTACCACGCATACGTGCTGGGCTGGCTCTGGGCCGCCGCCGATGCGGGCTGCGCGCTCGAGATCTGTGCGCCGACCCAACTCGGCCGCACCGTCGACGCGCTGCGGCAGCGCGCCACGCATTGCGCGCTCACGCCGTTCATCGCGTCGCTGCTTGCGCGCCGCGCCGGCAGTGGTGCGCGCCCGGCGCGGCTGCGCGTGGCGATGGCGGGCGCGGGGCCGGTCGACGCGCCGCTCGACGCGCAGTTCCAGGCCGCGTTCGGGCTCGGGCTGTCGCGTAACTACGGCAGCACCGAGACCGGCGCGATGTTCGCGGGCATCGCGCCGCTGCCGCCGCTGTGCATCGGCCGACCGATGCCGGGCCTGCGGATCGCCGCAAGGCCGGGCGACGCGTCGGCCTTCCCGCTGGTGATCGAACTCGAGGACGGACGCCTGCATCCGACCGGCGACCTGGTGAGCGAAGGCGAGCACGGCTATCAGATCGTCGGCCGCGAAACGGCCGCGATCCGCCGCGGCGAGGCGTGGATCTCGCCGTTCGAGATCGAAGCGGTGCTGCGCGAGTGCCCGCTCGTCGACGATTGCCAGGTGCGCAGCGTGAAGTCGCGTCGCGGCGACGGCAACGACCACATTCTCGCGTCGATCGTGCCGCGCCCCGGGCTCGCCTGGGACGCCGGCGCGGTGCGCCGGTTCTGCCGCGAGCGGCTGCGCGAGAACAAGGTTCCGGACGTGTTTGAAGCCGTCGACGCCATCCGCCGCACCGCCAACGGCAAGGCTGCGCGCAGCCCGGTCTACCGCTGGGCGGCGCCGGAACGGCTGATCGAGGCGGCCGGCGCGTACAAGCGCTCCGCGCTGCTGTTCGCGCTATGCGGCTCCGGCGTGCTCGAACGGCTCGACGGCGTCGCGAACGTCGACCAGCTCGCGTACGAAAGCGGTCTGCACGCCGACGCGCTGGGCGAGCTGCTGTCGGTCGCGGCGCAATGCGGATTGCTGAGCGACGCGCCCGACGGTGCGCCCGCGCCGCTGCCGGACGCGGTGGCCGACCTGGTGCGGCTCGAAGCCGACGCCGCCGGCAGCTGGAACCGCGCCGAGGATCTGCGCGCGATCCTGCAGGCGGGCCGGCGCGCGCGACCGCTCGCAACGCATGCGCCGTCGCCGGCGTTCATCGCGCGTTACCAGCGCGCGATGAACGGGCCGCACAAGCAGCGCGCCGCGCTATTGGCGATGCGGCGCCTCGCGGCGCTGCACCCCGGGCCGTATCGCGTGCTCGACGTCAGCGCGACGTCGGGCGCCTATTCGGCGCGCCTCGCGGCGCAAGGCCTGGTGCGCGACGGCCGATGCGTGCTCGTCGGCGGGCTCAATGCGGAACCGGCGCCGGGCGTGCGGTGCTGCACGCTCGCCGACGCATGCGCCGGCGCCGGCGACCTCGACGTCGTGATCCTCGACAACGCGGTGCACCACCCCGACGTCGCGTCGAACCTGCTGCGGCTGACGGAGCGCTTGTCGACCGCGGGCGTCGTCGTCGTCGACGAGCTGTTCCTCGGCGACGGCGCGGGCGCCGCGATCGGCGTCGACTGGATCACGCACGGCGGCACCTGCCATCCCACCGAATCGAGCATCGACCTGCTGATGCTGAACCTGGGCTTCCGGAAACAGGACGTCATGAAGGACGACGCCACGGTTTCCCATCGTGTGAACTTTTACTCAAGGACCTGAGCCATGCAAATTTCCGAACGCCTGATCAACGTGTTCTCCGCGGTCACGCAACGCGACGTGACGCTGGACGCGTTGCGGGACAAGAACCTGATCGAGACGCTCGGCCTGAACTCGGTCGACGCGCTCGAAGTGCTGATTCGCGTCGAAGGCGAATTCGGCATCCAGATCGACGACGAAGACCTGTCGATCGACCTGGTCAGCTCGGTCGACACGCTCGAGCAGTACATCCGCAACCGGCTGCCGGCGGCCACCGCATGAAGCGGCGCACGCACCGCGCCCGCCCGGGGAGAACGGCATGCTGAAATCCCTAGCCTGCATGGAAGTCCTCGCGAACGATGCTTGGGGCGACGATGCGGTCACCGTCGTCTCGGGCCTGCCGCGCTCCGGCACGTCGATGCTGATGCGCGTGCTCGCGTTCGGCGGCATCGAGCCGTTGACCGATCACATCCGCGAAGGCAACTCGCGCAATCCGCACGGCTATTTCGAATGGGAGCCGATCAAGGAGCGGCACGGCTACGTGAACTGGATCGACAGCGCGGCCGGCAAGGCCGTCAAGGCCGTGTCGCGGTTCGTGCGGCACCTGCCGGCCACGCGCTGCTATTCGATCCTGTTCCTTCACCGGGACCTCGACGAAATCGTGCGCTCGCAGCGCGACATGGCGCTGCATCTCTCCGACGCGTCGTGGGACGACGCGGCGGCGGACAAGCTCAAGGACGTGTACCGCCGCCATGTCGATGAAACGCTCGCGTGGATCGACGCGCGGCCGAACATGCGGCTGCACACGCTGCACTACGAATCGATGCTGGCCGCTCCCGCGCCGGAGATCGACCGCATCCGCGCGTTCCTCGCGCCGCGCCGGCTCGACACGGCGCGCATGCTGACGGCCGTCGACGCGACGCTGAACCATGCGGCTTCGCCGCGGGAGGCATCGCATGCTTGACACGTTGTCCGCGGTCATCTTCGATCTGGACGGCACGCTGATCGACAGCAAGGACGTGATGCGCAGCGCGTATTTCGCCGCGTACGACGAGGTGGTCGGCGACGGCGCGCCGCCGCCGTTCAGCGAATACTGCCGCTATCTCGGCCAGAGCTTCCCGAACATCATGCGCCAGATGGGGCTGCCGCTCGAGATGCATGCGGCATTCAAGCGCGAGAGCATCCGCAACATGCACCGGGTGCGCGTATTCGACGGCATCGTCGCGATGCTGGAAGCGCTGTCGCTGCGCCGCGTGCCGATGGCGATCGCGACCGGCAAGGATCACGCGCGTGCCGTCGCGCTGCTCGAGCACTTGCGGATCGACTGCCATTTCGCGATGGTGCTCGGCAGCGACGACGTGCCAAACCAGAAGCCGGCGCCCGACATGGCGCTGCGCATCGCCGACGCGCTGGCGCTCACGCCGGCCGACACGCTGTTCGTCGGCGACGCGGCCGCCGACCTCGAATGCGGCGCGCGCGCCGGCATGAAAACCGCGCTGGCCCTGTGGGACCATCCGCCGGCGCACGTGCTGGCGATGCCCGTCGACGTGCGGTTCGCCGCGCCGGCCGATCTCCTGTCACTGCTGAGGATGCCCCTGTCATGCGTACCCTCCTGATGATCAACGGCCCGAATCTCGGTCGGCTCGGCAGCCGCAAGCCGGACATCTACGGCACGGCCACCCTGCACGACATCACGCGGCGCCTCGAGGCGCTGGCCGAGGCCGGCGGGTGGTCGGTCGTCGCGTTCCAGAGCAATCACGAAGGCGAAATCATCGACTGCCTCGAGGCGCGCCGCGACGTGGACGCGCTGATCCTGAACCCCGGCGCGCTGATGATGAACGGCTGGGCGTTGCGCGACGCGCTCGAGGATTTTCCGGCGCCGTGGATCGAAGTCCACCTGTCGAACATCTGGAGCCGCGAGAGCTTTCGCCATACGTCCATCCTCGCGCCGCTCGCGGCCGGCGTGATCGCCGGCCTCGGCAGCGAAGGCTACCTGCTGGCCGCCACCGGGCTGATGCGCGGCGCCGGCCGGCCGGCCGTCGAACCGGCCGCGCGCCCCTGATCTCCTGTCCCATGAAAGCACTCATCATCATCGCCGAAGGCATGGACCCGGTCGTCCTCGAGCATCAGGTGCAGCGCGGCCACCTGCCGTGGTTCGCCGAACGCCTGCGCGCGTCGCGCTACCGCCGCCTGGATTGCGGGCCGGTTCCGTACGAGCCGAGCAACCTGGCCACCGCGTTCTCCGGCGTCAATCCGGGGCGCCACGGCTGCTTCTCGTACTGGAGCACCCGTGGCGACGGGGAGCTGCCGCGCGTGCTCGAGACGGGCGACGTGAAGGCCGCGCGCGTGTGGGAATGGCCCGAGCTGAGCGACCTGCGCTTCAGCGTCGTGAACGTCCAGCTGACCCATCCGCCCAAGCCGCTGAACGGCCGGCTGGTGACGTACCCGATGTCGTATTCGCTGAACACCAGCTATCCGCGCAGCCTGCTCTCCGACCTGCACCGGCGCGGCATCCGCTACGCGCACGACGTGACGCTGTTCTACACCGGCCAGTCGTTCGACGCGTTCGCGCAGGATGCGTGGCGCGTCGCGTCCGCGCAGCTCGACACCGCGTTCGAGCTGGCGGCGGACACCGACGTGATGATCGTCAACCTCACGCTGATCGATCGCGTATCGCATTTCCTGTGGTACGAGATGCGCCAGGACGATCCCGCGCGGCGGCCGGTGGTGCTGCAGGCGTACGACTTCGTCGACGCGGCCTGCCGGCGCCTGCAGTCGCTCGAGCCCGACGCGACGCTGGTGTTCTCCGAGATCGGCTTCGGCGATCTCGACGGCTTCCATTCGATCGACGCGGCGCTGCAGGCCGGCGGCCTGCAGGTGCTCGCGGGCGACGGCCAGGTCGACTGCGCGCGCAGCCTCGCGATGGAGACGGTGCAGGGCTCGCACGGCATCGCGCTGCGCGGCGACCTGCTGGGTGGCCACGGCGCCCGCGACAGCGAAGTCGACGAGGTTCGCGCGTTCCTGCAGGCGCTGCGCTTCGACGACGGCACGCCAGTGCTCGCGAGCGTGCATCACCGCGACGAGCTCTACGTCGGCGACCACCGGCATCTCGCGCCCACGCTGATCGTCAAGCCGGCGAACGCGAAGCGCCCGCCGCTCGGCGATCCGCGCTGGGCACGCCACGTGCGCCGGACCGCCCAGTCGGGCTGGCACCGGGACCAGGGCTTCGTGCTGGTCGACAGCGCGCACGCGATGGCCGACCCGGGCGGCGACGCGCAGCTGCAGCAGATCGCCCCGACGATCGCGCATCTGCTCGGTCGCGCGCCCGCGCCCCAGTGCGAAATGGGCACCTTGCTGCAATGACGAACCGGGGGCGGCGCGGCCGCCCCGATCCCTCACAATTTTCCGGAACACTCCCCATGAAACTTGCAATCGACGGTGGCACCCCGGTCAAGACCGGCGAATTTCCGGCGTGGCCGCACTACGACGAACAGGAAGAAACCGCGCTGCTGCGCAGCCTGCGCCAGGGCCAGTGGTGGCGCGCGACGGGCCAGGAAAACCTGCGCTTCGAAGAGGAATTCGCCGCGCATCACGGCTGCGAGCATGCCGTGACCGTCACGAACGGCACGGTCGCGATCGAGCTCACACTGCTCGCGCTCGGCATCGAACCGGGCGACGAAGTGATCGTGCCGGCTTTCACATTCATCTCGACGTCGATGGCCTGCCAGAAGATCGGGGCGGTGCCGGTGCCGGTCGACGTGCTGCCGACGACCTACTGCATCGACCCGAAGGCGATCGAGGCCGCGATCACGCCGCGCACGCGCGCGATCATCCCGGTCCACATGTCCGGTCATTTCAGCGACATGGACGCGGTGCTCGCGATCGCCGGCAAGCACGGGCTGGCCGTCATCCAGGACGCCGCGCACGCGCACGGCGCACGAGGTGCCCGCGGCCTGCGGATCGGCGAATGGGGCACGACCGCCTGCTTCAGCTTCCAGAACTTCAAGCTGATGACGGCCGGCGAAGGCGGCATCATCACCTGTCCGGATGCCGCGCTTCGCGAGCGGATCTTCCTGTACAGCAATTGCGGCCGGCCGCAGGGCGACCGCGCGTACCAGCACACTGTTGTCGGGACCAACGCGCGCATGAGCGAGTTCTCGGCCGCCGTGCTGCGCGCGCAGCTCGCGCGCCTCGATGCGCAGACGCAGACCCGCGAGGCGAATGCCGCGATCCTGCGCGACGCGCTCGCCCGCATGCCGGAAATCCGCCAGCAGCAGCACGGCGAGCATGCGACCGTCCATCCGCACTACATGACCATCCTGACCCTCGAGCGCGATCGGCACGGCCGCCTGTTCGACCGCAACCGCGTGGTCGACTGCCTCATCGCCGAGGGGATCCCGGCATTCCGCGCGTATCAGGCGCTGTATCGCATCCCGAGCTTCTGGATCGCGCCGGCGCCGGCGACGACGCACGACGCGCTGGTCCAGGCCTGCCCGGCGACCGAGCACATCGCGGCGAACGGCATCTGGATCCACCATCGCGCGCTGCTGGGTTCGCGGGAGGACACCCTGGCCATCGCCGAGGCGCTCCGCAAGGTGCTCGACGGCGTCAACGCGTCGTGACCGCGATGCGCACGGCGACGATCGGCGGCGGCTGGGTCGCCCGCAACGTCTGGCTCCCGCTGCTCGAGGAGGCCGGCGCCACGCTCGCGAGCGTCGTCGATCCGTCGGCAGACGCGCGCGATGCGGTGGCGGCGCGCTTTCCAGGCATCCGCGTTCATCACGCGCTGGACGATGCGGCGCTGGACGGCTGCGATCTCGCGCTGGTCTGCTCGCCGAACGCCCATCACGTCGAGCACGCCGCGTTCGCGCTGGAGCGGGGCTTGCACGTCATCGTCGACAAGCCGGCCTGCTTCAGCCTCGCCGAGGCCGAGTTCCTGGTCGGCCTCAGCGAACGGCGGCAGCGCGGGCTGTGGGTCACGTCGGCCTCGTCGCGACGCGGCGACGTGCGCAGCCTGTACGAGCACGCCCGGCATGGCGCGCTCGGGGCGCCGCATTGCATCGACGTCGGCTGGCGTCGCCGCGCCGGCATTCCGCGCCCCGGCTCGTGGTTCACGCGTGCTGGCAGCGCGCTCGCCGGATCCGGCGGCGACCTCGGCTGGCATCTGCTCGAAGTCGGTCTCGGCCTGCTCGACTATCCGCTCGTGCAGGCCGGCTTCAGCCACCAAGTCATGACGGCCGGCGACCCCGCGGCCCAACTGGCCGCGTGGCGCGGCGACGACGCCACGGCGCCGGACGCCGAGCTCAGCGTCGACACGCAGTTGTTCGGCTGCCTGCTCGCCGACACGGGCGCGGTCGTGCGTGTATCGACCGCTTGGGCGTCGCATCGCGAACACGATGAAACCGTGATCCACGCATACGGGCAGAACGGCGAGCTGGCATTGCGCTGCACGTTTGGATTCAGCACCAACGGCGTGCGCGAGCCCACCCTGACGCTGGCGCAGGACGGCGCCGTGCACGCGCTTGCCTGCCCTTCCGAGGAGCGCATCGCGCCGTATCGGGCCTTCGTGCGCGACGCGCTGGCGCTTGCCGGCCGCGCGGCGGCGGGCGAGCGCGCGGCGCTGTCCGCCGACTACCGGAAGCTGCGCTCGCTCGGCTCGGCGATGGCCGTGCTTTACCCGGCGGCCGCGCGGGCCGGCGCGGGCGGCCCGGCCACCGAACCGGCGCGGGCCGGCGAGGTGGCGGCATGAGCCTGAGCGTGATCGTTCCGGCGCACAGCAAGGCCCCCCGGCTGGCGCTGACGCTGGCCGGCCTCGCCGGCCAGTCCGGGTGCGGCGACGTCGAGCTCGTCATCGTCGCGGACAACGCGACGCCGGCGGTCCGGCAGGTGATCGCCGCCGCGCCGCCGGCACGCGTCGTCGAGACGCCCGGCGTCGGCCGCGCGGCGGCCCGCAACGCGGGCGCAACCGTCGCGCGCGGCGAATGGCTGGTGTTCGTCGACGACGACATCCTCGTGCAGGCCGACTTCCTGGCCTGCCACCGGTCCGCGCAGGCGGAGCAGCCCGGCCTCGTGCACGGCATGCTCAGGGAGCTGATCGGGCTGTTGCGCGTCGACGATCCGGCGCTCGGCGGCCCGTCCTGCCCCCCGATCGACGCGGCGGCGTTGCGCGCCGGATGCTGGTCGCCCGGCGCCGCGCGCGCCGTCGCCAATCCGCTCGAACAGGCCGCCGAGCACGCCGAGGCGGCCCGCTGGCCGTGGCTCGCGTGCGCCGGCGCGAACCTGTCCGTGCCGCGCGCGACCTGGCTTGCCAGCGGCGGCTTCGACGAGGCCTATGGCACCCGCTGGGGGATGGAGGACATCGATTTCGCGTTCCGCCTGTGGGCGTCCGGGGTGCCGGTGCGGCTCGCGCCGCAGGCGCGCGGCTACCACATGTCGCATTACAACGCCGCGCGCTGGGACGAGCACCACGACAACCTGCGGCGGTTCCAGCAGCGCGCGGCCTGCCCGGAGGCGGACGCGCTCGATGCGCTGCTGTCGCCGGCCGGCTCGGTCGAGCGCTACCGTCAGCGCGTCGACCAGATCAGGCAGCGCGGCGTATCGCCGGCGTAGGCCGACAGCGCGTCGATGAAGCGCGCGCGGCCGCCGAACAGCCGGATCACCTGGCTGCGATAGCAGAGGCTCGCGTCGACCCACGCCGGCCAGTCGCATTCGAGCGCGACGGGCATCGCCGCCAGCCCGAGCGCGCGAACCTGCTCGGCGAGCGTGGCGGCATGCGCGGGCGCGTAATACGGAAACTCGGCGTAGTACGCGACGGTGTGCGGCAGGCGCCGCGCGAGCAGGTGGGCGATGCAATGGTCGACGTGGCCGCCGAAGCCGAGCGGCGCGATGACCTGGTCATCCGGGCGCAGCAATGCGCGCAGGCGCGCTTCGAGCGCGTCCGGCACAGTGGGCGCGCCGGCGCCGCCGGGCGCCGCGAACAGCGCGTCCGGCGCCGGGCATTCGAATTCACAGTCCGGCGACGCGCGCAGTGCGGCGTCCCGGTGGCCGAGGCCGATGCGCGCGCACCCGAGCATGGCCGCGGCGCGCGCGTCTTCGTCGCGCCGCGCGGCGACGCCGCCGAACGCGCGCCAGCGGTGCGCCGGCTCGGTCAGGCGCGCGGCGACGGCGGGCTCCGCGTCGCCGTCGCACAGCGTGACGATCGTGACCTCGCGGTCGCGGCGCCACGCCGGCACCGCGCCGCCGAGCGACCACACGGCGTCGTCGAGATGGGGCGACAGCAGCACGAGGCGGGCGTCAGGAACGAGTCGGGCGGTCGAGTTCATGCGGGATCGAGTGGAGAACGAACGATGCAATCCGGATGGGCCGTAGCGTCATGGCGGTCATGCGTGCGCGGCGCGCGCCATGCCGTCGGCCAGCGGGATGAAACCGTCGAGCGCTTCGATGCGCGCGATCCACGCGCGCAAGCGCGGATACGGGTCCAGCGCGAACCCGCCCACCGGCGCGTGCGCGAGGTACGTATGGCAGGCCACGTCGGCGATCGACGGCTGCGGGCCGAGCAGGAAATCGCGGCCCGCGAGATGCTGCTCGAAAAACGCGCACAGCCGCTCGGACAGCGCACGCGCGCGCACCAGGTCGTGCTGCCCGCCGAACAGCGCGTGACGACGCAGCACGGCGGGGCCGAACGCGAGCTCCCCCGCCGCGAGCGACAGGAAGCGCTGCACGGCGCCGGGCGGCGCGTCCGCGCCGCTCCAGTGACGCGCGCCGTATCGCTCGGCCAGGTAGACGAGGATTGCATGGGAGTCCGACAGGACGAGCGAACCGTCCTCGAGCACCGGAACCTGCCCGAGCGGATTGAGCGCGAGAAACTCCGGCGTCCGGTGCTCGCCGCGCAGCAGGTCGATTTCGATTGTCTCGATCGGGAGCTTCAGCAGCGAGGCGAACAATTCGACGCTGTGCGAATGGCCGGACAACGAGAAGCGGTACAAACGAATGGATTGTTTTGAATGCATGACTTCGAGCAGGTGAACACGGCAATGAACAACGTGACGGCGGCGCGATCCGGCACAGGCCCGCGGCCTGTCGCCCGCGCGACCGAGATGGGCGCGGCCGTCCTTCCCGGCCTTCCGTTTGGCGGCCGCTTTTTTTAACGACACGAGCATAGTTCTTTCGAGGCTGACCATGCAATTAATCGATATGCGAAATGCGCCGCTCGAGCGTGAATATCATTTCGAGCTGGATCCGCGCGTCACCGATCCCGGCCGCTTCAAGGTGGCGTTCGTGATATTCCTTGAGGGCGACCTCGTGATGTCACCGGAGCATCTCGGTGTCGCCTACATGGCAGCAGTGCTGCGCCGCGCCGGCTTCACCTGCGTCATCATGGAAGTGCGCGACGACAAGGAAGCCGCGCTCGAGACGCTTGCCGCGTTCGCGCCGGACATGACGTGCTTCACGCTGATGAGCCTGAACATCGTCACGTTCGGCAGCTTCTCCGAGCAGGTCCGCGCGCATCTGCCCGGCACGCGCATCGTGTGCGGCGGGCCGGCCGGCACGTATGCCGGGGTCGACGTGCTGCGCAACTGCCCGCACACCGACATCGTCGCGGTCGGAGAAGGCGAGCCGACCATCTTCGAGCTGGTGCAGCGGGTTTACCTGAACCTGCCGCTCGACACCTGCCCAGGCATCTGCTTTCGCGGCGCGGACGGCGAACCGGTGCAGACCCCGTTGCGGATGATGATGCACAACCTCGACGACCTGCCCTTCCCGTCGCGCGACCAGCTCGAGCTGCACGGCGGCAAGCTGGAATACATCCGCGTCAGCACGAGCCGCGGTTGCATTGCGCGCTGCACGTTCTGCAGCGCGCCGCACGCCGGCAACAAAATCCAGCCGGGCAAGGGCTGGCGCGGCCGATCGGCCGCATCGGTGCTGGACGAGCTCACCCATCTCGTTGACAAGTATCAGTTCCGCACCTACGACTTTATCGATTCCACGTTCGAGGATCCGGACGGACGGCGCATCGGCAAAGGGCGAATCCGCGAGATCGCGAACGGGATTCTCGATCGCAAGCTCGACATCTACTACAACGTCTGCATGCGTGCGGAAAACTGGACCGACGACGATTCAGAGTTGCTGCAGCTGCTGTTCGAGTCCGGCCTGGAGAAGGTCAACGTGGGGATCGAGTCGGGTACCACCGAGGAGCTCGCCCTGTGGCAGAAGCGCGCGAGCGTCGAGGACAACGAGCGGATCATCCGGCTGCTGCGCGAGCACGGCATCTATCTCGCGATGGGATTCATCCAGTTCCACCCTTACTCGACCGTCGACACGTTGCGTCGCAACGCCGAATTTCTGCGACGCAACAACGGCCACAATCTGCGCCGGCTCACCGAGCGGCTGGAAATCTATCCGGGCACGCCGTTGATCGGCAAAATGGAGCACGACGGCCTCCTGAACCCGGACTACTGGCAATCGCTCGACCATTACGGCTACCGCTACCAGGACGAAGCGGTGGCGAAGCTGGCGCTTCACTTCGCGTCGCTCTACAACAACGACGACTATCATGAGCGCGGCGTCATCACCGATCAGTCGGCCGTGTTCGAATTCGAGACGTTCAACGTGGTGCTGTCGACCTTCCTTTCGCGAACCCAGCGGCGCTTCCGGCACAACCCATCGGTCGTCGAGCTGATTCGCGAGTTTCGCTCGGGGCTGCACGCGAAGCACAAGGAGATGTCCGAGTTCAATTTCGCGTTCTTCACGTCGAGCCTCGACACGGTGCTGGCGGACCGGCTGGATGCGGAAAAGCACCGGCGCGACGTGGCGGATGTCGAGCAGTATTTCCGGTCAGCGATCGACGAGATCCGCACACGCCAGTTGCGGCTCGGCCGTGCGCTGCTGCGGGCGGGTGCCGACCTGAGTCAGATCACGTCGACCACCGACACGCGAAACTTCTCGATCTCCAAAACGTATACTGGCAACGGCACGCCCTGCTGGTGACACGGACGGCCGCCTCATTCCCGACCGACTTCACTATGAATCCCGCCAAGGTAGACCGAGCCCGCGTCGTCAAGCTGACCGACTTGCCCAACATCGGCCCCGCGTCCGCCGCCGACCTCGTGCTGATCGGCATCGGCCACCCCGCCGATCTCATCGGCCGATGTCCGTTTTGCCTGTACGACGAGCTGTGCATGCGCACCGCGACACGACACGATCCGTGCGTGATCGACGTGTTCATTTCCGTGACGCAGTTCATGGCGGGCGGCCCGCCCGAGCCTTGGTGGGCATTCTCCGACGCGCGCAAGCGGGTCATGAGCGGCGCGTCGCCTGCCGCCTGCGACACGCCCGCCGGCCGGCCGTGCGCGGTATGCGGGCGGCGGCTGGCCTGAGCCGGGCCACCATCCGGCGGGGCTCGCCGCCCGATCGCCACAAACCGGCGGCACGCCCCCGCTCAAGGCTCGATCAGATGTGCATCGCGTGCTCCAACGCCCGCAGCGCCGCGTCCTGGCGGTCGCGCAGGCGTCGATTGCGCTTGACCTTGCGATCCAGCGCGGGCGCCAGGAGCCGCGTGGGACGGACACCTCGAATTGACATCCTTGCTTTGCTCCACGCTCGCGCCGCCGTCACTTTTCCGCCGAGAACGCGTCCGACAGCTGGCGCGCCCGCTTCACGTCGTCGCCATGCAGGTAGATCGACGTCGTCGAGATCGATGCATGCCGCAGGTTGTCGCGCACGGTCGTCAGCTCCGCGCCGCGCGCCAACGCATGCGTCGCATGCGTATGACGCATCCAGTGCGGGCTCGCCTGCCGCAGCTTCTGCGCGAGCGCGGGGTTGTCGGCCTCGACCTGATCGGCCGTCTGCGCGAAGAAACGCTGCATCACCTTCCACAGGCGCACGCTCGTGATCGCGGCGGCGCCGTCTTCCGCGAGGCTCGCGATCAGCGGCGTATCGGGCCGCCAGCGCACCGGCGTAACCGGCAGCCGGCGTGCGACCAGGTAACGGTCGAGCGCCGTGCGGGCGAGCGGCGGCAGCGCGACCCTGGCCGCCTTGCGCCCTTTCCCGACGACCTTGATCCACGAATCGCCGTGCGCATCCGTCTCGATGCCGCCGAGCGTCGCGCCGACCAGCTCGCTCGCGCGCAGCCCGGTCGCATAGCCGAAATCGAGAATGAAGCGCAGCCGTTGCGCCGCTGCCGGCTCCCAGCCGTACGACCATTCGAGCCCGTCGGCGATCGTGCGCACGAGCAGCCATTCGCCTTCGGTGAACGCATGCGACGTGTCGAGTGCGTTCGCGCCGCGCGTGTCGCGCACCTTGACGCCCGCGAACGGATTCGCGAGCAGGTAGCGCTGCTCGATCAGCCAGCGAAACAGCGCGCCGAGCACCGACAGCGTGTACGCCGCCGAACGCGCGGACAACGCGCCCGAGAACGGCCGCCAGTCGGGCGCACCGCGCGGCCGCACGGGCCCGACCCAGCGCTCGTGCGGGCTCGGGCGCCGCACGAACGCGCGATACGCGACCGCGTCCTCGGTCGTCAGCGACGACAGCGCGCGGCCGCGCTCGACGATCGCCCACAGGATCAACCGCTCCGCCTCCTTCCGGTACGCACGCCGCGTCGCGGCCGATTCGTGCAGCGACAGCCACGCGTGCACGGCCGCGTAATCGTTGTCCGCATCGAGCGTGCTGGTCGCACGCGGCGCGCGGAACGTGCCGGCCGAACCGTCGACTTCGTGCGGCAGCTTCAGCTGCTCCCACGGCACGATGCCGCTCGGCGGCGACACCGCGACGAGCGCTCGCGCGCGCGCCGTCAGTTCCGGATGCGCGGCAAAGAATGCCTCGATGCGGCGCGCGCTGGCGAGGCCGAGCCCGGGAATCGCTTTCCACCACTGGCGTCGGCGCGGAATCCGCACCGTGAGATCGGCAAGCGTCGCGATTCCGTGCGCCCGCAGCGCGGCGACCGCGCGGGCGGGCAGCCAGTCGTCGACGGCGTCGCCGATGTGCGGCGACGGCGCGCGCGCATGCCGCAGGATCTCGATCGCTTCGGCGACTGCTTTTGCCTCCCGTAAATGCTCACCTTCGGGATGCGACAGCACGCGCGCGAGATCGGGCCGGCGCGCCGATTGCGCGACGCGTACGAGGCGGCGGCGAATCGCGCCGATCACGCCGCGCGCCGAGCGTCGTGCGCCCAGCCGGTCTGGCAGATAGCGTTCCACCGCGTCGCGGACCGTCATCCCGGCGTACCACGCGCGCAGCGCGGCCAGTTCGTCGGCGTCGGGATAGCCTGCGGGAGCGGATTCGGTCGGCAGAGGCGGGGGTGGGAGCGGGTTCATCCTGTCAGTGTGACATGGAAGCGATGGCATCAAGATAACTTTGATTATCTTGATGGATCGATCGCAAGGCAGCGGATGCCGACTCCCGGATCCGTCAGAATGGATCACCAGCGCGAAGCAGGCGCGGCACGAATCAACCAACCACCAAGGCAGACGACAAATGAACCCGGGCGCTTCGTTCGGGATCCTCTGGGCAGCGTTGTGCGCCGCTGTCGGCTCGACATGGGTGGAGCTGCTGTTGTGGTGGCTCCACGGCGACGATGCCGTTCGGAACCTGTATCGCGATGCGCGCCTCACGGCCGCCATCGTCATGGGTCGACGCGTGCTCGGGCCGCCAGCCGGCTTCGAGCCGCTCGTCATGGGCATGGCGACGCTCGTGCATCTGTTTCTATCGCTCGCCTACACCGCCGTGCTGGCGGTGGCAATTCATCGGCTATCGCTGCGGCCGGCGCTGCTCGTGGGAGCCGTGTTCGGGCTTCTTCTCTACGGGATCAACCTGTACGGTTTCACCGAGATCTTCCCGTGGTTTATTCCGGTTCGCGGCGCGATCACGCTGGCGGCCCATCTGGCATTCGGGATCACGGCGGCGGCGGCCTACCGGCTCGCCGGATGGTCGACACGGCGGCGCTTGTGACGCCCCCCCGAACGAGGACCGAACGGTCCTGCGCCGGGCGCGTTTGTTACCCCACTACCACTGGTACGACACACCTCCGCCGTATGTGCTGCCCTGCCCGCTCATGCCGACGCCGAGCTTCGCCTTCAGGTTGTCGGAGAATCGAACGGACACACCGATTGCCGATGCCGAATAGCCTTGATAGCTGCCGGCGCCGATCCCGACCGCGATCGTCTTGCCGGGATCGACTTCCGGGATCATCGTCAATGCGGTGGCGGCCGCCACGCCCGAATAGGCCCGGCGAGCAGCCTGGTCGACACTCGATTGCACGCCCCTGAGCTGATTCATGTTCGCCGCATCGGTGCCGCCAATCCCCGGTGCGACGTTCGTGAGCCGGCGTTCATGGTCCGGCGAACCGAATGACACCGTGTTCGGCTCGGACGCTACCGAGTTCGCACCGATCGCCACCGAATTCGGCGCCGATGCCGTCGAATGGGCGCCCAACGCGGTTGCGTTCGTACCGGAGGCGATCGCCCCCTGGCCGAATGCCGATGCTCCGTCTCCCGGCGCGCTCGCGCCCTGCCCCACCGCCGTGGAGCCGCTTCCGGACGCACTCGACGCCTGCCCCAGCGCCGTCGAGTTATCGCCCGATGCATTCGACGCCTGACCGACAGCCGTCGCGTTGGCTCCCGAAGCCGACGCCGCGCCGCCCACCGCCGTGCTGTTGGCGCCCGACGCGTTCGCGCCCGGTCCCACCGATACGCCGCCCACGCTGTTGGCGTGGATTCCGCCGCTGGTTATCGCAGTCGACAGCGACGCGAGACTGTCGTTCGTCGTGCTCAATCCCGTTGAAAGCGACGCAATCCCGCTCTGCGACGTGCTCAAGCCGGTCGACAGCGACGAGACGTTGCTGCTCGTCGTGCTCAGCCCGGTCGACAGGGAACTCACGCTGCTGTTCGTCGAACTCAGCCCCGTCGACAATGAACTCAGGCCGCTTTGCGTCGTCGACAGTGCACTTGCCGTCGAAGTCGACAACGAGGCCAGCGCCTGGGTGACGGCGTTCATCTGCGACCCGTTCACGGCGTCGGTCGACGTCGCGGAAATCCGCCCCGCCGCAACGTTGACGATCTGCCGTTCGGCCCCCGGTGCGCCGACACTCACCACGCTTGTCGGCAGGCCGCCCGCGAACGAATACGTCTGACCGGCAATGGGGGCGCTGCCTACCGGACTTGCGGTCGCGGTAACGCTGCCCGAGCCCAGCGCGACGTCATTGGCATTGCTTGCGATTGCATTGGCGCCCAACGCGATCGCGCCGCCCGCTGCCGCCGTGGAGGCATTGCCGAGGGCCAGCGAGCCCGTTCCCGTCGCAACGTTCGCGTTGCCGAGCGCCACGGCGCCCTGGCCGTTCGCCGAGTTGTTCGCGCCCAATGCAACCGCGCCGGTGCCCGTTGCGACGTTCGGATCGCCGATCGCCACCGCGCCGTCCCCGCTCGCCGTGTTTGCAACGCCGATCGACACCGATTGCCCGCCTGTCGCGACAGCGGTTCGGCCGATCGCCACCGCGCCGCCTGTCGACGCGTTCGCGTTATCGCCCATGGCAATGCTGCTCGCGCCCGATGCCGTGGCCGCCGGGCCGACGGCGATCGCGTTCGTCCCGAGCGCCTGGCTGTCAGGCTGCGTCGAGTTGGTGTGGAAGTACTTCGTTCCGCCGCCGTTGACCGCGGTCGACAGCGAACTCAATCCGGTGGACAGCGAAGAGATGTTGCTGCCCGCGGTGCTCAGGCCCGTCGAGGTCGAGGTGGACAGTGATGCGACCGAGCTGGTGGTCGACGAGAGACCTGTCGACAATGAGTTGATGCCGGTCGACGTTGAGGTCGACAGCGATGCGATCGAGCTGGTTGCGGAGCTGATGCCCGTCGAGACCGAGGTGGACAACGACACGACCGCACTGTTGGTCGACGACAGACCGGTGGACAGCGAATTGATGCCGGTCGACGTGGAGGTCGACAGCGAGGCAACCGCGCTATTGGTCGATGACAGACCGGTGGACAGCGAGTTGACGCCACTTTGCGCCGTGCTGATGCCCGTCGAGGCCGACGTGGACAACGATGCAACCGAACTATTGGTCGACGACAGACCGGTGGATAGCGAATTGACACCGCTTTGCGCCGTGCTGATACCCGTCGACGTGGACGTCGACAGCGACACAACCGCGCTATTGGTCGACGACAGACCTGTCGACAGCGACGATATCGAAGTCGTCGCCGAATCGAGCTTCGACGCGACCGCGTACAGCTGGCTGCCGTTGATCGCGTCGGTACTGGTCGACGTTACCTGGCCGGCGGCGACATTGGTGATCTGGCGTTCCGCGCCCAGCGCGCCGACGCTCACGACCCCCACGGGCGCGCTGCCGGCGAATGCGCCGAACGTGGTCGCGCCGACCGCCGCACTGCTGGTCGGGTTGGACACGGCCGTTGCCGAGTTCGCACCGAGCGCGATCGAGTCGTTGGTCGAGGCGGTCGCGCCCTTGCCGATCGCAACGGCGTCGGCGCCCGTCGCGACGCTGTCCGCGCCCGTCGAGTTCGCGTGGAAATACTTGATGCCGTGCGCGTTGATGTTGTCGATCGCCGAGCCGACGTTGTTGTTGGCCGTCGTCGTGCCGTTCGCGTTGTACGTCGTGTACGACGGCGCGGAAATCGCGCCCGTCGCCGGGTTGTACGCCGCGCCGCCGCCGAGCGCTGCAGCAGTGCTGCTGCCGAGGTTGTTGGTCGTGGTCGAGATCGTCGACAGGCCGGTCGACAGCGAGCCGATGCCCGTCGACGTGGAAGTCGACAGCGAGGTGATCGAGCTGTTGGCCGAACTGATACCGGTCGACGCCGAGGTGGACAACGACGCTACTGAACTGTTGGTCGACGACAGGCCGGTAGACAGCGAGTTGACACCGCTTTGTGCCGTGCTGATGCCCGTCGACGTGGAGGTCGACAGCGACGCAACTGAGCTATTGGCCGATGACAGGCCCGTCGACAATGACGCAATCGAACTGTTCGCCGAACTGATGCCCGTCGAAGCCGAGGTGGACAGCGACACCACCGCGCTGTTGGTCGACGAGAGACCGGTCGACAGCGAGTTGACACCGCTCTGCGCCGTGCTGATGCCGGTCGACGTCGAAGTCGACAGTGACACAATCGAACTGTTCGCCGAACTGATGCCCGTCGAAGCCGACGTGGACAACGACGCAACTGAACTGTTGGTCGACGAGAGACCGGTCGACAGCGAGTTGACACCGCTTTGCGCCGTGCTGATGCCGGTCGATGTGGAAGTCGACAGTGACACAATCGAACTGTTCGCCGAACTGATGCCCGTCAAAGCCGACGTGGACAGCGATGCAACGGAACTATTGGTCGACGACAAACCGGTCGACGTGGAAGTCGACAGCGTATTGATCGCCTGAACGGTTGCAAAAAGCTGCGAGCCGTTCACTGCGTCGGTGCTCGACGCCGTCAGGCTTCCGGCGGCAACGTTCGTGATCTGCCGCTCGGCTCCCGCGGCGCCGACGCTCACGACGCTGGCCGGCGCAGTGCCGGCGAACGTATAGGACGTTCCACCGATCGTTGCGCCCGGCGTCGCATTGGGCGCCGCGGTCACGGAGCTCGAACCCAGCGACACGTCATTCGCGTTATACGCCACTGCGCCGGCGCCGAGCGCCACACCGCCGTTGGCCACCGCGGTCGACGCATTGCCAAGCGCAATCGCGCCCGTGCCGGTTGCCATGTTCGAATTGCCGAGCGCGACCGCGCCCTGCCCGTTCGCCACATTGTTGGCGCCGATCGCAACCGCCCCGGTCCCGGTTGCCGTGTTGGGATCGCCGATCGCAACCGCACCGTTGCCGCTCGCCGTCTGCTGGCTGCCGATCGCGACCGCGCCCGTGCCGCTACTGGCGCTCGACTGGTAGCCGATCGCAGTCGCACCCGTGCCTGCGGACGCAGCAACCACGTTCGAATCGCCGATCGCGACCGAAGACGACGCGCCGGCGGACGCGCCCGACCCCAGCGAGACCGCCTTGGCCGCCGAGCTCGCCGCTCCGCCGATCGCGATCGAGCCGGTGCCGTTCGCGACCGCCGCATTGCCGACCGACACCGTGTTCTGGCCGCTCGCCGTCGCGGCATGCCCGAACGCCACGGCCGATTGCTCGGACGTGCCGGACGTGATGCCCGAATTGGCCGCCGCTTGCGCGCCGATTGCAATGTCGCCCTGCCCGCTGGCTTTCGCAAGCGCGCCCACCGCGAAGGTGTCCATCGCCGACGCGACCGCGCCGATCCCGAACGCGACCGCGCCTTGACCCGACGCAGTCGCATACACCCCAACCGCGACCGCCCCGGCTCCACTCGCATTCGCGCCCCAGCCGAATGCCTGCGACGCCCAGCCGTTCGCATGCGCGTCGCAGCCCATCGCCGTCGTCTGCAGCCCGTATGCAGTCGTGCCTGCGATCCCGTTGGCGCTCTGCTGGACATTGCCGGTCACGCTGTTGTTCGCGGTGTAGCCTTGCATTCCGGTCGTTTGTCCGGCACCTGCGTTCGTCGGCGTGTCGTAACTCGTTGCGGAGTTCTGAACGCCGAAGCCATAGATGCCCCCGGTGAAATTCGCCCCCGTACCGTAAACGCCGGCTACGGTGAATGGCCCTGAAGTCAATCTGTTGCAATCCCCGTCGCCCACCATCGCGATCGAGTTTGCCGATGCCGTCGCGCCAAGCCCCCCGGCACTCCCCCCCGCATGCGCGGTACCGGCACTGTTAGTCGAGACGCCGTTATCCGACACCGTTATCGCCGCATAGGCACTGGACGACAGCACCAACGTCGCAAGCAGCGACACCGCACTCCCGACGGCCGCCACCAGGCCGGTTCCCCGCGACGCGCTGCCAGGCGAGTTTCCGGATGACCGTTCGGAAACGACCACAATCTGGCCCCGCGACCTGTTCCAGACTTTTCTATATATCTTGTTCATAATCATTCACCCATCAAAGCAACGATACGCAGTCCAAATTAAATGTAAAACGACATTTCTTCTGATTTATATGTTTCGGTTACGTCAACAACGGACCCGGCGCACGCTATCCGCAGATTTCCTCGAAAGAAGAACGCCGCGCAGCGGATGCCAAATGAGTCAGATCAATCTCATCGTATTTTTCTGGATATAGACTGATCGAGAATCGCCATGGCGAGAAAAATGATTGATCGGCCGCCACACATCACCAACCGGTTCACACAGTTTATATTCGATTTAAAAAAGTGACGCGAATCGACACCACATCAGTGTTAAATTTGTATAAATTGATATCGCCAGATAAAACACGACATCTATTTTTTATTCAATAAAACAAGACCCGCAATTAATATGATCATCCGTATTGGCAAATAAAACGTCTCGCCCTGCGAAACAGAATGATTGAAATGCAAACGTCTTTCCTGAAGTGTTTTCGCAGAATCGTATCGGCCGCCAAATTGCCGGCATCCACGTCGTGGTTCCCGGTCTCACCTGGCCCACGCGCGTGCATCCGCTATTGCTCGTCGTCCGGGCTCGGAATCAGAAATTGACGTAGATCCTGGCCAACCAGCCACTTGGGCACCCGCCCCCGTCCCGACCACGTCGCGCCCGTGTGCGGATTCCAGTATTTCGGTGAAACTTTCCTCCCGCGGGGCGGCGACTTCGCCATTTCCCGAACGTCCACACCGCTTTCGGCCAACAGTTCAAGCACTCGCCGGGCGATGCGTTGAGCCTCGTGCTCCCTCGCGATTTCGATCTCTTTCTTCAGAAGATCGAATTGCATCATGAGTTCGCTATACGTCTTCATCACGTTCCCCTGCTCATCGAATCGAGGCCCATTACGTCACGGCGCGCGTCGAGACCCGGCTGAGTTCGACGGAGATCGCATTGCTGCAGGCCTGCAGCCGCGCAAGATAGTCGTGAACGTTGACGCGGCTGATCCGCACCTCCGGCCCCGTCACGCTGAGGGACGCGATCGCCGTGCCCGCCCGGTCGCAAATCGGCACCGCAATCGCGACGACTCCCGCCGTCACTTCGCCGACGCTCACCGCGTAGCCTTTGCACGCGACCGCGTCGAGTTCCTCGGCAAGCCTGAACGGATCGCCCTGCCCCGTTCTTCGCACTTTCGCGAAATAGGCGTCGCGCACCTCGCCGGGCGCGAACGCGAGCAGCACCTTGCCCGACGCGCCGAGGCTGACCGGCCGCCGATTGCCGACGGCGCCGATCGTCCGGATTTCGCGGGTTGTCTCGCAGCGCATGATGCAGACCGTGTCGAGTCCGTCTCGCACGCGCAGCACGACGGTCTCGTTGATCGCCTGGCTGAGCGCAAGCATGTGGCACTGTGCGGCGTGCACGAGCGCGGTCTGCCGCAACGCGGCAACACCGATCACAAACGCCTGCGTTCCAAGCGCATAAGTCGACGTGCGCTCGTCCTGCACGACGAAGCGATGGATCTCGAGCGTGCAAAGCATGCGGTACGCGCGCGATTTGTTGATGCCGAGCTTCAACGCAAGCCGGGTCACGCCGAGATGTGGATGCTCGGCCACACAGTTCAAAAGCTTCAGCGCGCTGTCAACCGCTTCGACGACGTAGTTCATTACAGGTCCCCCCCACCCTGGGCAACGCAGTTAATCTCGATTGCGTGGCTGGCTGCCTCGCACCGCACTCATGCGCTCAGCACGAGCCTCTCAAGTCCGCGCCGTGTTTAATGCCGATATGGCGCAGACTTTCCAGTTGATCGCTTGTCCATTTTGAATTCCCGACCGGACAGAGCGGCGACATCGACGATATTTCCACCAAGTCGTAATAGCTCAACGCGACAGACGATCCATAAATATTCTTCGCCTGCACATCCCCGGGTGTGATTTCATTGGATGCGCAGCGCTCGATGATCGTGTTGCCGCGCAGCACGCACCGCTGCGCCCAGACGACGGAGGGAAGATATTGATCGATCGGAAGCGGGCAATTTGCAAGCAGCCACAGACACAACCGTGGCGTCCGCCAACGTTCCGGCAGCCAACGCAGAATGCTCACCATCATCCCCGATCCCCGAATCGATGCCGACAATACCGTTATCCCCTGACGTCCTGCGAATATGTTATTTCGGCGCGAGACATATACTTCCATCACACAAATTCGCAGCTTGTTTTATTAGGCGACACACGGACGGCATCGCATATCATCACACGATTAATCGCCCGCACATCATTATTGCGGGACGCAGTCTAACTCGACTCCTTATTTGTTTACCAATGAAAATGACACGAATTTGTTAAATTTGGACAAGCTGTTTTACCTGTCAAAAATCTCTTCGCTTTGTTTTTCCTGTTGAAACACAAAAATGGATTTCCGCCGGTCATGTATCGGCAGGCAAAACATTTCGTCGAAGGAGCGGCAACCGCCGCCCGCCTTGCAATTCGTCCGACGAGACGATCGCGTTCGCCCCATCGCGCGCCGCGTGTTGAATTTGGCCTCGGCCTGCACTAGCTTTTTTAAATGCCCGAACGATGCTGCGACGCCTCGCCGGCCGCGAATCGACGATCGTCGCAGCGCAATCCGATGGAGCACCTGCGATGCGTTGCCGCGCAGCATTCCTGTTGATCCCGTTGATCTGCGCCGCCGGATTGGCGGCGCAGAGCGTCGCCGAGGAGCACGCCATGACCTTGACCCTGACTTCGTCGGCCTTTCGCGAAGGGGGCGAGATTCCCCGCCGCCATACCTGCATGGGTGCGGACGTGTCGCCGCCGCTCGCGTGGTCCGGGGTGCCCGCCAACGCAAAGAGCCTCGCGCTGATCGTCGACGACCCTGACGCGCCGGACCCGGCCGCGCCGCAGATGACATGGGTCCACTGGGTGCTGTACAACATCCCGCCCACGGCGCCCGGGCTGCAGGAAGCGCTCACCGGCAGCGCGCTGCCGCCGGGCACGCTCGAAGGCATCAACGACTTCCGGCGCGTCGCGTATGGCGGCCCCTGCCCGCCTATCGGCCGCCACCGCTATTTCCACAAGCTGTACGCGCTCGATACGGTGCTGCCCGATCTCCACAAGCCGACCAAGGCGGCGCTGGAGAAGGCGATGCAAGGGCATGTGGTTGCGCACGCGGAACTGCTCGGTACGTTTCGGAAGTAAAAGAGCATGGCAGGCAGAAATGCCCGGTCGCGATGAAAAGAGTCGCGCGATCGGTTCGCGCAGGCTTGGCCGTGCGTTCCAATCGCACGAGTCGCTTCACGCAAGCGTCACGTCGACGCGAAACCGCTCCGACTCGACCATTTCGAGCTCGCCAATATGCCCGGCGTCGCGCAGATAGCCTTGCGCTTGCCGCAACAGCGCGAGGCGCTGCGCCGCATCGCCGATCGTCACGATCGAAGCGGCCGCCTTCATCGACACCTTCGCCTCCGACTTTGCGCGGCGAATCTCGCGCAGCACATCGGAAACGACGACGCTCACTGCGCTGTCCGCATCCGCTCCTGCAAGCATCCGCAGCGAGGCGGCGTCGGGCCACGCCGAACGATGGATCGATCCCGTTTGCCACCATGACCAGCACTCTTCCGCGGCGAACGGCAGGAACGGCGCGAACAAGCGCTGCAACACGGACAGGGATGCAGCCAGCGCGTGGTGCGCGGAGCAGGCACGCGCATCGTTTCCCCGCGCGCGGCCTTTCACCAATTCCACGTAGTCGTCGCAATACCACCAGAAAAACGCCTCGATATGCTCGATCGCCTTGCTGTAGTCGAGCGCGTCGAATGCCGTGGTCGCCAGCGTCACGACCTGCGCGAGACGCGCGAGCATCGCGCGATCGAGCGCCTCGCAAAGCGGCGCGGCGGGCGCTTGCGTGAAGCCGAGCGCTAGCTTCGACACGTTCAGCAGTTTCAATGCGAGACGGCGGCCGTTGCGCATCTGCGTTTCGTCGAAGGCCGTGTCCATGCCCGGGCGCCCGAGCGCCGCCCAATAGCGCACGCCGTCCGAGCCGTGCGTGTCCAGCAATGCGGCGGGCGTCACAACGTTGCCCTTCGATTTGGACATCTTCTTGCGGTCCGGATCGAGAATCCAGCCGGACAGCATCGCGTGCGTCCACGGCAGGCACGCGCTCTCAAGATGCGAACGCGCGACCGTCGAGAACAACCATGTGCGGATGATGTCGTGCCCCTGCGGGCGCAGGTCCATCGGGAACACGCGCGCGCAGCATTCGTCCGGCTCGCCCCATGCGGCGGCGATCTGCGGCGTCAGCGAACTGGTCGCCCAGGTGTCCATGATGTCGCTTTCGCCGATGAAGCCGCCGGGCTTGCCGCGCTGCGCCTCGCCATAGCCGGGCGGAACGTCGGTTTGCGGATCGACGGGCAGCGTCGTTTCGTCGGGCTGGATCGGCATGCGGTAATCGGGCTGCCCGGCCGCGTCGAGCGGGTACCACAGCGGAATCGGCACGCCGAAAATCCGCTGACGGCTGATCAGCCAGTCGCCGTTCAGGCCGTCCACCCAGTTCGCGTACCGGCTGCCCATGAATGGCGGATGCCAATGGAGCTCGGCGCCGCGTGTCAGCAATGCGTCGCGCAGCGCTGGATCGCGCCCGCCGTTACGCAGATACCACTGGCGCGTTGCGACGATTTCCAGCGGGCGATCGCCCTTTTCGAAAAACTTGACGGCGTGACGGGTTGGCCGGGGCGCACCTATCAGGGCGCCGGCCGACGCGAGTTGCGCGACGACCTCGCGGCGCGCGTCGGGTAGCGGCCTTCCTGCAATGCGCGCATAAGCGGTTCTGCTTTCGTCCGACAGGAGCCATTCCGGCATCTCCTGTCGCAAACGGCCGTCCCTGCCGACGATCGCACGCGTCGGCAGTTCGAGTTCGCGCCACCAGATCACGTCGGTCAGATCGCCGAACGTGCAGATCATCGCGATGCCCTTCCCCTTGCCGGGATCGGCAAGCGCATGCGTCATCACCGGAACGTCGATGTCGTACAGCGGGCAGCGCACGCGCTTGCCTGCGCTTGCGCGAAACCGCGCATCGTCGGGATGGACGACGAGCGCCACGCATGCGGCAAGCAGCTCGGGCCTCGTCGTGGACACGATGACGTCGTTTCCCGCGTCATCCAGGAAGCGGAGATCGTGCCATGCACCGTCGATCTCGCGGTCTTCGAGTTCGGCCTGGGCGACCGCGGTCTGGAACGTGACGTCCCACAGGCAAGGCGCTTCCTGCTGATAGAGCTCCCCGCGCCGCAGGTTGCGGAGCAACGCCCGTTGGCTGATGCGCTGCGCGCGTGCGCCGATGGTCGCGTAGTTGAGATCCCAGTCGACCGAGATGCCGAGCCGCACGAACAATTCGCGAAACGCGGTTTCGTCGATGGCCGTCAACCGATGACACAACTCGACGAAATTGCGCCGGCTGATCCGCCGGAACGATGCGCGCTGCGTCGGCGCGACGTCCGGCGTGCGAAAGCCGGGATCGTATCGCGCATGGGGATCGCAGACGACGCCATAAAAATTCTCCACGCGGCGCTCTGTCGGCAGGCCGTTGTCGTCCCAGCCCATCGGATAGAAAACCGTCTTTCCCGTCATGCGCTGATAGCGGGCGATGATGTCCGCGTGCGTGTAGCTGAACACGTGCCCGACGTGCAGCGAGCCGGAGACCGTCGGCGGCGGCGTGTCGATCGAGTACACCGCGTCGCGCGCGGCGGCGCGGTCGAAAGCATAAATGCGCTGCGTTTCCCATCGTGTGCTCCACTTCGCTTCGAGTCCGTCGAGACGCGGTTTCTCCGGGATGGAGCGGTGGATGGGCTGTGTCGTTGGTTGAGACATGGTGGCGCTTCCCTGTCGTCGTCTTGATGTGGAAACCGGATGGCGCGGCATGGACGGAATGGGCGCGAGCGCGGTCCGTCCGCGGGCCATGCGGATGCTTGATGAGAATCGCCGCGTTCAACGGCGATGCAGGCGGACGGATGACGTGTCGCGGCGGCTACCCGATGGGCGCGCGAGACGGAGCCGGTTTCGTCGCAGGTCGTCGGGGTCTGGCGGCGTGGGGACGCGCCATCCGGGCGGACGGACTACATCAAAGCCGGGAATGCGTTCGGGAGAAGCGTGACGAGGGTGCGCGCAATGGCACGAGCGCTCGAGGCGGGAGACAGCGATTGAACGGGTTGCCGTGGCGGCGATCAGCGCGGCGTTACGTTTAACGGTGACATAGCATCCTCCACAGGTAAGGGGAATGGAATTCCGGGCTCGTAGCCCGGACAGCAATTTATAGACGAATATCGGAGCGCTCGCAATACCTGCCGGGAGGTTCGAGCGAGAGCGGGCACGTCGGTCATCGCGGCTGGCTTCCACTCGCCACGATAACCTGTGATGACAGGTGTCATCCGTCATGCCACATCAGACGCCCCCGCGACGCGCCGCAGCACCGCCATCGGGCCGAGCGTTCTGATGACCTGCATCTGCGCGGCGTCGCGCACGAAGAGCGATCCCGCAAAGCCCAGCGCGTTGATCGAAATGCCATCGACGCACTCCATGGATCTCGGAACGAGCAGCATGCCTTGCGGCATGACGAGCAGGTTGTAGGCCGAGGATTGATGCGCTTCGCCGTCGACGTCGATCGCGTGCAGCCCCATCGCGTGCAGCAGATCGCGATAGACGCCGAGCGCGCGCTGCGCGCCGTCGCTCGGCGGCGTGCCGGGCGGCAACGCCAGCCTTGCGAACGCGTGGGGAAACGCGAGACCCGCGATGGTGCAGACGGAACCGTCGTCGCGCGCGGAAGCGAGAAGCGGCGCGATCGGCGGCATGGGTTCGCCTTGCGCAAACGGCAGCGGAACGATCTGCAGATGCTTGTGCGGCTGGCTCGCACCGGCCGCCGCCCCGCCGTTGTAGAAACCGAGGCCCTGGAATTCGGCCATGCAGGTGAACAACGCGGTGAAGTCCGCCGCGTTCAACAGCGCTTCCTGCGGCTCGAAGCGACGCGTGACGACCAGCAGATGATGATCGATCACGTTGAACTTGTTGAGCAACGCGAGATGGGTGTCCGTGATGTCGGCGACGAAGAGGTCCGGATCGTAGGGCAGAAACGGATCGATCGATGCGCGTTTCCGGGGCTGCCCGGCTTCCCGCTTCTGTCTCTCTTCGTCCTTGCGCGCGAGGCTCGAAACCTGGCGCACGAGAAAGCGTACGCCGCCGTCTTCGATCGTCGTCCGAGTGGTCTCGACCGGACGCAACGCGCCACAGGCCAATGCGTGTTCGGTCTGGCGCAGGACGGCAGGCCAGAGCATGCCGCGCTGAAGACGCACGGAGTCGCACATGGGAAAGCCTCGAACGTTCACAGTGCTCACCGCCACATACTAGCCGCTTCGGCATGCATTCGTCGTACTCGCGCGTCATCGCGCTTCGGCGCTACCCCTGAAGGTCGAAGCCGTCGTGCAGCAGTGCCGTGAATATTCGAGGACCACGGGAATATTCGCGATGGCGCGAACGTTTAGCTTCCTCGGGCGCTCACGCGTGGAGCGATTTCTCACCAGTCAGACTGAGGAGGACATCATGTCCCAGGTCTCGTGGGGTCTCAAGGCGGCGACCGTCATCGTCCTCGCCGCCGGTTTCACCATTGCGCATGCCGCTGACAATGACGCTTACGTCGTCACGCCACTCGTGTCCAATCTGGCCGGCTCGGCCCCGAAGGTCGACCCCGTGCTGCAGAACGCATGGGGCGTTGCCTTCAGCCCGGCAGGCAGTCCATTCTGGGTCAACGACAATGCCACCGGCTGCTCCACGCTGTATGACGGCCAGGGAACCAAGGTCGCGCTGCAGGTTTCCATCCCGCTGCCGGGCAATGTGACGCCGGCCAGCGCCTGTCATCCCGTCTCGTCCATCAATCCGCCGAATCCCGCGCCCGCGGCGCCGACCGGAATCGTGTGGAATCCGTCGTCGGCATTTCTCGTGCCCGGCACCAGGCTTCAGGCCGCATTCATCTTCGCGACCGAGGACGGCACGCTTTCCGCCTGGGCCGGCGGCTTGAATCCCGCGGACCGCGCCGTGCTCGCGGCCGATAACTCGTCCACGCCATCCGCGGCCAACGGAGCCGTCTACAAGGGTCTCGTCTTCGGCGTGAACGCGAAAGGCGCCTTCCTGTTTGCGACGAACTTCCGCGCGGGACGGATCGATGTATTCGGGCCCAACGGCGCGAACGGCATGTTCACGCCCGCGAAAACGGACGGCGGCTTCATCGACCCGCGCATCCCGGCCGGCTACGCGCCGTTCGGCATCGCGAACATCGATGGCGACCTTTTCGTCACCTATGCGCAACAGGACGATCAGAAGCATGACGACGTTGCCGGCAACGGTCATGGATTCGTCGACGTATTCGATACGGACGGCCACCTGCTGCGCCGCTTCGCCAGCCAAGGCACGCTCAACTCACCGTGGGGCATCACACGCGCTTCGTTTGCATTCGGCCGCTTCAGCGGCAAGATCCTGATCGGCAACTTCGGCGACGGGCGAATCGGTGTCTTCGACGACAACGGCAGTTTTGTCGAGCAGCTGGAGAACGCGGCCGGCAATCCGCTGACGATCGACGGCCTGTGGACGCTGACGCTCGGCGGCGGCCGCAACTCGAGCCCGGACACGCTGTACTTCACCGCGGGTCCGAACAAGGAGACCAATGGCCTGTTCGGCACCATCGCGCCCATGAATGGCGCCAAGGCGCACCGGTCTGATCAGAACGAGCAATAAGCAGCAGTCGCACGTGGCCAGCGGCGGCGTCCGCTGGCCCAGTCCAGTCACGCGTCAGAACCGATGCCGCAGCCCCAGTGCGACGACGACCTGGTTGCTGTTCGCCGACGGCGTCAGCGTCCATATCGTCGCGTTGAATGCCGGATTGCCCCGGCCTCCGCTCACGCTCTGGTAGACCCCCTCGAGATACGCATCCGTGCGCTTCGTGAACGCGTAATCGGCCTGCGCAACCACCTGATTCCACTTCGGCCGGGTTTCGCCCGCACGCGATTCGAAACGGCCCATCGTGTACGTGTACGCGGCCGAGAGGCTCAACGCACGCGTGACGGCGAAGCGCCCGTCGACCGAGAAGTTGTCGAACACCAGCGATTCCCCCTTCAACGGCGCGATGCCGCCGCCCTGGAGCACGCCCGTCACGCCGTCGGTGGTCGAGTGCGACCACGCGGCGCCGACCGAATGCGGCCCGAACGCATAACGGCCGGCCGCGGCCCAGATCTGCTGGTTGCCGCCGGTGATCGTCGCCGAGCCGTCGACCGTGCTCAGTGCGCCATTCGGGTTGGCCAGGTTGCGGTCGCGGCTGATCTTCAGGTAGCCGGCGCCGAGCTTCAGCGGCCCGTTCGCATACGACACGCCCGCGCTCCACGCCGCGTTGTTGGCGAACTGGCCGGCCGTGTTCGAGAACCCGTACATCGCGCCGAACGTCAGCCCGCGATACGTCGGGCTCGTGTACTTCACCGCTTGGTTGATGCGGAGGTTGCGGTTCGAATCGTCGTTGTCGTACGGATGAACCGCGAGGTTGCCGCCCCAGCCGGGGCCGGACGCGCCGAGCGGCGTGACGAAATCGAGGATCAGGTCGTACTGGCGGCCGAACGTGAGCGCGCCGGCCGTCTTCGAGCTCACGCCGACCCATGCCTGGCGGCCGAACATGTCGACGCCTTTCTGCGACAGCGCGCCGGTGGTGCCCGAGAAACCGTTCTCGAGCCCGAAGATCGCGGCCATCCCGCCGCCGAGATCCTCGCGGCCGCGCAACCCCCAGCGCGACGCGTTCAGGGCACCGCTCGTCATCGCGACGGTGCCGCTGCCCGGCGAGCCGGCGCCGTGCGTGCGCTGGTTGGTCGAGTAGGTGATCGACGTGTCGATCAGGCCGTACAGCGTCACGCTGCTTTGCGCGTGGGCCGCGCCCGCGCCGAAGCCCGCGAGGCAGGCCGCGACGACGGTCCCGGCGAGGCCGGACACCCGCCGGCCGCCGAAGGTTGCTCCATGCGCGCTGGCGCGGGTCTTGTCGCGCGTGTTCTTGTTTCTATCGCAGTACATATATTATTTTTTCAGGTTGCTTTGGCGAGAACGCCGGCGTGTCACCGCGGTGGATCGACCGACGGATCGGCGGCCATTATTGGAGATCGCGCGACAGTCGATTAACGCGCTGCACAGAAAAGGTCTTCTGCAAAATCCGGACTAATCGCGCGATGTGCCGCCTCCGCTCACCTCCTTTACGGTTGCGTTCACAACCTTCATCGCACTGTGCGCCGCGTGCGAACCAGTACAGACATTTCGAACATCCCGGGTTTCGCCGCCCCCCAAAACGACGAAGCCCGGTGCGCATTCACGCACCGGGCCCATTGCATCGCCGACGACGCGGCGAGACCTTACTTCCTGTCGAGCGAATACTTGCCCGGCCCGGTCAGCGCGAGCAACAGCAGCCCGCCGATGATGCTCACGTTCTTGTAGAAGTTGATCATCGCCATGTATTGCTCCATCCCGTGCGCCGCCCAGTAGCGATGCCCGATGAACGCGGTGGCGACCGTATAGGCTGCGAACAGCAACGCGAGCGGCCGCGTGTAGAAGCCGATTGCGATCAGCAGGCCGCCGACCAGCTCGACCGCGACCGCGATCACCGCCGACAGCTCGGGCGAAGGCGCCCCGGTCGACGCCATGTAGGCGACGGTGCCCGAGAAGCCGGTCAGCTTCTGCCATCCGAACAGGATGAACAGCACCATCATCAGCACGCGGGCGGCGAGCAGCAGCTCGTCCTTCTTCGACTCCAGCGAAACGTAACGCATGGCAAGCCTCTTTCAATTGACGGGTCGATGCGTCCGTCGGCGGCCGCGTCCCGATGCGGCGGGATACGTAGACGGCGGACTGCTTCTTCGCTCGATCGACCGGCAAACCGGAGCGGATCTCGCGAAGCACAGGTGCAGTTTACTGTCCCGTCATGATTCATCAATCTGTTGCAATCGGATTCGCTGTCGCATTTTGGTGGACAATAGCCGCGCGCCGGCGCGCTGTGCCTGGCCTGAGCGTTTGAGCCGGATCGGAATCCATCAATGGCGCTCGCGCATGACGATCGCAACCACGGCACCCGACATGAACGTGACGGCCGCCACCGAGAAGATCGCGTCAGCGAATCCGAATCGGTCGGCGATGAGGCCCGCCGACAGCGCGCCGATCGCATAGCCGAGGTCGCGCCAGAACCGGTACACGCTCAGCGATCGCGCCCGCCAGCCCGGTTCCGACGCGTCCGACACCGCCGCAATCAGGCTCGGGTAGACCATCGCGGTGCCGAGGCCGAGCAGCACGCTCGCGACCAGCCACCACCGGAACTGACCGGTCGACGCGGTCAGGCACAGACCCGCCGCCTGCACCCACATGCCGGCGACGATCAACCCCTTGCGCCCCCATCGGTCGCTCAACGGGCCGGTGACGACCTGGCTGACGCCCCACACGATCGGGTAGACCGCCTTGAGGATGCCGATTCGCTCGACACCGAGCCCGAGCCCCATGAAAAACAGCGGGAAGATGCCCCAGCTCATCCCGTCGTTGAGGTTGTTGACCAGTCCGGCCTGCGACGCGGCAAACAGGTTGCGATCCTTGAGCGACGTGAGCAGAAACACGTCGCGAAACGACAGCGGCGACGCTTCTTCGTGCGGCTTGCCGGCCTCCAGTCGAACGTGGCCGCGCGTATCGCGGACGACGAACATCGACAGGGTCAGGCCGGCGACCGCATAGCCGATCCCGAGAAGGATCGGCGTCGGCCGCAGGCCGTGGCGGCTCGCCAGATAGCCGGTCAGAAACGCGGTCAGGCCCACCGCGAAATAGCCCGCGAACTCGTTGAGCCCGACCGCGAGGCCACGCCCCTTCGGTCCCACCAGATCCACTTTCATGATCACGGTCATCGACCACGCGAAGCCCTGGCTGAGGCCGAGCAGCACATTGGCGGCGACCACCCATCCCCAATCGGGCGCGGCGATGATCATGAACGGCACCGGCAGCCCCAGCAGCCAACCGGCGACGAGCACGCGCTTGCGGCCCCAGGTGTCGGCCAGCTGGCCGGAAATCAGGTTGGCGACCGCTTTCACGAGGCCGAAACTGACGATGAAGGACGTAACGAGCGTCGTGGATGCGAGGTGAAACGTTTCGGAGCCGATCAGCGGCACGACCGTCCGCTCGATTCCGACCATGCCCCCGACGAACGCATTGATCAGCACGAGCAGCGCGAACTGCCGCCAGTTTTCCTTGAGGCCGAGCCGGACTGCGGTTCCGGCGGCCGGCACGGATGTTTCCTCTGTCAAATCAGGCTTCCTTGACATATTGCCGCGTCCCGTAGCGCGTATCAGCGGCCGGCCTCACGAGCGGCCAGCGTGCGATCGAGCATGACGAGCGTCTGATACAGCATGCGCGTGCCGTCGAGCAGCTGCTGCGGCTCGATCCATTCCTCCGGACAATGGCTGCGGCCACCGAGGCACGGAACGAAGATCATCCCGATCGGCCCGGTCGGCGCGACGTACACGGCATCGTGCCCGGCGCCGCTCGGCAGCCTCATGCTCGGGTAGCCTAGCTGCGCGGCGGCCTGCTCGACCGTATCCATCACGAGCGGCTGGCAATCCGTCGGGCGGGAGCGGCTCACGTGTTCGGCGCGCGCACTCAACCGAAGTGCATCGAGCCGCGCAGCGGCGCCGGACAGCAACGCGTCGGGAAAACCGTCGAGCACGTCGTCGCTGTCGCTGCGCACCTCCAGCATCATCTCCACCTGTCCGGGCACGGCGTTCGGCACGTTCGGCGTCATCGCGATCCGCCCGATCGTCGCCACCACGTAATGCGGATTGCCGGACAGCGCCGACGCGCGCGCATGCGCGGCCTCGACAAGATGCGCTGCGCCGACGAGCGCATCGCGGCGAATGTCCATCGGCGTCGTGCCGGCGTGATCGGGCTGCCCCGTCACGGTGATCAGAACGCGCCGAATGCCGACGATGTTGGTCACGACGCCGATCGGCAGGCCGCGCGTTTCCAGCACGGGGCCCTGCTCGATATGCAGCTCCACGAACGCGGCCGTGCTGTCCGGCGCGCGCAACGGCACACGCAGCGCGCTCGGGTCGCCGCCGATGCGCCGCAGTGCGTCGCCGAGCGTTTCGCCTTCGGCGTTCGCCGCGCGCAGCATGTCCGCGTCGAGCCGCCCCGATAACGCGCGGCTGCCGACGCACGAGATGCCGTAGTCGCTCGGCTCCTCGGACAGAAAGTCGATCACTTCCAGCGGATGGTCGAGCACGATCCCCTGCTCGTTCAGCGTATGAGCAACCTCGATCCCGGCAAGCACGCCGATGATGCCGTCGAACCGGCCGCCGCCGACCACCGTGTCGCAGTGCGAGCCCGTGATCAGCGGCTTCGCGCAGCGGCCGCTGCCCTCGCGGCGGCCGATCAGGTTGCCGCCCGCATCCAGCGATACCGACAGGCCGGCCTGCGCGAACTGCTCGGCCAGCCACGCGCGCGCTTCGATGAACAGCGGCGAAAACGCGCGACGCGTCCATGGCACGTCGGGCCGCGTGAATCGCGCGAGCTGCTCGACGCGCGCGTTGAGACGATCCGCGTTCAGCGGTGGGAAAACCGGCGAATTCATGCGTGCTCCTGTTGCTTGGCAGCCGGCCGGCCGCCGCGATGCGGCCGCAGGAAACGGCCCGCGCCCGCGTGATTGACGATGCGCGCGCCGTCGTACACGAGCGCGCCACGGCTGTAGGTGGCGGCGATGCGCACCGTGAATTCCATGCCTTCGAACGCGCTCCACTGCACGGCAGACAGGCTGCGCGACGGATCGAACGCGTAACGCTCCGGCGTCAGGATCACGAAATCCGCGTCCGCGCCGACGTCGAGCGTCCCCTTGCGATCGTCGAGCAGGAAGTGCCGGGCGGGATTCGTCGCCAGCAATTGCGCCACGCGCGTCGGCGCGACGCCGTGCTGTTCGCAGCCTGTCCAGAACGCGGGCAGCAGCGTTTCGAGCCCGGGCCCGCCCGACGCATTCCTGAATACATTGGGATCGCCCTTGCGTTCGAGCCCCCAGCTCACATGGTCCGACGACACGAACGTGCACTCGCCGCGCGCGACGTGCGTCCACAGCAGCTCGCGCTCCGCGCGCGGACGGATCGGCGGATAGTGCTTCGTCTTCGCGCCGAAGCGTTTCGTATGCGTTTCGTGGTCGAGCATCAGGTATTGCACGCAGGTCTCGATGCTCGCGCGGTGGCCGGCGCGCCGGTACATATTGCACAGCTCGAAGCCGCGCGACGTCGACACGTGCACCGCATGCGCACGCGCGCCCGTCTCGGCGCCGAGCTCGTAGATCAGCGCGGTCGCCAGGTTCTCGATCAACGGCGGATGCGCGCGCAGGAACGCATCCCAGCCCGTGTCGCCCGCCTCGATCATCCGCGCGATGTTCTTGCGCGTCAGCTCCTGCATCTGGTTGTGCACGCCGCAGGCGAGGCCCGACGGCGCGATCAGGCGAAATGCGTCGTACAGCACGTCCTCGTCCACGCGCGGGAACCGGCCGGGCGTCGCCTCGAACGTCGAGAACTTGAACGCGCACACGCCGCCGTCGATCAGGCCGGCCGCGGCGCCGAGCCCGTGTTGCGCATTGAGCGTGCCGAACAGCGCGACGTCGACGTGGCAGTCGCGCTCGACTTCGGCGATCTTGCGATCGAGCTGCGCGCGGGACGCGACCGGCTCCGGATCGTCGTACGGCATGTCGACCATCACCGTGACGCCGCCCGCCGCCGCCGCGCGCGACGCATGGCCCAGCCCTTCCTGGTTCGCCTGGCTGCCCGCGTGCACCTGGCCGTCGACCACACCCGGCAGCACCCATTGCCCGCGCGCGTCGATCACGTTGCGCGCCGCCGGCGGCACGCCCGCGCCGCGCGCGACGATCACGCCGTCGCGGATCGCGAACCAGCCGTCGTCGACGACCTGCCGCGCGTCGGCCAACCGGCCGCGCACCACCTGCTCGAAATCGCTCATCCCGACCTCCTGCATTTTTGATCACGAGCAGTTTAGGCAGCGTTCTGCCAGAATGTCTTATGCCTATTTATCACCCCCGCATAACACGGAGTTAAGGCTGTGCGTCTCAACCTTCGGCAGATCGAAGTGTTTCGCGCCATCATGCTGACCGGCTCGATCAGCGGTGCGGCCAAGCTGCTGCACGTGTCGCAGCCCGCCGTTTCGCGACTCATTTCATATGCGGAACAGCGGCTCGGCCTCGCGCTGTTCGAGCGCATCAAGGGGCGCCTCTATCCGACGCCCGAAGCGCAGCGTCTGTTCGTCGAAGTCAATGCCGTGTACGAAGGCGTGCAACGCGTCAACGAGATCGCCGAAGACATGATCGAAAACCGGATGGGCCACCTGCGCATCGCGTGCAGCCCCAGTCTCGGCCAATCGTTGCTGCCGCGCGCGATCGCGACGTTCTACGAGCGCTTTCCCGATGTGCGCATCATCCTGCATACGATGATTCCGAACGTGCTGCTCCAGGCTGTCCTGACCCAGCAGGTCGAAGTCGGGATTGCGTTCCTGCAGGACACCCACCCGAACGTCGAAATTTCCCCGCTCTACGAAAACCGGCTGGTGGCTGCAGTGCCGGCGTCGCACCCGTTCGCACGTCGCAAGTCGCTTGCCGTGCGCGACCTCGTGAATACGCCGCTGATCGGCTACGGCAGCGACATCCCGCTCGGCCAGCTGGTGCGCAAGCTGTTCAGCGACGAAGGCCTGGTTCCGCAGGTGAAGATCGAAGTACAGCAGGCGCACGTCGCGTGCGCGCTCGTGCAGGCCGGCACCGGCATCGCGCTGATCGACGAGTTGACCGTCGCGGGCCCCGTGTGGCCGCAGCTGGTCGTGAAGCCGGTCGTGCCGACCATCGGCGCGCCGGTCAGCGTGCTGCACCCGGTGCTCGCGCCGCTCTCGCGTCTCGCGCACGAGTTCATCGACACGCTGCGCGCACTTTCCGTCGACGCGTGAATTTGGCTGTTTTGACGCCAGAGCGGGAATACCCTAGCCTTAACATCGCGTTATGAACTCTCCATAAAATAGCAATAACGCTCAATATTCGGCATCCCTAGAATCGTTTGAACAGTACCGCTGCACAAGGCTTTCCGCCCGGCGCGTACCTCCTTTTTTCTCATCAGGACAAACGACACATGGGACGCATCCTGTCTTTGAAAGACGTCGAAGCCGCGGTGAAGGGCGGCTCGGTTTTCGCGTGCGGCGGCGGCGGCTGGGCCGATCATGGCCGTGAGCTCGGCACGCTCGCGGTCACGATCGGCCGCCCCGAGCTGGTGTCGATCGACGAGCTGCCGGACGACGCCTGGGTCGCCACGGCCGCCGCGATCGGCGCGCCGGGCGGCCTCACCGACTGGCAGATGCTCGGCGCCGACTACGTGAAGGCCGCGCAGCTCGTGCAGGACGCACTCGGCGCACCGCTTGCGGGGCTCATCATCGGGCAGAACGGCATGTCCAGCACGCTGAACGGCTGGCTGCCGTCCGCGCTGCTCGGCGCCAAGGTCGTCGACGCGGTGGGCGACATTCGCGCGCATCCGACCGGCGACATGGGCTCGCTCGGGCTCGCATCGAGCACCGCGCCGATGATCCAGGCCGCCGCGGGCGGCAATCGCGACAAGCACGCGTATATGGAAGTGGTCGTGCGCGGCGCGACCGCCAGGGTCTCGCCGGTGCTGCGCAAGGCCGCCGACATGGCGGGCGGGTTCATCGCGAGCTGCCGCAATCCGGTGCGCGCCGCCTATGTTCGCGAGCATGCCGCGCTCGGCGGCATCAGCCGCGCGCTGGCGCTCGGCGAAGCCGTCATCGACGCCGAGCGGCGCGGCGGCAGCGCGGTCATCGACGCGATCTGCGCATCCACGCACGGCGACATCATTGCGAGCGGCAAGGTCGAGCGCAATACGCTCGCCTACACGCACGAGGCGTTCGACGTCGGCCTCGTCTATCTCGGCGCCGGGCCGAACCGCGTGGTCATCCACGTGATGAACGAGCACATGGCCGTCGACGACGCGCATGGCGAACGCATCGCCACCTATCCGGACGTGATCACGACGCTCGATGCGCAAGGGCGCCCCGTCAGCGCGGGCCAGTTGAAGGAAGGCATGGAAATCCACGTGTTGCGAATCGCGAAGGCCCACATTCCGCTGTCGTCGTCGGTGTTCGATCCCGCCGTCTACCCGCCGGTCGAAGCGGCGCTCGGCATCTCGATCGCCGACTACGCGCTTGCACGCTGACCCGGAGGCACGACGATGAAACAGACATTCGAGGTCACCTCGGGTAATACGCTGCGCTGCAAAGGCTGGCGTCAGGAAGCACTGCTGCGCCTGCTCGAGAACGTGCTCGCCGTCGGCGAGAATCCCGAGCAACTGATCGTCTACGCGGCGCTCGGCCGCGCCGCGCGCGACTGGCCGTCGCACGACGCGATCGTCCATGCGCTGAAGACGATGGACGAAAACCAGACGCTCGTCGTCCAGTCCGGCAAGCCGGTCGCGCTGCTGCGCACGCACGCGCACGCGCCGCTCGTCGTGATGGCGAATTGCAACCTGATCGGCCAGTGGGCGAAGGCGGAACACTTCTACGAGCTGGAGCAGCGCAACCTGATCTGCTGGGGCGGGCTGACGGCGGGCGACTGGCAGTACATCGGCTCGCAGGGCGTGATCCAGGGCACCTACGAGATCTTCTCGCGCATCGCCGAGCGCCATTTCGACAACGACCTGCGCGGCCGCTTCATCCTGACCGCCGGCCTCGGCGGCATGGGCGGCGCGCAGCCGCTCGCGGGACGGATGGCCAACGCGGCGACGCTCGTCGTCGAAATCGACCAGTCCCGCATCGACAAGCGCCTGCAGATCGGTTTTCTGGAGCGCCAAGCGCGTGATCTCGACGAATCACTCGCGTTGATCCAGGACGCCCAGGCGCGCCGCGAACCGATTTCGGTCGGCCTGCTCGGCAACGCGGCCGACGTGTTTCCGGCCATTCTCGCGCGCGGCGTCGTGCCCGACATCGTCACCGACCAGACCGCCGCGCACGATCTCGTCTACGGCTACGTGCCGGCCGGCTACACGCTCGACGAGGTGCGCTCACTGCGCGACAGCGACCGCGCGACGCTGATGGACGCGAGCCGCGCGTCGATCGTCCGTCACGTCGAAGCGATGCTGGGTTTCAAGGACCGGGGGGCGGTCGTGTTCGACAACGGCAACCTGATCCGCACGCACGCAAAGGACGGCGGCGTCGCGCGCGCGTTCGAGATTCCGGTCTTCACCGAGGCGTTCCTGCGCCCGCTGTTCTGCCGCGCGATCGGGCCGTTCCGCTGGATCGCGCTGTCGAACGACCCGAACGACATCCGCATCATCGACGACTACCTGCTCGAGCGCTTCCCGGACAACCGGATCGTGTCGAACTGGATCCGCCTCGCGCGCGAATGCGTGCCGTTCGAGGGCTTGCCCGCGCGGATCGCGTGGCTCGGTCACGGCGAGCGCACGCAGCTCGCGCTCGCGGTCAACGCGATGGTGCGCGATCGCGTGCTCGCCGGCCCGGTCGCGTTCACGCGCGACCACCTCGACGCTGGCGCGATGGCCCATCCGAACATCATGACCGAGAACCTGCGCGACGGCTCGGATGCGGTGGCCGACTGGCCGTTGCTGAACGCGATGCTGAACTGCTCGTCGATGGCCGACCTCGTCGCGATCCATTCGGGCGGCGGCGGCTACAGCGGCTACATGACGAGCGCCGGGGTGACCGTCGTCGCCGACGGCAGCGCGTCGGCCAACGAGCGGCTGACGCTGTCGATGACCAACGACACGGCGCTGGGCGTGATCCGCTATGCGGACGCCGGGTACGACGACGCGCTCGACGAAGCCGCACGCAAGTACATTCCGCACATCCGGCTGTGAGCCGCCCCGCACGACAGGAGATCGAAGTGAAACAATCCGCGGTTCCCCTCGACACGGCCGCCGCCGCGTCGCCTCCCGCCTCGCCTGCCGGGCGCGCGATCGCCGCGGCGTCGATCGGCAACGCGCTCGAGTGGTACGACTTTTCCGTCTACGCGTTCTTTGCCGTCTACATCGCGCAGAACTTCTTCCATCGCGGCGATGCGGGCACCCAGCTCGTCGAGGCGTTCATGGCGTTCGGCATCGGCTTCATCGCGCGGCCGCTCGGCGCGCTCGCGATCGGCGTGTATGGCGACCGGGCCGGCCGCAAGGCCGCGCTCACGCTGACGATCCTCGTGATGGCGGCGGGCACCGGCATCATCGCGTTCGCGCCGCCGTTCACCGCGATCGGCGTCGGCGCGCCGCTGCTGATCCTCTGCGGACGCCTGCTGCAGGGGTTCTCCGCGGGCGGCGAAGTCGGCGGCGCGGCGGCGTTCCTGATCGAGCATGCGCCCGCCGATCGCAAGGGCATGTATGCGTCCTGGCTGCAGGCCAGCATGGCGGCATCGAACATCCTGGGCGCGCTGGTCGCCACCGCCGTAACGCTAACGCTGTCGCACGAACAGATCGGCGATTGGGGCTGGCGGATTCCGTTCATCCTCGGGCTCGCGATCGCGCCGGTCGGCCTCTGGCTGCGCAAGACGCTCGACGAAACACCCCATTTCCGCGCGGAGATGGCGCGTGCGCAGCGCGAGCACGCGGCGCGCAAGGCGCCGCTGCTGCAGGTCGTGCGCGACTATCCGCGCGAGTTCGCGATCGGCACCGGCTTCTCCGTGCTGTGGGCAGTCTGTATCTACGCGCTCGTCATCTACATGCCGACCCACGCGCAGCGCGCGCTGCGTTTCGACGGCCGCGACGCGTTCATCGCGTCGCTGGTCGGCAACTGCCTGATGGCGGTCACCTGCGTCTGCGCGGGCGGCTGGTCGGACCGCTTCGGGCGGCGCACCGTGCTCGCCGCGGGCGCCGCGCTGATGATCGTGTCGGTCTACCCGCTGCTGAACTGGTTGAACCACACCCATACGCTGGCCGCGCTCGTCGCGGTGCAAAGCGCATTCTGCGTGATGGTCGCGATCTTCACGGGCGTCGCGCCGGCCGCGTTGTCCGAGCTGTTTCCGACGAGCGTGCGCGCGACCGGCATGTCGCTGGCGTACAACCTCGCCGCGACCTTCTTCGGCGGCTTCGCGCCCGCGATTCTCGCGTGGCTCACCCAACAGACCGGCAGCCCGTTCGCACCCGCGTGGTACGTGATGGCCGCCGGCGCGATCGCGCTCGCATCGATCACCGCACTGCCTTCCACACCTCGTCACCCCTGAATACGGAGACCACCCCATGCACCGCTTCATCACGCGAAGCGCGGCCGCGCTCGCGCTGCTCGCCGCCCTTCCGGCCTTCGCCGACGTCACGCTCGACGGCCGCTCCGCCACCCCCGAATCGATCGCACGCATCGCCGACGGCGAAGCCGTCGCGATCGCGCCCGCCGCACGCGAGCGGGTCGCCGCCGCGCACGACGTGCTGCTGAAGGCCGCAGCGGCCGGCCAGCAGATCTATGGCCTGACGGTCGGCGTCGGCCTGAACAAGGATCGCAAGATGGTCGATGCGCACGGCAAGCTGACGAGCGAGGTCATTGACGCGTCGACGCAATTCAACGTCGGATTGATCCGCGCACACTCGGGCAGCGTCGGGCCCGACATGAGCGTGCGCGTCGCGCGCGCCGCGATGGCGGCCCGCCTCAATGCGATGCTCGACGGCGGTGCCGGCGTGCAGCCCGCGATCGTCAACGCGTACGCGCAGTTCCTCAATCGGGGCATCACGCCGGCGATGCCGGCGGACGGCTCGATCGGCGAGGCGGACATCACGATCCTGAGCCACGTCGGACTTGCGATGCTCGGCGAGGGCGACGTGTACTACCAGGGGCGCAAGCGCCCCGCCGCCGACGCGCTGAAGGCGGCCGGCATCGCGACGATCCGCCCGTACGGCAAGGACGCGCTCGCGATTCTCAGCTCGAACGCCTATTCGGCCGGCATGGCCGCGCTGGCGCTCAACGACATGGCGCACCTCGCGCGCGTGTCGAAGCTCGTGTTCGCGCTGAGCGTCCAGGGGCTCAACGGCAACGTCTCGCCGTTGCGCGAGGACACGCTCGCGCTGCGGCCGTTCCCGTCCACCATGCGCACGGGCGCGGCGCTGCGCACGCTGCTCGCGGGCAGCAGCCTGTGGAACCGCGATGCGGACCGGCCGCTGCAGGACCCGCTCAGCTTCCGCTCCGGCGTCTATCTGCTCGGCGAGGAGGACCGGACCAGCGACGCAGCCCGCGAGCTGCTGCGAATCCAGCTCAATTCGAGCGACGACAATCCCGGCGTGGCGGTCGGCGTCACGCCGAAATCCGGGCGCGCGCAGGATGCGGCCGGCTACGTCGACGGCGGCGGCGCCGTGCTGCCGAGCGCCAACTTCGAGCCGCTGCCGTGGGTGCTCGCCTTCGAGCAGCTGGGGCTCGCGCTCGGCCACAACGCGCTCGCGTGCGCCCAGCGCATCGTCAAGCTGAACGATCCGCACCTCACCGGCCTGAGTCGCTTCCTCGGCACCGACGAAACCGTTCACGCGTTCGGCGCGATGGAGAAGCCACCGACCGCGCTCGCGATGACGGTCAAGTCGCTCGCGACGCCGGTGTCGCTCGACTACCTGCCCGTCGCCGGCGGCATCGAGGATATCGCGACGAACGCGCCTGAAGTCGTGCAACGCGTGCAGCGGCAGATCGACGCGAGCTATGCGCTGCTCGGCCTCGAACTGGTGCAGGCCGCGCAGGCGATCGACCTGCGCCAGCGCAAGCAGCCGGATTTCGAGCTCGCGCCTGCCACCGTGCCGCTCTATCGCACGCTGCGCGCCCGCGTCGCGTTCCTGCAGCGCGATCGCCCGCTCACTGCGGACTTCCGCGCCGCCGATGCGCTGCTGCGTGCCTATCGCGATTAAGCAACCTTCGCCTCTCATTGCCCTTCACCCCATACCTGTCGGAACACGAACCCCACCATGAAAAAACTCATCTCCATCGCGTCGCTGTGCGGGCTGTCCGCGGCCGCCCATGCGCAAGGCAGCGTCACGCTGTACGGCGTCGTCGAGGACGGCGTCGACTACGTCAGCAACGTGCAGGGCAAGCATCTCGTGCAGATGGCGTCGGGCGTGACCGCCGGCAGCCGCTGGGGCATTCGCGGGACCGAGGATCTCGGCGGCGGGCTCAGCACGCTGTTCCGCCTCGAAAGCGGCTTCGACCTGAACTCGGGGCGGCTCGGCAGCGGCCTCGCGTTCTCGCGCAACGCTTACGTCGGCCTGAGCGACGCGCGGCTCGGCACGCTGACGCTCGGCCGGCAATGGGATTCGGTCGTCGACTTCGTCGAGCCGTTCACGCTGAACGGCAACGTCGGCGGCTACTACTTCGCGCATCCGAACGACATGGACAACACCGACAACGGGTTTCCGATCTCGAACGCGGTCAAGTACCGCAGCCCGACGATCGCGGGCCTCACGTTCGGCGGCCTGTACGCGTTCGGCGGCCAGCCGGGCCGGTTCTCGGACAACGCGACCTTCAGCGTCGGCGCGAACTACGCGTGGGGGCCGGTCGGGTTCGGCGTCGGCTATCTGCGCATCAACGATCCCGGCGTATCGACGCAGGGCTACCAGAACTATCCGGGCTTCACGAATGCGATCTACGGCAACTACCTGGGTGCCGCGCGCGCGCAGAAGGTGTTCGGCGTCGGCGCGTCGTACCAGGTCGTGCAGTGGCTGAAGGTGCTGGCCGACTTCACGAACACGAACTTCCAGCAGGGCAGCGCCGGGCACGACGCGACGTTCCAGAACTACGAGCTGTCGACGATCGTCACGCCGACGCCGGCGGTCACGCTCGCGGCCGGCTACACGTATACGACCGGGCGCGATCACGCGACGGGCGCCGTGCCGAAGTACAGCCAGTTCAACCTGAGCGCCGAATATGCGCTGTCGAAGCGCACGAGCGTCTACGTGATGGGCGCGTTCCAGAAGGCGGCGGGCGATGCGCCGGTCGCGCAGATCGCCGGCTTCAATCCGTCGGGCAACCAGAAGCAGGCGGTCGGGCGAGCCGGCATCCGCCACCTGTTCTGATCGGGAATCGGCATCTCGATCAGCGGAAATCCCATCACACGACCGCCTGCCCCACCGCCCCCGCCAACCCGTGCATTGGCCGCCGCAACGCGGCGTCGAACGGATTGGTACGTGGCCCGATCGCATCGGCCTGGCGCCGCAGCAGTTCGACGACCATCGGCATCCGGTCGTCACCGAGGCGCGATGCGAGCGTGCCGACGCTCAACGCGCCGACCGGATAGCCGGTGCGATCGAGGATCGGCACCGCGACACCAGCCATCCCGTCGAGCACGCCGCTGTTGCGGCCCGCGTAGCCGAGCTGCCGCACGCGTTCGATCTCGGTACGCAGGTACACCTCGTCGAGCACGCCGTAGCCGCGAATGCGCGGCACGTTGAAGCGGATCACTTCCTCGCGTTCGGCTTCCGGCAGGAACGCGAGGATCGGGAGACAGTGCGCTGATGGCGGCAGCCCTACGCCGTGCCCGCCTCGCGCGCCAAGCGCGCTTCGTAAGTCTTCAGATGGTTGTACGCGACACGCAGCAGCGAGATTCCGGCGTTCGCCGCCGGCGCGTCGCCACCGCGCGCGAGCAGATCGCCGATCACGTGATCGGCCTCGACGCGCGCATGGTTTTCGACGTCGCGCAGCATCGACGCGGTCAGGCTGGACGGCGTGAACAGCGTCTTCTGCGCGCGGGCGTCGAATTCGCCGCTCGGCGCGTAGCCGTTGTGCCGGGCAATCGCCACGCATTCGTCCAGCAGGGTTTCGAGCAGGCGCCTGCCGTCCGGCGCGGCCAGAATGTCGCCCACCGAGCCGCGAAACAGCGACGTGCCCGCCGCGAGCGTGGCCAGAAACACCCACTTCTCCCACATGCGCGCGATGATCGCGTCGCTCAGCGTGACGTCGAAACCCGCGCCGCCGAGCACCTCGGCCACCGCCTGCGTGCGGGCGGACACGCCACCGCCCAGCTCGCCGAACGACACGCTGTGCGTGTCGTTGAGGTGCACGATGCGCTGCTCGCGATCGAGCGTCGCCGCGATCACGCACAGCCCGCCGAGCACGCGCGACGGCCCGAACTTCGCCTGCAGCACGTCGAGGTGACGCATCCCGTTGAGCACCGGAAGAATCATCGTGGCCGGACCGACGAACGGCGCGATGGCGGCGATCGCATCGTCGAGGCTGTACGCCTTGCAACTCAGGAAAATCAGGTCGAACGGCTGGGCCGGGTCGCTCGCGCTGACGGTATTCACGTCGGAAAGCGTCAGATCGCCACGCGGGCTGCGGATGACCAGGCCGTCGCGGTCGAGCGTCCGCGCGCGGGAATCGCGCACCAGAAACGTCACGTCGCGCCCGGCCGCCGCGAGGCGACCGCCGAAATAGCCGCCCGTCGCCCCTGCTCCAAGTATCAGGATTCTCATAGTCGCCTCAATCTCTCCGTGTCGTCATCGCATCGGCGAATGCCGATATCGCGATGCATGTGAACGAAAAGGTAGCGCAAATTGCGCCGGCGTGCCGGCTCGCCGGCGGACGTCGGGCTATCGGAGTCGTGCCGCCCGATTCACGGCGCGCGCACGCGTGCCGCGGCGCATGGAGACCGCCTCGATCCTTGGTCTTGCGAACCATCTTTCTGCTCGCAGCGGTCAGTTCGCCCGCGCTGACGCGGCCGATGCAACCGGTGCGCCCACCTTGCCGTAATCGACCGGCTGGTCGGCCGGACGCGGCGTCTCGCCGGCCCGCTGGATCCAGCCGCCGCCCAGCGAGCGGTACAGGTCGACGAGGTTCGTCCACCGTGCCAGCCGCGCGTTGATCAGCGACTGCTGCGCCGCATACAGGTCGGTCTGCGCGGTCAGCACCGACAGGTAGCTGTCGACGCCGTTCTTGTAGCGCAGGTCCGACAGGTCGAAGCGACGCTGCTGCGCGTGCTCGTTGCGCTGCAGCGCGGCGATCTGCTGGTCGTACGTGCCGCGTGCGGCGAGGCCGTCCGACACCTCGCGGAACGCCGACTGGATCGCCTTCTCGTAGTTCGCGATCTCTATGCGCTTTTGCACGTTCGCGAGATCGAGATTGGCGAGGTTCGCGCCGCCCTCGAAGATCGGCATCGTGATCTGCGGCGCGAACGACCACGCCGCCGTGCCGGCCTTGAACAGGCCGCCCAGCGTCGGGCTGCCGGTGCCGAACGCGCCCGTCAGCGAGATGCGCGGGAAGAACGCCGCGCGTGCCGCGCCGATGTTCGCATTCGCGGCCAGCAGCGCCTGCTCGGCCTGCATCACGTCCGGACGACGCGTCAGCAGATCCGACGGCAACCCGGCCGGGATGTCGGTCAGGAAGTTTTGCGCATCGAGCGGCAGGCCCGGCGGCAGGTCGTCCGGCAGCGGCTGGCCGATCAGCAGCACCAGCGCGTTCACCGCCTGCGCGCGGGCGCGCGCCTGCGCCTGCTGATTCGCGAGCGCGGTCTCGACGATCGTCTGCGCCTGGCGCAGGTCGAGCTCCGAGCCGGTGCCGTTGTCGAACTGCAGCTTCGTCAGGTCGTATTGCGCCTGAGCGGACTTCAGCGTGTTCTCCGTGACCTTCAGCAGGTCGTCGGTCGACAACAGCGTCAGGTACTGGTCGGCAACCTGCGCGACCAGCGCGATCTCCGACGCCTTGCGGGCCTGCGCGGTCGCGAGGTATTTCGCGAGCGCCTGGTCCTTCAGGCTCTGCACGCGGCCGAACAGATCGAGCTCCCACGACGCGGACAGCCCGACGTTGTAGGTCGTCGTGATGTTGCGCCCCGGAACCGCCGTGAGCGCGTTCGGCAGCCGCTGGCGATCGCCGGTGCCGACCGCGTCGAGCGTCGGGAACAGCTCCGCGCGCGTGATCTGGTACTGCGCGCGCGCCGCCTCGATGTTCAGCACCGACACGCGCAGGTCGCGGTTGTTTTTCAGCGCGATCTCGATCAGCCGCTGCAGGCGCGGATCGACGAAGAATTCGCGCCAGCCGATGGCGGTCGCCGCCTGGCCGTTCGCGCTGCGCGCGCCGGCCGCACCCGGCTGCGTCGCGTAGACGCCGCCGGCCGGGTACGCCTGCGAAACGGGTGCATCCGGCCGCGTGTAATGCGGCGCCATCGTGCAGCCCGTGGCGAAGAGCGCGGCGGCGAGTGCGACTGCACTTGCAGTCAAAGCGTGTTTTTGCATCATCACTGTCCCTTCTTCTCGTCGTCGCCGTGGTCGCCCTTCTCCGTCTTGTGCATGTGATCCTGCGCGAGACGCAGCGCGACATCGGCATCCTCCTGCTCGCCGCTGAAGATCTGGCGTACCTTCACGAAGAACATCGGGATCATGAAAATCGCGAGGAACGTCGCCGTGATCATCCCGCCGATCACGCCCGTGCCGATCGCATGCTGGCTCGCCGAACCCGCGCCGTTGCTGATCGCGAGCGGCAGCACGCCAAGCATGAACGCGAGCGACGTCATCAGGATCGGGCGCAGCCGCAGGCGCGCCGCTTCCAGCGCGGCCTCGATCGGCCCCATCTTCTCCGTCTGCTGCAGTTCGCGCGCGAACTCGACGATCAGGATCGCGTTCTTCGCGGACAGGCCCACGGTAGTCAGCAGGCCGACCTGGAAGAACACGTCGTTCTCGAGGCCGCGCAGCATCGTCGCGAGCAGCGCGCCGACCACGCCCAGCGGCACCACCATGATCACCGAGAACGGGATCGACCAGCTTTCATACAGTGCCGCCAGACACAGGAACACGACGAGGATCGAGATCGCGTACAGGATCGGCGCCTGCGAGCCGGACTGGATTTCCTGGAACGACAGGCCCGTCCACGAATAGCCGATACCTTCCGGCAGCTTCTTCGCGAGCGCTTCCATCGCGGCCATCGCCTGGCCGGTCGACTTGCCCTCCGCTGCCTGCCCCTGGATCTCGATCGACGATACGCCGTTATAGCGTTCCAGCTTCGGCGACCCGTAGCTCCAGTGGCCGGTCGAGAACGCGCTGAACGGCACCATCCCGCCCGACCCGTTGCGCACGTACCAGACGTTCAGGTCTTCCGGCGTCGTCCGGAACGGCGCGTCCGACTGCACGTACACCTTCTTGATCCGGCCGTCGGTATCCAGGAAGTTGTTCACGTACTTCGATGCCCAAGCGATCGAGAACGTCTGGTCGATCGCATCCGCCGTCACGCCGAGCGCATCCGCCTTCTCGCGATCGATGTCCACCTTGTATTGCGGCGTATCGTTCAGGCCGTTCGGGCGCACGAGCGCCAGCGCGGGATCCTTCGCGGCCATCCCGAGCAACTGGCCGCGCGCGGCCATCAGCGCATCGTGGCCGAGACCGCCGTTGTCGGTCAGCTGGAAGTCGAAGCCGGACGCGTTGCCGAGTTCCCGGATCGACGGCGGGTTGAACGGAATCACCATCGCATCCTTGTACTTCGCATAATGCGCGGCGGTCCTTCGCAGCAACGCCTGCACCTTCTGGTCCGAACGCTGGCGCTCCGAGAAGTCCTTCAGCTTCACGAACACGAGGCCCGCATTCTGGCCGCGGCCCGCGAAGCTGAAGCCGTTGACCGTGAACACCGAGTCGACCACGTCCTTTTCCTGGGTCGTCAGGTAGTCGTTGATGTTGTCGAGCGTCTTGCCGGTCGTTTCCTGCGTGGAGCCCGACGGCGTCTGCACGATCATGAACATGTAGCCCTGGTCTTCATCCGGCAGGAACGACTTCGGCAGGCGCACGAACATCACGCCGACCGCGATGAACACGGCCAGGTAGATCACGAGCCAGCGCCCCGAACGCCGGATCACGTGGTGCACGCCGACGTGGTACTGGTCGCGGCTCTTGTCGAAGGTACGGTTGAACCAGCCGAAGAAACCCTTCTTCTCTTCGTGGTGGCCCTTCGGGATCGGCTTGAGGATCGTCGCGCACAGTGCCGGCGTCAGGATCAACGCGACGAGCACCGACAGCACCATCGCCGACACGATCGTCAGCGAGAACTGGCGATAGATTGCGCCGACCGAGCCGCCCGAGAACGCCACCGGCACGAACACCGCCGACAGCACCAGCGCCACGCCGACGAGTGCGCCGGTGATCTGGCCCATCGCCTTGCGGGTCGCCTCCTTCGGTGACAACCCCTCCTCCGCCATCACGCGCTCGACGTTCTCCACCACCACGATCGCATCGTCGACCAGCAGGCCGATCGCGAGCACGAGGCCGAACATCGACAGCGTGTTGATCGAGAAGCCGGCCAGGCCCATGATCGCGAACGTGCCGAGCAGCACGACCGGCACCGCGATCGTCGGGATGATCGTTGCCCGCAGGTTCTGCAGGAACAGGTACATCACGAGGAACACGAGCACGATGCCTTCGAGCAGCGTCTTGACCACTTCCTCGATCGACAGGCGCACGAACGGCGTCGTGTCGTACGGATAGTGGACGACGAGCCCATGCGGGAAGTATCGCGACAGCTCCGCCACCTTCGCCTGGATCGCGTTCACGGTCGCGAGCGCGTTCGCGCCGGTCGCGAGCTGGATGCCGAGGCCGGCGGTCGGCTGCCCCATGTACTTCGTGTCGAACGTGTAGTTTTCCGTCCCCAGGGACACCTTGGCGACATCCTTGACGCGCACCTGCGAACCGTCCTGGTTGACCTTCAGCAGGATGTTGCCGAACTGCTCGGGCGTGCGCAGCAGCGTCGATTCGGTGATCGTCGCCTGCAGCATGGTGCCCGGCTTCGCCGGCGTGCCGCCGATCTGGCCGCCTGCGATCTGCACGTTCTGCGCGAGGATCGCGGCCGTGACGTCGGACGGCGTGAGGCCGTAGTTCATCAGCTTCGTCGCATCGAGCCACACGCGCATCGCATATTGCGAACCGAGCAGCAGCGTCTGGCCGACGCCGTTCACGCGGCTGAGCGGATCGAGCACGTGCGACGCCACGTAGTTGGTCAGGTCCTCCTTCGACATGCTGCCGTCCTCGGAGTTGAACGCGAACCACATCAGCCAGTTGCTGCTCGACTTCGTGACCTGCATGCCGAGTTGCTGCACGACCTGCGGCAGGTTCGGCGTTGCGAGCGACAGCTTGTTCTGCACCTGCACCTGTGCGACGTCCGGATTCGTGCCCGGCGCGAAGGTCAGCGTGATCGTCGCGTTGCCCGAGTCGTCGCTCGTCGACGACATATACAGGAAGTTGTCGAGACCGCTCATCTGCTGCTCGATCACCTGCGTCACCGTGTCTTCCACCGTCTTCGCGGAAGCACCCGGATAGTTCGCCTGGATCTGGATCGTCGGCGGGGCGATCGTCGGATACTGCGCGATCGGCATCTTGAAGATCGATGCGATGCCGGCCAGCATCAGCACGATCGCGATCACCCACGCGAAGATCGGGCGATCGATAAAGAACTTGGCCATGAAACGGACTCCTTGTTAATGCGCGCTCGGCGCCGCCGCCGCGCTCGCGGCGGCGGCGCCCTGCGCCTGCGCGAGCTGCGCCGCGACCGTCTTCACGGTCGCACCCGGGCGCACCTTGTCGACGCCCTGCACGATCACGTGATCGCCCGCCTGCAGCCCCCCTTCGACGACCCAGTTCGGGCCCTGCATGCCCGTCGTCTTCAGCGGACGCGGCTCGACCTTGTTGTCCGCCCCCACCACCATCGCGATCGCCTGGCCCTTCTGGTCGTGCGTGACGCCGATCTGCGGCACCAGGAACGCGTTCTCGTTCACGCCTTCCTCGATCCGTGCGCGCACGAACATGCCCGGCAGCAGCACCTTGCCCGGGTTCGGGAAGACCGCGCGGATCGTCACCGAGCCCGTGGTCTGGTCGACCGTCACGTCCGAGAACTGCAGCTTGCCCGCCTCCGAATAGGTCTTGCCGTCTTCCAGAATCAGCGACACCTTCGCCGCGCCCGGGCCGGACGTCTTCAGGCGGCCGCTCTGCACGTCCTGGCGCAGCTTCAGCCCTTCGAGGCTCGACTGCGTCAGGTCCACGTACACCGGATCGAGCTGCTGCACCGTCGACATCAGCGTCGCCTGGCTCGCCTGCACGTACGCGCCCGGCGTCACCTGCGAGATGCCGACGCGGCCGGTGATCGGCGAAACCACATCGGTATAGCCGAGGTTGATCTGCGCGGTGTCCACCGCCGCCTTGCCGGCCGCGACGTCCGCCGCGGCCTGGCCTTGCGTGGCCACCGCGTTGTCGTAGTCCTGCTTGCTGACCGCGTTCGCGGCCACCAGCACCTTGTAGCGTGCGACCAGCGCGTTCTGCGTGACCAGGTTCGCCTGCGCCTTCGCGAGCGACGCCTTCGCGCTGTTCAGTTGCGCGAGGTACGGCGCCGGGTCGATCTTGTAGAGGCGCTGGCCCGCCTTGACGTCGGTGCCTTCGGTGAATTCGCGGCGCAGCACGATGCCGTCGACCCGCGCGCGGACCTGCGCGACGAGGAACGCGCTGGTGCGGCCCGGCAGGTCGGTGAAGACCGGTACGGCTTGCGGCTGGACGGTGACGACGCCGACTTCCGGCGTTTGCGGCGGCGGTGCCGATTCTTTTTTCCCGCACGCGGCCAGGAAAACGGCGGCCGTTGCAGCAGTGATTAAGCGGTATGGAACCCGTTCGACGCGCATGGAGCGACCTCTCACTAACAATGAATAACAACCAATCGGTTCTGGCTTTTCTTCAACAACGCCTATGCCTGCCGGTTCCGTCCGGAACCCTGCATGCGAATTTCCCTCTGGCACATCCCTTTCCGGAGCGTATTGCTCGCGCGACTCAGCCAATTCCTTCGCGGAATCGGGAAAGTCCGATAACGTCACTTATGTTTTTAGTAATCCTGATGTAATATTCAGCGTCGGTTCAGTTGCTTGACTCACGAGCATTCGTCCGTCGGAGTCGACGCGTTTCGATATCGGCGTATGAATCAGCCGTCGCGTGTCGTTGCCCGGGCACCGGGCCTTCGCGTGATCGCTTCTGCTTCGTCAGGTTGCACCGCAGCATTCTGACCGAAGCGGGCCGATCGATAAATGGGAAAACGCTGAGAACAGAATTCAGCCAAAACGAACAATTCATCTGAAATCGCTCAGTCCCGCTGCTTCCCGGAATCAGAAAAGTCGACGAATCCCGCAACGCAGCGAAAATTGACGTTCCCGAAACGACGGTGCTACAGTTGCCACTCGTCGAAAGGACGCAACACGAGACGTCCTCATCCATCACACAGGCAGCGCCCGAACTGCCGCTCCCCGCATCCGTTCCCGTTGCCCGGCACGCCGGGTATCCGCACGTCGCCCGGCCGACGCATCGACACCCGCGCCGGCCGCACGTTGCACCGTCACTTTCCACGGAGACGCGATGACACGCCGAATCGACCGACGAGCCTTCCTGATGTATGGCGCCTGCAGCGCCGTGCTGCCGCTCCTTGCCGCCTGCGGCGACGACGCCGGCGCACCCGTGGCGGGACCGCGCGCCGCGGCAGCCGAATTCGCGAACGGCATTTCGCCGCCTCACACGTTCGACGAAAACGATCTGCTGATCCCCGGTTTCAGGATGAAGCTCGGCGAGCTCATCGCGCAAATCGAGCAGTACCAGCCGACCACGATCGTGAATATCGTCAGTGCGGCGCTGTCGGCGGATACGCTGCCGGGGCTCATCGCATTCGGCGAAGTCACGGTCAAGGCGCTCGCATCGTTCATTCCGGTCGCCGGCCCGCTCGTCGGCGAAGTGCTGAACCTGCTGTTCAGCCGGCTCAACACGCTGTTCGAGCACGCGCCGGACGAAGACGCGATGATCCGGCGCATCGCGACGGAAGAGATTTCGAAAAACAACGTCGAGATCATGCGACAGGTTCTGACGGGCATCGATCGCGTGCTGCAGGACCTTACCGCATTCATGCGAAGCGCGACGCCGCCCTATTCCACATCGATGATCGACAACATCACGGCGAAGTTCGAAGCGTTCGCGAGCATCTGCACCGCGCAGATTCCGATGTTCCTGATCAAGGGCTCCGAGCATCAGGGGCTGACGATGCACGCGCTCGCGGCGAGCGCGCAACTGTCGATGTACAGCGCTTACCTGTCGATGCGCCGCGAGCTCGCGCTCGCACCCGACACGATCACCGCGCTGCTGCGCGAAATGCACGCGAAGATCTTCCAGTATCAGAACGACATGCAGGCGGTGCTCGCGAAGCATCTGGACACGTTGTCCGATCCGGCGAAGAAGAACGATTACGTTCGCAATTTCTATACGCTCGGTCATGCGAAATTTCTCGCGTCGGCGAAAACCTATTTCACGACGCTTCACGAGACGAAGATCGACTTTCGCAACTCGATGGAGATCTACACGAACGAAGTCGTACGAAAAACAGCCGACGCGACGCTCCCGTCACGCACGTCGTACCTGACCGACCTGCTTGCAATTTGTCACTGCGGCTACGGCGGCGATGCGCTCGTCGTCCGAATGAATCAGACCTTCGTCGACGGCACCGGGCGCACGACGCACATCGACACGCAAGGCTGCACAGGCGGCTTCGATGGCGTGTCGGGCTTCTTGCGCACGATTCAGCGCTCGTTCGCCGCGAATCAATCGAAGGGAGAGTTGACGGACGGCCGCGACTGCATATGGAAGGCGGCCAACCGCGGCTCAATCGTCCAGATTGGCGAAAGCATGACGCTGCGCACGCTGCAGGTGCAGGACGGCACAGGCGCGCGCTATACGGCCGCGCTCGACGGATACGGCAATGTGCTCGATCTGATCGACAATCCGGACTACGTCCAGTCGTACTCGCCCGGTAATGCGGCGAAGCTCGAGCCAGGCTATTTCGTCTCGGCGTTCCTGACCGAACCGGGCACGTATTCCGGCAAGACCTGCCGAGAAGATTCCGGCTACGGGATTCCGTACGGCGGCATGGCGTTGCGCCACTATACGTCTGCCGCGCAGCTTGCGGAATTGCGCAGCGCCGATGTCGGCCTCGAACTCGACCTGACCTGCGGCTTCAGCAGCGCGGATTCATCGGCACCCGGTGCGCCGACAGCCTACCCGGACGTGATGATCGGCAAATCGATCCTCATCGGCAACAGCCTCACGTTCGTCGTGACGAACCGGACCGCCGCACCCATCGCATGCCGCTTCATTCCATTGCTCGCAGACGTCAAAACGACCTCGGACGCGTTCGTCACGCTGACGCTGCTCGCACAAGACAAAACGCAGGTGCTCGGCTCGACGACGCTCGCCGCGCGCGACGGCGAGCCCGTGCTGCTGGGCGAAGACGGCCGCGCGTTCGCTTACTACGAAACCGGCGACGTCTTTCCGTTTGCGCCCGGCGTGAACTACGTGCGCCTCGCACGCAACGCGGATCTCGGCGACAACGCCTTTCGATTCGCGAGCCTGCTGGTCGTGCCGGCGCGCACGTGACCAACGCGCGTCGGGCTAGCCCGACGCGCGCGGCCCCAGCCGTTCCGCGAGAAACCCGATGAACGTGCGCAGCGTGACGAATCCCTCCCGATGCTGCGGAAAGATCGCGTTCAGCTGCAGCGCAGGCGGCGCGTAAGTGTCGAGCACCGGCACGAGCGCGCCGCTGTCGAGCGCCGCGCCGACGATGAAGTGCGGCAGCAGCGCGATGCCGAGCCCCGCGATCGCCGCATCGCGCACCACTTCGCCGTTGTTCGCGACGAGCGGCCCCTGCACGTCGAACGTGCGCGCCGCGCCGTCGACGCGGAATTCCCAGCCGATGCGCCGCTCGCGTCCGTACAGCAGGCACACGTGCTCGCCCAGGTCCGCCGGCGTCGCCGGCGCGCCGCGACGGCGCAGGTAGGCCGGGCTGCAGCACGCGATCATCCGCGACTGCCCGAGCGGGCGGGCGATCAACGTCGAATCCTCGAGCGAGCCGATCCGCAGCACGAGATCGAAGCCCTCGCCGATCAGGTCGACGCGCCGGTCGGTCAGGTCGAGGTTCAGCCGCACGGCCGGATGCGCGGACAGGAATTCGGCGATCAGCGGCGATACGTGCGTGATCCCGAACGACAGCGGCGCGCTGATTTTCAGCGACCCGTGCAACTCGGTGCTGCGCACCGACATCGCCTGCTCGGCGTCGGCGATCTCCGCGAGGATCCGCTGCGCGCGCGCATAGAACTCCTGCCCCGATTCGGTCACCGCGAGGTTGCGCGTGTTCCGGTGCAACAGCCGCACGCCGAGCGACGCCTCCAGCGCCATCGTGCGCCGGCTGACGAACTGCTTGGACAGCATCAGTTGATCGGCCGCCGCCGTGAAGCTGCCGGCATCGACCGTCGCCACAAAAATCCGGAGATCGCCCAGTTCCATATTGTCCACCTGAATGTGACAGTGATTATCTCCCATGCGATTTATTTGTCAAATCGATTGACCTAAGATTCCTCTCAACGAACGGCCGATCCCACTTCCGCGGTTCGGCGACTTTGAGGACAAGCAAAATGATTGAGATCCGTGCAGCAAACCAACGTGGCCGTGCGGAGCATGGCTGGCTCAGCTCCCGTCATTCGTTTTCGTTCGCGAATTACTACGATCCGAAGCAAGTCGGCTTCTCCGACCTGCTGGTGATCAACGACGACCGTGTCGCGCCGGGCCGCGGCTTCGGCACGCACCCGCACCGCGACATGGAGATCCTGTCGTACGTGCTCGACGGCGCGCTGGAACACAAGGACTCGATGGGCACCGGCTCGGTGATCGTGCCGGGCGACGTGCAGCTGATGAGCGCGGGCACGGGCGTGCGCCACAGCGAGTTCAACCACTCGCCGGAACTGCCGGTCCACTTCCTGCAGATCTGGGTGGGGCCGGCCGACAAGGGTGCCGAGCCGCGCTATCAGCAGACGAACCTGCCGGCCGAAGACAAGCGCGGCAAGCTCGCCCTCGTCGTATCGCCGAACGGCGACGCCGGTTCGCTGAGGATCCGGCAGGACACGCGGATTTACGCGGGCTTGTTCGACGGCGCGGAACGCGCGACGCTCGCGCTGCCGCCTGAGCGGTTTGCGTACGTGCACGTGGCACGCGGCAGCGTGTCGGTCAACGGCGTGACGCTCGGCGAAGGCGACGGCGTGCGCATCCGCGACGAACAGACGCTGACGTTCGCCGACGGGAAGGATGCCGAAGTGCTGGTGTTCGACCTGCGTCCGGTCGAAGTAACGGCCGAATGGGTGTGATGGCGTGATGGATGTCGTGATGCGCCGGAGGCAGGATTCCGGCGAAGGCCCCGCAGCGATGCGGGGCCTTTTGTTTGGTTCTTATATGAACGCGTGGCCGTCCGTTACCGGCCGAAAGAAAGTCGCCCATAGCAAGCGCCGCATGCTGGCAGCAATCAACGCCATCCCTGGTTTCCGGGCGTGCGATATCTCCGCCATATGTCTGTAAGGACCCGACATCGCCCTGCAAAAGTTGGTTTGCGGAACACACTCGTCGCGCTCCACATTCCGAACAAAAGCCGACGCGGATTGCCGAAAGGGCATTGAGCCCGTTGGCACATTCGATGCAAGCACGTCGAGCGTCAGTTGGATTTCGCCGACTGCGATTGAGTGGAGATGCATCATGTCGAGTATTTCGGATGAGGGGCAAAGGGGCCTCTCGCGCGTATTGCAAATGCTTAAAACCTTCTTTCGCGCGCCAAGGGACCTGTGGCCGTATGTGCTCACATGGGCGATCGCCATTCTGGCCATTCCATTTTGCGAGCTCGTCGTTTCCGGCGCTGCCACGCAACATTTGCAGGTGCCTCCGGTTGACACGCCGAAGTCGCTGGTCGACCGCGGCTACACCCCGGAGTTTCTGGCGGAACGCATCATGGCGGAAATGAGCAAAATCAGTAACGACAGCGGGTGGGTGCCGCACGATCCTCCGCTGTCCTACAACGGCCCCGACTTCAAGCTTCCGGGCCAGGAAATGTCCTATTCGTCAATCGTCGGGCTGCTGAAAACGATCGCGTTCTCAGACAAACAGGACGTGGTGGTCCATATCGGCATCACGAGGCGGAGCGAAGGCGAGGATTTGTACGACGCACACGTCCGGATCGAAAACGGTCCATTCAACACTGCGCCCGCTGACGTTCGGTTCACCGGCAATGACTTCAACCAGTCCGTGCGCAAAATCGCCATCGAGGTCATGCGGCTCGCCGACCCGAATACGCTCGCGAGCCATCTCGTCAAGGTAGAGAACGACGGCAAATGTTCTCTGAAGAAGTGCTCCTATCACGAGGCCGAGAAAATCTATAACAGCCTTCTCGCACTGCCAGGCTCGCCGCAACGCCAATGGGCGCTCGCCGGGAAAGGATGGCTGCTGCTCAGGCAAAACCGGTCCGAGGAAGCGGAACTGCAAACACGCGACGCGCTCCTGCGGTACCCGCATTCAGCCATTCTGCGAGCGAACCTCGGCATTGCGCTCGAGCAGGAGAAGCGAATCGACGACGCGCTCAGGGAACTCCGCGCCGGCGCCCGCGAGAAATCGAGCACCGCGGATAATCAGCGTCTGCTCGGCGATGTCCTGTTGCACGCGCAGCGGTACGACGAAGCGCTCAAGGCATTCAGGCGCGCAAGCGAGATGCGCCCGCAGGATCCGCAGATACTGCATGACTGGGGTGAAGCCCTCGTCAAGAACGGACAATTCGAGGAGGCGATCACCATACTTTCCCTTGCGGCCGATCTTCGCCCTGACTTCGCACCCTTGTATGCCGAATGGGGTCGAGCGCTGGAAGGCAAAGGCGATTTTCCTCACGCGGCACAAAAGTATGCAGAGGCGGAGAGGCGCGACCCTATCGACCTTGCCGCCCTGACTCCGCACGAAAAGCAACTCGCTCTCCTGGACCCTAAGTTCCGTGCCTCCGGTTTATATGCAAGTCAGCATGTCGCTGGCCGGGAGATCGTTCGCCGTTTCGGATTCGCGGATTCAATGCGTGATCTCCGCCAGGAAGCCACTCTTTGACTACTTTTGCGACCGTCTCTTGCTGGCCAACCGCCGACGCTCTGCCCCGCGTTCCCCGGAATCTCGGGGACGAACAGCTCGGCGGCAGATCGATCGGCGCCCCGGCGCAATGGCCGGCTCCGCGGCGTTCGCGCCATTGGTGCGGTCCATGTGCAGTCTGCGGGAAAGGGATGTCGCTCGAGAAAGCGCGCTCGATTACCGATCAGCGGCTGCGTTCCGCGCCGCCGTTAACCTGGATCACCTGACCCGTGACGTGCAGCGCGTCGGGCGACGCAAGCCAGCCGATCGTGTTCGCGATATCGTCCGGCGTGCCCGCGCGGCCGTTCAGCGATTCCGCCGCCTTGTCCTTGCGCTGCGCATCGGACAGCGCCGCGCCGAAGAACTCCGTGTCCGCGACGAAGCCGGGCGCCACCGTGTTCACGGTCACGCCTTTGGGCCCCAGCGCCTTCGCGAGATCGGCGGTATACGGATGCAGCGCGGCCTTCGATGCGCCGTAGCAGCCGACGCCCGAGCCGCGAAACGCGGCGATCGAACTCAGGAACACGATGCGCCCACCCGGTTGGCGCAGATGCGGCAGCAACGCTTCCGTCAGCAGCACCGCCGACAACGTGTTCTTGCGGAAGTTGTCGGTCCAGCGGCGCGCGACGCCCGCGAGGCCGTCCGCATAGGCGTCGGGCGGAGATTGCCGCAGCACGTGCCCGCCTGCCGCGTTGACGATCGCGTCGACAGTCGGGAATCGCGCGGTCAGCGTGCGCACGATCGCTTCCACCTGCTCCGGCACCGCCAGATCCGCGACCAGCGGCGCCACGCCCGGCGCATCCGGAAATGCATTGTCGATCTGTTCGGCTGCGTGCGCGAGCACGTCGGCGCGACGCCCGACGATCGCCACCTGCGCGCCGCGTTGCGCGAAATGGCGTGCGGTCGCGAAACCGATGCCGGTACCGCCGCCGCTGACTACGACTACCTGACTCATGTTCATGCTCCGTGTTGAAAGTAAGCGATCCGTATCGATTGATGCGGTTACCACGTCGCGGTGGAAAAACCCAGCGCGCGCGCCGGGTGCGCCCAGCGCATCGGCGCGCCGTCGACCCGCGCCGGTGCCCGCACGCGTTGCGCACTGCCCCAGCTCGTCTCCTCGATCCATGCATCCAGGTCACCCGGCTCCTCGGGGGCGAGCAGCGCGCGCTCCGGCGCCTGCAGGCCGCCCGACGACAGCAGCAGCGACGTTCTCGCCAGCGATCCGCGCGTTCGCGTGCCCACGTTGGTCGCCAGTCGGCGCGTCAACCCGCGTAGCGCCGCGGCGGCGAGGAAATAACCGGTGCCGTGATCAAGCGCCTGCACGGGAAGCGGAACGGGACGATCCGCGCCCTTCACGCGCATCGCCGTCTCGACGAGGCCCGTGCTCGTCTGCACCAGGCTGTCGAAGCCCCTGCGCCCACGCCACGGCCCGCTCCAGCCATAGGCGTCGAGCGACACGTCGACGAGCCCCGGATTGATCCGCCGCCGCTCGTCGGCATCGAAGCCGAGGCGATCGAGCGCATCGGGCCGGTAGCCGTGAACCATCACGTCGGCGTCGCGGATCAGGCGCCGCAGCACCGCGCGCCCGTCTCCCGATTTCAGGTCGACGCGCGCGGAGCGCTTGCCGAGCACGACTTCGTGAACCGTGTTCGGTTCGTCCCAGTCGATCGGATCGATGCGCAGCACGTCTGCGCCGAAGCCCGCGAGAAAACGTGTCGCCACGGGGCCGGCGAGAATGCGCGTCAGGTCGAGCACGCGAACGCCGCGCAGCGGCCGCGCGGCCGGCACGCTCCACAGCGGCCGCTGCCCTTCGACACTCACCGTGTCGTGAATCAGCAAGGGCTCGGCCCGCACCGCGAGCCCCTGCGGATGCCGGGCCCATTCGTCCTGCGTGTGCATCGCGGCCGCGCAGCCGCCCTGTTCGATCACCGCGACCTCGAGTTCCTCTTTGCGCCAGCGCGTGACCGCCTGCGCGACGGCCGCCTTGTCGAGCGGCGTGCGCAGCACCGCGAGCACGGCGTCGCGATGGTGCGGTGCATTGGTATGCAGCCGGATCCAGCCGTCGGACGCACGGTAGTCGCCCGCGATCACGTCCCACTGCGGCGGCATTTCCCAGCCACGCGGACGCAGCGACGTGCCGAACCACAGCGACACGTAGCGCCGGTCGACTTCGACGGCGGGCAACGCGCCGTGTGCCTGCTGCACGAGTTCCGCAAGCGCGACGCTCGCCGCACCGACCGCGGCCGAAGCGAAATCGGTGACGGGAAAGGCGGACGGCAACACGCCCGTGCCGGTGAACTTCAGGATGTTCAGACGATCGGCATCTCCGTTCAGCGCCTGCCAGATGTCACGTAGATATGCGTCCGTGCACGCGCTGCCGGCCTGTTCGAGTGCCGATGTCGAAGCATGTTCAGACATGACTCTTCCTGATTCGTATATATGGGGTAAAAAAGTCTATTCGTCGGCAACTTCGAGCGTCAATCTTGATTCAGCGAATCAAGATATCTTTTTACGCAACAGCAGTTTTCAAGCAGTGGCGGACCGGTATGTCAACGAATCGCCGTGACTTTGCATGACGCATCATTTCCCCTGGATCAACCGAATGATGAGACCGCTTGGTATCTGCTCACAAATACCAAACGGAATCCGTAATTCACATTCAATCGAATCGGCTTGCGTCACCCCACTGCGTACCGGCCAACGCGCAGGCCTTTTCGACATGAGTAGACCCCATCCACTCACTGAACCCGGATCACTATCGCCCCGCGCATCGACCACCGGCCATCGAACGCCCCGCCCCGGAACGCATGCCCGCGCATCGTCTTGCCGATCGCCCGGCTGCTTGACAAGCCGCGCGGGTTCGACGATTATTTGCGTGATACTTCTCCGTATCATTTAAATACACAAAATTCTGTCTGCGCGCGCATCCCCGATTACTCGTCTTTTCGGCCGTATTTCCGGCGGCCCGGGAAGGCAAGCAACGAATGCTTCGTGAGCAGCCACATCGCAGGCCCAGTGAGAACCTGAGAGAAGACGCAAGACCGGGCAGCGTCAGGGGCGAGGCAACACAACAACAGGGCACCGCCCAAGTCAGCAATGACAGCCTCGCCCCCTGCCGGCGTCGAATCCCGCCGAGCCGGCGCCAGCAGCGCGAGATGATCGACCAAGGCGTCGATCCGAATTCGGCGCGCCCGATTTGTGTGATGGGGAAACGGGTTTCCGCTCGCATCCTTCTGCATGACTGATGATGTGCAGCTCCCAATACTTCGCCACCTTTTTTATTTCATTACGACGCGTCGTGTATGATCGGCCCGCTTCATATCAGATCGATAATTACGAAAATCAATCAAATAAATTACAATCATAAAATCAGCCGCAAAATCAGTAATTAAAAAGAAATCCAAGGACGATCACACCATGCAAGAGGAAATTGTGGTATCGCGTACCGCTGCCGGGCCGGCATGCGAAGACGCAAGTCGAGGAAATGTGCTGGACGCCGCGTTGACGCTTCCGCTTCATCAGGCGATTTCGCTGCTTTGCGACACCGTGGACCTTGACGAGCGCGTCGATGCCCATCCGGACTGGAGCCAGCGCCTGTTGTCCCGGGTTCGATCCGAACTCGGCAAGGCGCTCGGGCAGCGCGACGAGCAGGCGCTAGAGGAAGTCCACGGGGCGCTGTTTGCGCTTTACGACCTGCACACGTGCGACGGAACGGAACCGCGTGCGATCAACCAGTTCAACCCGACGCTCACGCAGGTGCGGCGCCATATCGAACGCGCATGGCTCGACAGCGAGGGCCGGCGTCTGGCCGTCGCCGCCCCTGCCGCGCCCGACGGCCGTTCGATCGTCGAGGCGATCAAGCGGATGTGGTCGCAGCACGCGGTCGTGTCGCATCCTCTGTTCGACTTCCTCGAGAAAGAGGCGTCGCGCGAGCAGATCGTCGCGTTCTTTCGGAGTGACAGCGCGCTCAACCTGCGCTTCTTCGACCTGCTCCTCTATGCAATGATCGGCGCGCGCAGCGAGGCGCGCACCGAACTGGCGCAGAACCTTTGGGACGAAGCGGGGCGCGGCGATGCGGCGCAAAGCCACGTGAACCTGTTCCAGCATCTGCTGAACGTCGTCGGCGTCGGGCCGGCCGACGACAACCACGCGAGCGTGCTGGGATGGGAAGGGCTCGCGGGCCACAATCAGTTCATGCTGGCTTGCGTCAATCGCGCCCATTACTTCAAGTTGCTGGGTGTGATGGCGATCACCGAGCTGCTCGACCCCGCGCAGTATGAAAAACTCGTCAACGGGTGCAAACGGGTCGGGCTGGGCAGCGAAGGCGAATTGAGCTACTACGACGAGCACATCACGATCGACGTCGTTCACGGCGACGGCTGGCTGACCAACGTGATCACGCCGATCGTCGACCAGTCGCCGGCGATCGCCGGCGACATCCTGTTCGGCGCCGCGTGGCGGCTGTCGAGCTGCGACGCCTACTACAGCGCGCTGCACGCCAGATTGCTGGCGCTGCCGATGCTGCACGGCCAGGCTGCCTGACGAAGCACCGGCGCACGGCCGCGCTCAGGCGTGCCGTGCGCCGCGCGGCTTCGACGCGGCGCCGCCGTGCTCCTCGATCAGCTTCTTCGCGACTTCCCACGCATCCTGCGCGGCGTGATTGCGATCCCCGGCCACCGCCGCGATGGTCGCCCCGTCGAGGAGCATCACGATCTGCCGGGCCACGCGCTCCGCGGCGGCCGGCTCGACGAGGTCGATCATCAGGCCCCGGACGAACAGGCGCAAGTTCGCCTTCTGTGCGACCGAGATGCGGATGATCTCGCCCGAGTCGGAATGAAATTCGGACAACGCACCAACGAACATGCACCCCGCGAAATCACGCGCCCTGAACCAGCGGCCGTGCCAGTCGAACAGTTCCTGCAAGCGCTCGATCGGCGTTCCCTTGGTGCTCACCGCCTGCGTCATGGAGGCCAGCGCCTGATGCGCCCGCTGCGTCAGGACTTCGGAAATGAGGTCGTTCTTGGTCGGGAAATTGCGGAACAGCGTCATCTTCGCGACACCCGACTCCTTGATGATCCGGTCGGTGCCGACGGCGTGGTAGCCATGTTCTGCAAATAGGCGTGTCGCCGTATCGATGATGTCCTGTCGCTTGGTGCTCATGGGTGTGACCTTTCCGCTGGGCCGACGGCAAGAGAGTCCGGCCCCGGGATCGCCGCGATTATAAATGGATCGGTCTGCCCGCCGCCACGCTGCGGCAATTCGCGCGAGACGTCGACGGCGATGCGCTGCGCGACACGCCAGCCGCGCAGCGCGACGGCCGTTACTGCCCCGGCGACGGCGCGGCGCCGTTGGTGGCCTTTGCGCCGTCCGCCTTGCCTGCGCCGTTTTGCGGGCTCTGCGGATAGCCGGAGCGGTCGCCGGTCAGCCGATAGCCGTCTTTCTCGATGGCGCCCAGATCCTGGTTGCGCTTTTCCCGAGCGGCCTTGCGCGCCGCCTTGCGCTGCGCCTTGCCGAGTTCCTTGGGCGTCGGCTTGGCCATCGGCGCGGCTTCCGTCGCCGCATCCTGCGCAAACGCGATCGGCGCGCCCGCCAGCGCAAGGCCGATCGATGCCGCCATTGCCGCCGAGACAATGCGAATCCTGTTCATGCGCGAATCTCCTTGTCGATAGTCGATCGTCGCTCGAACGCCGCTGCGGATGCAAACGGCGGGCGGCGATACGCGTGTCTTCTTTTATACAAGCCGCGCAGACGCGACGCAATTGCCCGGCGAACATACACCTGGCCCGCCGTCATCGTGCAGCACGCACATTCGCCGACAGATCCGCCGCAAGTCAGGACGCCCGCCTGCGGACGATGTCGGCCAGCTCGCCAAGGTCGCGCCGGACCGCGTCCTTGCCCAGGCTCGACCATGCGTCGAACGACGTCGTGCCGCTCACCGCGCCGACGAAGCGGGTGCCGGCCCGTTCCGCGGCTTGCGCGTCGACTGCATGGTCGCCGACATAAAGCGCCGACGATGCCGGCACCTCGAGCCGCGACAATGCCAGCACGAGCCCCTCCGGGTCCGGCTTGTGACGTTGCACGTCCTCGCCGCCGACGATCACGTCGATCGACGCACGCAAGTCCGCGACATCGAGGATCGCTTCGATGCGGTAGCGAAACTTGCTCGAAACGATCGCGGTCGCCACGCCGCGCTCGCGCAGCCGTGCGAGCAGGCCGGGCACCTCCGGGTAGATCTTCGTCGACGCAACCATGACCTCGTCCGCCCGCGCCACGAACCGGCGTGCGAACTCGTCTGCCGGCTCCGGCCGGTCGTCCGCGGTCAGCGCATGGAACATCGCCTGCAACGGCAGGCCGATCACCGGACGGATCTGCTCGCTCGCCGCGGCGTCGTGCCCGAGCTCGCGCAGCGCATGCTGCGTGCAGTCGATGATGCCTGCGGACGAGTCGGCCAAGGTCAGGTCGAAATCAAAGATGACGGCGTCGATATCCATGCGTGAACTCCGGATCATGTGCGCGTGCGCACGCCGCACGCGCGAGGGTGGAAGTTGTGCGGTTCATTGCGCCAGCAGCATCCGCCGGATGATCAGCCTGAGCATCTGCGTATTCGCCTTCATCTTGAAGCCGGGCTCGGACGCCACGCGCATGAACGCGCCTTCCGTGAGCGCGAGCAACCAGGTGGCGGACAGGTCCGGCTTCAGGGTCCGGTCGATGCGCCCCTGGGCGATGCCGCGCTTGACCAGCGCGGCCAGCCGGCCCTTCACGAGCGACTCGTTCGCCGCGAACAGCGCGGCGACGTCCGGATTGCGCGTCGCCTCGACGCTGATTTCGACGGTGATGCGCACATGGACGGGGTCGCTCGCGAGCTGCATGAACTCGAGCGCGATTTCCTCGATCGCGGTAACCGCGTCTTCCGTGTCGAACCATTTCGCGAAGATGTCGACCGCGATGCGCTGGTCCTCCAGCGCAATCGCCTCGATGATCGACGCCTTGGTCGGGAAGTAGTGGAACAGATTGCCGGGACTCATGCCCGCGGCCGAGCAGATCGATGCCGTCGACGTGCCGTGAAAGCCGTCGCGCGCAAAACAGTCGATCGCGGCATCCAGGATCTGGCGCCGCTTCGCTTCCACTCTTTCAGGGTCGATCTTTCTCAAGGTGCCCTCTCTGCTGGACGTCGGCGCGAATCTTTATTAGACTGATTAATCGATCTATTATCAAACGACGGCAGACACGCGTCAAGCCGCCGATCCGAGGGCGAACAATTGAAACGACCGACCGTCATCCGCGTCGTGGTCGCCGTGGTGCTGGCGCCACTCGTCGCGTTCGGCGCCTACGCGCTGCGCGGCCTGTCCGACTTCGAACTGAACCAGAGCGCACGCGCGTCGACGCTGACGTTCCGTTCGGGCAGCGCCGAGCTGGCAGGCACGCTGGTCCTGCCGGCCTGCGTGCCCGACGCGCCGATCGTGCTGCTGATCCATGGCGACGGGCCGCGCGACCGCTTCTCGGAAGACACGTACCTGCCGCTCGTCAACAGCCTGCTCGACGCCGGCATCGGCGTGTTCGCATGGGACAAGCAGGGCACCGGCCGCAGCGGCGGCGACTGGCTCGCGCAATCGATGCAGGATCGTGCGAACGAAACGATCGCCGCGATGGCGCGCGTGCGCGCCGTCGTCGGCCCCGCGCACAAGATCGGCCTGCTCGGCTTCTCGCAAGGCGGCTGGGTCGTGCCGCGCGTCGCGAATGCGGTGCGGCCCGCGTTCTCGGTGATCGTCGGCGGCGCCGTCAGCTGGCGCCGGCAAGGCGTCTACCTGACCCGGCAGCGCATGCAGCGCGAAGGCGCGGCGCCCGACCGGATCGACACGCGGATCGCCGCCGAACTGAAGTCGAACGACGCGATCTTCGGCCGCCCGGGCGAGCGTGCCGACCCGCGCGCGCGCCCCGACATCGAGCCGCGCCGCTTCGGCTTCATCGCACGCAACTACCTGGAGGATGCGTCGCAGGCGCTCGCGACGATGCACGGGCCCGTGCTGGCCGTGTGGGGCGCGCAGGATCGCAATGTCGATCCGGTCGACGAGGCGAACGCGTACAGCCGTGCGTTCGGCAATCGCGCCGACCGGCGCGTGGTGATAGTGCCCGACGCGACACACGCGCTGCTGCGCGCCGGCTGGTTCGACTACCAGCTCGAGTCCGACTGGCCGTCGTGGAAAAAGCTCCTGTTCATGAGTCTAGGGCGCCGTGCGTACGAACCGGGCGCGCTCGGCATGATCGCCGGCTGGATCAACGCGCAATGAGCCCGCGGCGGCTCGCGTGCGCGCCGGCCGACAACCGGGCAACGGACCGGCGCCTTCTGCAGTACCCTGCTCACTTCCGGCACGGCGTCGCTCACGAAGCGCGCCGGCGCTTTTCCCCATCCGCGGCTCCGGCATACGCCCCGGCGCCGCGCCAAGGAGATACTGGATGTTTTCGTGGTTTGAACGGCGCCTGCCGACTTTCCCGCTCGAAGATCCGGTCACGCCGCCGAAGGGATTCTTCTCGTTCGTCTGGGCGTGCACGAAAGGCGCGCGCGGCTGGATCCTGCTGATCGCGCTGACGTCGGCCGCGCTGGCCGCGTACGAAGCCGCGCTGTTCGCGATGATGGGGCACGTGGTCGACTGGCTGTCGTCCCCGACGCCCGCCGATTTCCGCAACCGGCATCTCGGCACGCTGCTCGCGTATGCCGGCGTGCTGCTCGGCAGCGCGCTGCTGATCGCGCTGCATACGATGGTCAAGCACCAGGTGCTCGCGATCAACTTTCCGATGCGGCTGCGCTGGCTGTTTCACCGGCTGATGCTCGACCAGAGCCTGTCGTTCTATGCGAACGAGTTCGCGGGCCGCGTCACGACCAAGATCATGCAGACCGCGTTGGCGGTGCGCGACGCGCTGTTCATGTCGGTCGACGTCGTGATCGGCGTCACCGCCTACCTGATCGGCATCCTCGCGCTCGCCGCCAGCTTCGACTGGCGACTGATGATTCCGCTCGTCGTCTGGGCGATCGGCTACGGCGCGGCGTGCGCGTATTTCGTGCCGCGCCTCGGTGCGGTCGGCAGCCGGCAGGCCGACGCGCGCGCGCTGATGACGGGCCGCATCACCGACGCGTATTCGAACATCACGACCGTGAAGCTGTTCTCGCACACGCGGCGGGAGGCCGACCACGCGCGGCGCGCGATGGAAGCGTTCAAGGCAACCGGCGACGCGCAGATGCGGCTCGTCAGCGCGTTCGAGGTGACCAATCACGTGATGACCACCGCGCTGCTGATCGGCTCGACCGGTCTCGCACTCCATCTGTGGGCGCAGGGCGAGGCGAGTGCTGGCGTCGTCGCGGCCGTGATCGCGATGGCGCTGCGCCTGTCGAGTTATTCGCACTGGATCATGTGGGAGATGACCGAGCTGTTCGAGAACGTCGGCACGATCCAGGACGGTATCAACACGCTGACGAAGGTGCGCGCCGTCGTCGACCGGCCGGACGCGCGGCCGCTCGTCGTGCGGCGCGGCGAAATCGTGTTCGACAACGTGCAGTTCGCGCACGAGGACAACGGCAAGCCGGTGTTCGACGGCCTGACGCTCACGATCCGGCCGGGCGAGCGGATCGGCCTGATCGGCCGCTCGGGTGCCGGCAAGTCGACGCTCGTGAACCTGCTGCTACGCTTCTACGACGTGGGCGGCGGCGCGATCCGGATCGACGGGCAGGACATCGCGCACGTCACGCAGGACAGCCTGCGCGGCGCGATCGGGATGGTCACGCAGGATACGTCGCTGCTTCATCGGACGATGCGCGAGAACATTCTCTACGGCCGCCCGGACGCGAGCGAAAAAGACATGCGGGACGCGGCCGTGCGCGCGGAAGCGTCCGAATTCATCGACCGGCTGCGCGACCGCCACGGCCGCAGCGGCTACGATGTCGAGGTCGGCGAACGCGGCGTGAAGCTGTCGGGCGGCCAGCGGCAGCGCGTCGCGATCGCGCGCGTGATGCTCAAGGACGCGCCGATCCTCGTGCTCGACGAGGCTACCAGCGCGCTCGATTCCGAAGTCGAAGTCGCGATCCAGCGCAGCCTCGACGAACTGATGAGCGGCAAGACGGTGATCGCGATCGCGCACCGGCTGTCGACCATCGCGGCGATGGACCGGCTGATCGTGCTCGACGAAGGGCGCATCGTCGAGGAAGGCACGCACCAGCAACTGCTGCAGGCCGGCGGCATCTATGCGGCGCTGTGGGCGCACCAGAGCGGCGGGTTCCTCGGTGAAACGGCGGAGGCGGTGCAGTAGCCGGCGCGCCCTGCCGGCCTTCCATCCACGCGGCGATCGCAACGATCGCCGCGCTTCATATCCATTCGAGAAATGATTGGTTTCCTTGATGGTCCGTGGTCCGTATCGTTCACCGACTCGTCAGACCAATCGACCACGGGGGTAACCAGAAGATGCAATCATTCAAGCGACTCGCCCTTCTCGCGCTGCCGGCCGCGCTCTTCGCCGCCGGCGCCCACGCGCAGAGCAGCGTCACGCTGTACGGCATCGCCGATGCGGGCATCGCCTACGTGCACAATGCCCAGAACGCGAACGGCAGCAACGCGTCGAGCCTCGTCAAGTTCAGCAGCGGCAACCTGTCGGGCAGCCGCTGGGGGCTGCGCGGCACCGAGGATCTCGGCGGCGGCCTGGCCGCGCTGTTCCAGCTCGAGAACGGCTTCAACATCGGCACGGGCGCACTCGGCCAGGGCAGCCGCGAATTCGGCCGCAAAGCCGTCGTCGGCCTCGCGAGCAGCACGTACGGTACCGTCACGCTCGGCCGCCAGTACGATCCGGTCGTCGATCTCGTGCAGGGCCTCACGCAGGACAACTACTTCGGCGGCGTGTTCGCGACGCCGGGCGACCTCGACAACTACGACAACAGCCTGCGCGTCAGCAACTCGGTGAAATACACGAGCCCGCTGATCTCGGGCTTCCAGTTCGAGGGCCTGTACGGCTTCGGCGGCGTCGCGGGCGCCACCGGCAGCGGCCGCACGTACAGCTTCGGCGCAAGCTACGCGAACGGCCCGCTGTCGCTCGGCGCCGGCTTCTTCTACGCGAACGGCGGCACGACGACGGACAAGAGCGGCGTGCGCACGTGGTCGAGCAGCTCGGACACGCTGTTCAACACCGTGATCAACCAGGGCTTCTCGAGCGCGAAGTCGATCCAGATCGTGCGGGTGGCCGGCCAGTACGTGGCCGGGCCCGCCACCTTCGGCCTCGCGTATTCGAATACGCAGTACGGCGCGGACACGCTGTCGGCGTTCAGCCAGAACGCGAAGTTCAACAACGGCTCCGCGTTCTTCAACTGGCAGTTCTCGCCGGCGCTGCGCGCGGGTGTCGGCTACAACTACACGTCGCTGACGGGCCCGTCTTCCGCGCACTACAACCAGGTCAACCTCGGCGCGGACTACGCGCTGTCGAAGCGCACCGACCTGTATGCGCTGTTCGGCTACCAGAAGGCGAGCGGCAACACGCTCAACGCGAACGGCGCGGTCGTGAAGGCCGCCGCGTCGGTCGGCTCGTACGGCGTGAACTCCGGCACCGATACGCAGGAACTCGCGATCGTCGGGATTCGCCACAAGTTCTGACGCATCGACGGCGGCCGGCGCGCGCGCACTGCACGTGCCGGCCGCATTCCCGAACGAAGTTGTCATGCCGCCGGCCCGCCGAATCGGGCGGGCGCCGGCGGGCTAGACCGTTAGTTGCACATCGAACGTCCGCGCGCTCAATCGCGGTTTGCCTGCAACACCGTCAGCGCCGCCATGTTCACGATCCGCCGCACCGTCGCGCTGGACGTCAGAATATTCACCGGCGCGTTGACGCCCAGCAGGAACGGCCCCACCGCCACATTGCTGCCGGCCTCCGTCTTGAGCAGGTTGTACGCGATATTCCCCGCATCCACGTTCGGGCACACGAGCAGGTTCGCCGCCCCCTTCAGCGGCGACATCGGCAGGATGCGCAACCGCAGCGCTTCGTCCAGCGCGCAATCGCCATGCATTTCGCCGTCGATTTCGAGATCCGGCGCCTGCTCGCTGACGCGTTCGAGCACCTCGCGCATCTTCACGCCCGACGCCGCACTCCCCGACCCGAAGTTCGAGCGCGACAGCAACGCCGCTTTCGGCGTCAGGTTCAGCCATTCCATCTGGCGAGCCGCGGCGATCGTGAATTCCGCGATCTGCTCGGCATCGGGATTGTCGTTGACGTGCGTATCCACCAGCGCGACCGTCCGCTGATCGAGCAACAGGATGTTCATCGCCGCATAGACGTGCGCGCCGCGCCGCTTGCCGATCACCTCGTCGACGAACCGCAGGTGGTTGTGATATTCGCCAACCGTGCCGCAAATCATCCCGTCCGCATCGCCGAGCCGCACCATCATCGCGCCGATCAGCGTCAGGCGGCGCCGCATCTCGACCCGCGCCATTTCCTTCGAGATGCCGTCCCGGCAGCGCAGCTCCCAATACGTCGTCCAATACTGGTGAAAGCGCTCGTCGTATTCCGGATTGGTGACCTCGACGTCTTCGCCGAGCCGCAACCGCAGCCCGAATTTCTCGATGCGCGCCAGCAGCACTTCCGGGCGCCCGACCAGGATCGGGCGCGCCAGCTTCTCGTCGACGATCACCTGCACCGCGCGGAGCACGCGCTCGTCCTCGCCTTCGGTGAAGACGATCCGCGCCTTGCCGCCGTCACGCACCAGCCGGCGCGCCGTCGCGAACAGCGGCTTCATGAACGCGCCGGAGTGATAGACGAATTGCTGAAGCTGATCCGCGTACGCGGCGAAATCGTCGATCGGGCGCGTGGCGACGCCGTCCTCCATCGCGGCCTTCGCGACGGCGGGCGCGATCCGCACGATCAGTCGGGAATCGAACGGCTTCGGAATCAGGTATTGCGCGCCGAACGCCACGTCGTACGCGCCATAAGCCGCCGCGACCGAGTCGTTCGGCTCCTCCTTCGCGAGCCCCGCGATCGCATGGACGGCCGCGATCTCCATCCGGCGCGTGATCGAGGTGGCGCCCACGTCCAGCGCGCCGCGGAAGATGTACGGGAAGCAGAGGACGTTGTTGACCTGGTTCGGGTAGTCCGAACGGCCCGTCGCGATGACGACGTCGTCGCGCACCGCGCACGCCGCTTCCGGAAAGATCTCGGGCGTCGGGTTGGCCAGCGCAAGAATCAGCGGGCGCGGCCCCATCTTCGCGAGCATCGGCGCGGTCAGCACGCCGCCGGCGGACAGCCCGAGGAACACGTCGGCGCCCTCGATCACGTCGGACAGCGTGCGCGCCGACGTCTCCTGCGCAAAGCGCGCCTTGTCCGGGTCCATCGCGACCGTGCGCCCCGCATGGACGACGCCCTCGATGTCGGTCGCCCAGATGTTCTCCGGCGGCAGCCCGAGGTCGACCAGCAGGTCCAGGCAGGCCAGCGCGGCGGCCCCTGCGCCCGACGTCACGACCTTCACTTGCTTGATGTCCTTGCCCACCACGGCCAGCCCGTTGATGAACGCGGCGGAAACGGTGATGGCGGTGCCGTGCTGATCGTCATGGAAGACCGGGATCTTCATGCGTTCGCGCAGCTTCTGCTCGACCGTGAAGCACTCGGGCGCCTTGATGTCCTCGAGGTTGATGCCGCCGAAGGTGGGCTCGAGGCCCGCGATGATGTCGACCAGCTTGTCCGGATCGGTTTCGTTGATCTCGATGTCGAAGACGTCGATCCCCGCGAACTTCTTGAAGAGCACGGCCTTGCCTTCCATGACCGGCTTGGACGCGAGCGGGCCGATGTTGCCCAGACCCAGCACGGCCGTGCCGTTCGTGATCACGCCGACCAGGTTGCCGCGGCTGGTGAAGCGGTGCGCCTGCAGCGGATCGGCGGCGATTTCCTCGCAGGTGACCGCGACGCCCGGCGTGTACGCCAGCGCGAGATCGCGCTGGGTCACGAGCGGCTTGCTCGCGGTCACGGCAATCTTTCCCGGGGTCGGAAATTCGTGATATTCCAGGGCGGCCTGGCGTTCGGTCTTGTTCATGTGTCGTCTCGCATCCATGCGCCGGGCCCGTCCCGGCGACCATCGAAGCACGCCATTCTAGGCAGCCGTCCCGGGCGCGCCATTTTGAATTAGTATGCGTCCATCATGTTTACGTGATGGCCAAGGTTCGTGAGTCGTGCGATTCGATATTGAGGAAGTGAGCCGGCGCCTGAGCGCCCGCCTGAAGATGCGGCACCTGGTGCTGTTGCTGCAGATCCAGCAACACGGGTCGCTGACGCGCGCGGCCGAGCATCTCGCGAGCAGCCAGCCGGCCGTGACGAACGCGCTGTCCGAGCTGGAGAGCATGTTCGGCACGCCGCTCTTCGAGCGCTCGTCGCGCGGCATGCGGCCGACCGCGCTCGGCAACGTCGTGCTCGAACGCGCGCAGGCGATGCTGCACGACCTCGACCATCTCACCCGCGATATCGAAGCGGTCGTCGCCGGCCATGCGATGCGGCTGCACATCGGCGTGATTCCGTTCATTTCGGGCCGCACGCTGGCGGCGGCGATCCGGCGCACGCAATCGCAGGTGCCGCAGCGGCTCACGATGACGATCCACGAAGGCACCAGCGATGCGCTGATGGCGCAGTTGAGCGACCACACGCTCGACATCGTGATCGGACGCGCGTCGTCGACCGTCGATCTCGCGCAGTTGCGCTTCGAAGTGCTGCATCAGCAGAAGCCGCGCCTGATCGCGAGCCGCCGGCTCGCCGCGCGTCTGGCACGCAGCCGGCCCAACTGGCGCAAGCTCGCGGAGCTCGACTGGATTCTCGGCCCGCCGCACACGCCGCTCCGCGAGCAGATCGCCGACCTGTTCCTGCACGCCGGCGTCGCGCCGCCCGTGCCGATCGTCGAAAGCTACTCGTCGCGCCTGATCGGCGAAGTGATCGTGGCCAACGAAGACGCCGTGTCGATCGTCCCCGCCGATATCGCGGAGGAGCTCGTGCGCATCGCCGGCGTCGCGATCGTGCCGTATACGCTCGACTGGACGCTGCCGCCGGTTGCCGCGTTCACGCGCGCGGGCGTGGCGCGCGAGATCGATACGATCTTCGCGCAGATCCTCCGCACGCTGTATCAGGAAGCGGACGCAGGCCGGGCCGGCTGACGCCCGCTCGCGCAGCGAATTCGCAAGGAAACCGAAGCATCAGGGAATGCCGGGAGAGCGCAATGACAGGCAGTACGAAGCAGACCCGATCCGACTGGATTTCCCGCTCGGAAGCCACGCAGGGCATCGAGCGCATCGAAGCCTATTTCCGCGGCAACGCGTACTCGATGCACCGGCACGACACCTACGCGATCGGCCTGACCCTCGCCGGCGTCCAGTGCTTCCACTATCGGCGCAGCCTGCGCAGCAGCGTGCCGGGGCAAACGATGGTCCTGCATCCCGACGAGGCCCATGACGGCCAGGCCGGCACGCACGAGGGGTTCCGCTACCAGATGATCTACGTGCAGCCCGCCGCGATCCAGGCCGTGCTGGGCGGCAAGCCGCTGCCGTTCATCGACGGCGGCGTGACGACCGATCCGCGCCTGTTCGACGCGACCCGCGCCGCGCTGAGCCGGATGCGCGACGGCGCGGAGCCGCTCGAACGCGACGACGCGATCGTCGACCTCGCGCTCGCGCTGGATATCGCCTCCGGCGCCCGGCCGACGCGCAAGCCCGCGGATTTCGCCGCGGTGCAGCGAGCGCGCGAGTATCTGCAGGACGCATGCACCGGGCCCGTCACGCTGGACACGCTCGCCGCCATCAGCGGGCGGGACCGCTGGAGCCTGTCGCGGGATTTCCGCAACTTCTACGGAACGAGCCCGTATCGTTACCTGACCATGCGCCGGCTCGAAGCGGCGCGCGCGATGATGCTGCGCGGCGTGCCCCTCGCGGACGCCGCGGTCGCGGCGGGTTTTTCCGATCAGAGCCACATGACCCGGCATTTCCGCAGCGCATACGGAATCTCGCCCGCGCGCTGGCTGACGATGACGGGCCAGCCGCGCGCCGACTGACGGCGGCCGGCACGCACAATCGTTCAAGACTGCCCGCCGGCGGCCGGCCTAAGCTCCATTTACAGCACATCACCGTAACGGAGCCGGCATGTCCCACCCTTCTCTCCAGGCACCCGCGCATCGCGGCCAGCGCCAGACGATCGACCTGCTCGACAGGATTCGCCGCATCGACGGCCACTGGCAGCCGCGCGTCGTCGCTGAAATGAACGACTATCAGTTCAAGGTCGTGAAGATCGTCGGCGATTTCATCTGGCACCATCACGCCGACACCGACGAGACGTTCATCGTGCTCGAAGGCCGCTTGCGCATCGACTTCCGCGACGGCGCCGTGGAGCTGGGCCCGGGCGAGATGGCCGTGGTGCCGAAGGGGGTCGAACACAAGCCGTACGCGGCGTCCGAAGTGAAGCTGCTGTTGATCGAGCCGCGCGGCGTCGTCAACACGGGCGACACGGCCAGCGAAAGAACGGTCGAAAACGACCTGTGGATCTGACTGCCGCGATGCCGACGCACACGCCCGTCATCCGCGAAGCCGCGTTCCCCGCGGATACCGTCGCGCTCGTTGCCGTGATCCGCGAATACGTTCGCTGGCTCGACATGGACCTGTCCTACCGCGGCTTCGATGCCGAGATGGAGGCGTTCGAGCGGATCTATACGCTGCCGTCCGGCATGTTCTTCGTCGCGGAGGTCGACGGCGAGATCGCCGGTTGCGCGGGGCTGCTGCGCCATTCGAGCGAAACCGCGGAACTCAAGCGGCTCTATGTCCGCGCAGCATGGCGAGGCTTGTCGCTCGGCGAAAAGCTCGTCACGTCGGTGGTCGGGCGCGCGAAGGACCTGGGGTTCTCCTCGCTGGTTCTCGACGCCGTTGCGCAAACCCGTTTCGCCCAGCGCCTGTACGAGCGATTGGGATTCGCGGAAATCGCGCCGTTCTATGAGAACCCGGTCGAAGGCACGCGATTCATGGCGCTCGAGCTTTAAAGCAGCAGTCGATCGATGTGCGGTGCCGCCGGGGGCCGGTATTCACTAGAATCAATACACATGATCGCATCGCAGCTTTCCGGGCGAAGCGATGCGCCGCGCAACGCTGTCCCGGTGATCCTGCAGACCTGACTGGAAATGAGTGCTGGCAAAACGCTGTCCGGCATCGCGATGGCCGCGCTGTCCACGGCATGTGCCGCTGCGGGGGTGGCTGGAACCTGTGTGCCGTCGTTTTCCGAAGTCGACGTCACGCATGGATTCGAAGTGCGGAACCGCTGTGCTGTCTCCGCGCCCGCGCTCGCCAGCGTCACCGAACGCCTGAACCGCGCGGTGCAGCGCGACGGACTCGCCGCCGCGCAACGGGTTGCGCTGGCGAAAGCGGCCAACGTGATGCTGCACGCGGTCTTCTCCCGGTCAGGCCACGGCGAACCGACAGACGACGCCGCGTTGGTCAACCTCGAAACCCTCCTCGAAAGCCTCGCGTCGCAGATCAGGACCCGCACCGATATCGACCCTGCAGCCGAAGCGTCGAAATGGAACACACGCTATGACGATCTGCTGCGCAGGTTGTCGATCACGCGCAGCGCGGACCCCGCCGAACTGCAACTCGACGCGGCAGCGAAGCGCCTCGACCTGGATGCCGCGTCTGCGCTGACCATGCGGCTCGCGGCCAAAGTACCCGGCACCGCCCAGCTAACCGCGGCGCGCAACTATGAAGCGGCCAGCATCGAACTGCTTCGCTTCATGCCATGGAACGCGCTGCCGTACCTGGAGAAAGCCCATGCACTGCAGCCCGACGATGTGGCCATCGCCACCGCCTACGCCGACACACTGCTCGTGCAGCACGAGCCCGAGCGCGCGGAGCCGGTGTATCGCGCACTGCTGATCCAGTATCGGACGCTTGCGCAACAGAAGCCTGCCGCATGGCAACCCGCCGTCGCGCGTACGCTCGGCCAGCTCGGCAGTCTGTATGCGATGCAGCAACAGAAAAAGGAAGCCGAAGCCGCATGGCTGCACGCGCTCGAAATCTACTGGGCGCTCGCCCGCGTCAACGCTCCGGCCTACGATCCCGCGCTGGCGCAAACCTTCGACAACCTTGCAACGTTGTACCGCGACACGCAGCGCCTGCGGGAAGCGGCAGACGCGTGGCGCGAAGCCCTCGCCCTCGACCGCGCGCTGGCCCGGCAGGACCCGGCCCTGTACCGACCCGCGATCGCGACGACGCTCAACGATCTCGGCATCCTCTACGGCGCGACTCAGCGCATGCATGACGCGGAACGCGCCTATCGCGAAGCGCTCGGCATCCAGCGCGCACTCGCGCATGACAATCCGGCCGCGTGGCGTCCGGCGCTTGCGCGCACACTGAACAACCTCGGCAACTTCGATATCGCAAACGAGCGGCTGCCGGAAGCGGAACATGCCTACCGGGAAGCGCTGACGATCCGCCGGCAGCTCGTCCGCGAAAGCCCCGCGCTTTACCAGCCCGACCTGGCGCGTACGCTGGGCAATCTGGGCGTGCTGTACCGCATTGAACGGCGGCCGGCCAACGCACTGCAGGCGTATCGGCAGGCGCTGCAGATCGTTCACGCGCTCTCGCGCAATGCGCCTGCCGAGTACCAGCCCGACGAGGCGAGAATACTGAACAATCTGGGCGTGCTCTACAGCCGCACGGGCAGGCCGCGCGAAGCGGAAGACGCGTGGCGCCGTGCGCTGGATCTGTACCGCAAGCTCGCGTACGGCGATCCGCTGACCTGGCGACAGGATCAGGCTCGCACCTTGCGGAATCTGGGCACTCTTCTCCGCCAAACCGGACGTTCCGCCGAAGCCGACGAAATGAAGCGCGAGGCCGACGCACTGACCGACTCGACGCGGGCGCAATAGATCGCGAGGCAATCCTGCAGCGGCGAACTCGTCACCGGTCATTTTGTCGAAGCAACGTAATGGAAAGCATCCCATGAAGCTTCTTCGCGCTATCGTCGCCCTGGTCGTGCTCGTTGCCGGCTGCTCATCGGTGCCCGCCACCCAGCCGATCGCCCGGCAGATCCCGCCGGACACGCACACCTGTGCGTCGCGCGCCAGCCCCTGCGCGACGCGCGATGCCGCCACGTCGAAACCGCCGGTGCTCAGCGTCGGCGTCAGCGACCCTGATACGCAATTGATTCTGCCCTGGTTCCTCACCGACATCATCAACGCCGTGAACACGCACGAATCCTCCGGCGACTTCCTGCGCGCGATAAGAAGCGGCTTCTGACCCAATGACCGAGCGGCCCGGCGTCGCTCATCCCATCCATTACATCAGACGAATATCCGGCTGTCGGTGAGCCGGCGCTCGCCGCGACGCCTTGACCATTTCCCGATTCCCACCCTACATTGCCGTTTGCAGGCCCGCGCCCGCCCGGCGTGCTCATGACCCAAACCGATAGTTTGCTATCGAATTTGCTTGCCGCCAGCATCCCGGCCATGACCAATCTGCACGATCTCCGCCTCGCCGCAAGCAGCACGCTCGTGCTCGCCGCCCGCAAATGGCGCCGGGCGAGCGACGGCGTGCCGGCCGCGTTCAACACCCCCGACGCCACCGCGTCGCGCCACGCCCCGCCGGCCGATCTCGCGCCATGACCTATCCGAGCCTTCGCGACTGGCTGTTCTCGGGCAAGACGTTCGCTGCGTCGATGCTGGCGCTGTACCTCGGCCTGTATTTCCAGTTGCCGCGCCCGTACTGGGCGATGGCGAGCGTCTACATCGTGTCGAACCCGTTCGTCGGCGCGACACGCTCGAAGGCGCTGTATCGGGCGCTCGGCACCGCGCTCGGCGCGGCTGCCGCGATCTTCTTCGTGCCGCCGTTCGTCGAGACGCCGCTGCTGTTCGCGATCATCGTCGCCACCTGGTGCGGCACGCTGCTCTACCTCGCGATCTCCGACCGCACCGCGCGCAGCTACGTGTTCATGCTCGCCGGCTATACGATGCCGCTGATCGCATTGCCGACCGTGACCGATCCGTCCACCGTGTTCGACGTCGCGATCGCGCGTACCGAGGAGATCGTGCTCGGCATCGTCTGCGCGAGCGTGGTCGGCGGCGCCGTCTTCCCGAACCGGCTCGCGCCGACGCTGATCGAGCGCACCGATGCGTGGTTCAAGGACGCCGCGTTCTACGGCCGCGAGACGCTGTCCGGGCACATTGCCGGCAAGGCGCTGTCCGCGTGCCGGCAACGGCTCGCGGCGACCATCACGGGCCTCGAGTTCCTGCTGAGCCAGCTGAGCTACGACCACGCGCATCCGCGCATCCTCGCGCGTGCGCAGGCGCTCGCGGGCCGGATGCAGCTGTTCCTGCCGCTGATGTCGTCGCTCGCCGATCCGTTGATTGCGCTGATGCGCGACCTGCACCTGCGCCCGCCCGGGCTCGACGCGCTGCTGGCCGACGCGGCCAGATGGTTCGATGCGCCGCTGCCGTCGATCACCGGCGACAGCGCCGGCAGCGTCGACGACCCGGTCGCGGAGCGCCTGCGCGAACGCATTGCCGCGCTGCAGCCGGCCGACGACGCGCTCGCGAGCTGGGACGGCGCGCTGCTGTCGAACGCGCTGTGGCGGCTGCGCCAGGTCATCGACATCTGGCAGGACTGCCGCTCGCTGCGCGCGCTGATCGGCAACGAATCGGGCGTCTGGCAGCCGCGCTACCGGCACTGGCGGCTCGGCGGCACCGAGCGCTTCTTCGATCGCGGGATGATGCTGTTCTCGACGCTGACGGCGGTCGGCGCGATCGTCGTCGCGTGCGCGCTGTGGATCAGCTCCGGCTGGCACGACGGCGCCGCGGCCGTCACGCTCGTGGCCGTGTCGTGCAGCTTCTTCGCCGCGCTCGACGAGCCGGCGCCGCTGGTGTTCAAGTTCTTCCTCGCGACGACCGCGAGCGTCGTGTTCGCGGGCCTGTACCTGTTCGTCGTGCTGCCGCACGTGCACGATTTCGCGATGCTCGTCGTGATGTTCGCGGGCCCGTTCATCCTGATCGGCACGCTGCTGCCGCGCCCGCAGTTCAACATGGTGACGATGCTCGTCGCCGTGAACACGGCTACCTTCATCAGCATCCAGGGTGCGTACGACGCCGATTTCTTCGTGTTCCTGAACAGCAACCTCGCGGGCGTCGCCGGGCTGCTGTTCGCGTACGTGTGGACGCGTGCGACGCGACCGTTCGGCGCCGAACTCGCGGTGCGGCGCCTGCTGCGCTCGGGCTGGGAAGACGTCGCGCGCTCCGCGTCGACGCAGCCGCTCGACGACCAGCGCAACCACGCGTCGCGGATGCTCGACCGCGTCACGCAGCTGCTGCCGCGCCTCGGCGCATCCGACGACCACCGTCATCCGTCGATCGAAAGCTTCCGCGACCTGCGCATCGCACTGAATGCGCTCGACCTGCGCCGCTCGCGCCGCCGGCTGGCGGGCGACGTCCCCGACGCGATCGACCGCGTGCTGGCCGGCGTCACCGACCACTACGCACGCTGCGCGGCCGCGAACGCGCGCCAGCCGGCACCGCCCGCGCTGCTCGCCACGATCGACGACGCGCTGCGCCGCGTGGCCGACCGCACGCTGCCGGCGGCTGCGGCGGCGAGCGGCGTCGCCGCGCAACGGGCGGCGCCGGTCGTGCATCGCCGGCTGCGCGACACGCTGCACGCGCTCGTCGGCCTGCGCCTGTCGCTGTATCCGGCCGCGGCGGGGCAGGCGCCCCGGGCATCCGGAGCGGCGCAGCCATGACCTGTTTCTCTTCAACGCAACGGCCACCACGATCATGATCGGCGAAATCGACATCTTCGGCGTATTCGTGCCGGCCCCGCTCGTGCTGATGCTGATCGCCTACCTGATCAACATCGTCGTGCGCGCCGTGCTCGAGCGCGTCGGCTTCTACCGCCTCGTCTGGCATCGTTCGATCTTCGACCTCGGCATCTACGTGTTCGTGTTTGCCGCCGTCGTGATCGTTTCCCACCGTCTCGTGGCTACCTAACGTGAAAAAAACCTGGCTCTCGGCAGGGCAGATCCTGCTTACCCTGATCGTCGTCGTCGTGGCGGCCGTCGTGCTGTGGCGCATCGTCAACTACTACATGTTCTCGCCGTGGACCCGCGACGGTCACGTGCGCGCCGACGTGATCCAGGTCGCGCCGGACGTGGCCGGCCTCATCACGTCGGTGCAGGTCGCCGACAACCAGGAGGTCAAGCGCGGCCAGGTGCTGTTCGTGATCGACCAGGCCCGCTACACGCTTGCGGAACGGCTCGCCGAAGCCACGCTCGCCCAGCGCCGCGCGACGCTCGCCCAGGCGAAGCGCGAATACGCGCGCAACCTGCAGCTCGGCAACCTGGTTGCGAGCGAACAGGTCGAGGAAAGCCGCACGCGCGTCGAACAAGGCGAAGCCGCCGTCGCCGATGCGCAGGTGTCGCTCGACACCGCGAAGCTGAACCTCCAGCGCACGACGATCGTCAGTCCCGTCGACGGCTACCTGAACGACCGCGCGCCGCGCGTCGGCGAATACGTGCCTGCCGGCCGCGCGGTGCTGTCGGTCGTCGACCGCGATTCGTTCCGTGTCGACGGCTACTTCGAGGAAACCAAGCTGCGCGGCATCCACATCGGCCAGCCGGTCGACATCATCGTGATGGGAGAACCGCATACGCTGCGCGGCCACGTGCAAAGCATCGTCGCCGCGATCGAGGATCGCGACCGCACGCAGGGCGCGAACCTGCTGCCGAACGTGAACCCTGCATTCAGCTGGGTGCGGCTCGCGCAGCGCGTGCCGGTGCGCGTCGTGCTCGACGAGGTGCCCGACGATTTCCGGATGATCGCGGGCCGCACCGCGACCGTCTCGATGCGCGAAGCCGACACGCGCCGCGCCGGCAATGCGAAGCCGGGCGCCGCGAGCGCGGCGGGGGCGTCGCAATGAAGCAGCGCGGCCTCCATCTCGCGGCGGCGCTCGCACCGCTTGCGCTCGCACTCGGCGCGTGCAAGTCCGTCGGCCCCGATTACACGCTGCCGCAGCAGGCGTACGTGAATGCGCCGCTCGCGAACCACGCGCTCGACGACGCGAACGGCACGCTCGTGTCGCGCGACGCCGTGCCCGGCAACTGGTGGCAGCTCTACGACGACCCCGTGCTCAACGCGCTCGTGCGCGACGCACTGAAGTCGAACACCGACCTGCGCGTCGCCGCGGCCAACCTCGCGCGCTCACGCGCGGCGCTGGAAGTCGCGAGCCAGCAGGGCGGCTTCTCGGGCGGCGCGGAGGCCGCCGTGCAGCGCGCGCAGGAATCGGCCGAGCAATATCTGCTCGAGAACAAGCTGCCGGTCGTCAACGAAGGCGCGGTCGGCATCAATGTGTCGTACGAGATCGACCTGTTCGGCAAACTGCGGCGCGGCGTCGAAGCCGCGCGCGCGGACAGCGAGGCCGTCAGGGCCGCCGGCGACCTGGCGCGCATCACGGTCGTCGCCGACGTCGTGCGCGCGTACGTCGAATCGTGCTCGGCCGGCGACGAGCTGGCCGTCGCGAAGCAGTCGCTCGCGCTGCAGAAGCAGCGCGTCGCGCTGTCGCAGCGGCTGCGCGATGCGGGGCGCGGCAACCAGACCGACGTCACGCGCGGCGTGACGCAGGTGCGCACCCTCGCCGCCGACATCCCGCGCTTCGAAGGCCGCCGCAAGGTCGCGCAATACCAGCTCGCCGCGCTGCTCGCGCGGTCGCCGGCCGACCTGCCGAAGGCCGTCGCCGAATGCGAGCGCCTGCCGAAGCTGCGCCAGCCGATTCCGATCGGCGACGGCGCCGCGCTGCTGCGCCGCCGCCCCGACGTACGCGAAGCCGAACGGCAACTCGCCGCCGCGACCGCGCGCATCGGCGTGGCAACCGCCGCGCTGTACCCGTCGATCAGCATCGGCGCGACGGCAGGCACGACCGGCCTCGCCGGCGACCTGTTCTCGCCGGTCACCAATCGCTGGTCGTTCGGACCACTGATCAGCTGGTCGTTCCCCGTCAACGGCCAGCGTGCGCGTGTGCGCGAAGCCGAAGCCGCAACGGGCGGCGCGCTCGCCCACTTCGACGGCGTCGTGCTGAACGCGCTGCGCGAGACGCAGTCGAGCCTCGCGACCTACGCGGCCGACACGCAGCGCGCGGATGCGTTGCTGACGGCGTATGAATCGGCGCGAAGCTCGGCCGACGAAACGCATCGCCTCTATATGGCCGGCCGCGAGTCGTTCATCTCCGACCTCGACGCGACGCGCACGCTGACGAGCGTGCAGGCGCAGGTGGCGGCAGCCGAAGGCCAGGTCGCGGCCGACCAGGTGCGGCTCTTCCTCGCGCTCGGCGGCGGATGGGAAGCGGACGCGGCGCCGGCCGCGCAAAGCGCCGTGCAGCCGGCCGCAAGCGCATCGGCCAACCCGGCGGCGCGGGAATGATCTCCGCGGCGCGTCACGGCGGCCGGGCCATCGCGGCCACGCGGATGCGTGATCCGCACCATCGCGACCGGACGTCGCCGGCCGTTCGCGTCGGCGGTAGACTGTCCGGTGCATCCCTTCCGTCCATCGCTGCCCGCCGGGCAGCGACCCTCATTCCGGAGATTCATCATGCGAACCAGCGCCCGCAACCATTTCGCCGGCCAGGTCAGCACCGTCAAGACCGGTGCCGTCAACGACGAAATCACGCTCCGCACGCAGGACGGCCTCGACATCTTCGCCGTGATCACCCACGGCAGCGCGGCTTCGCTGGGCCTCGCGGCCGGCTCCGCGGCATTCGCGCTGGTCAAGGCGTCGTCGGTCATCGTGATGGTCGACGTCGACAGCAGCAAGGTGTCGGCCCGCAACTGCGTCGCGGGCACCGTATCGTCGGTCACGAAGGGCGCGGTCAATTCGGAAGTCGTGATCAAGGCCGCGGGCGGCGCCGAGATCGTCGCGATCGTCACCAACGACAGCGTCGATCGTCTCGGCCTCGCGAGCGGCACGGCTGCGTCCGCGATCTTCAAGGCATCGAGCGTAATCGTCGGCGTCGAGTGACGCCCTCGCGCGCTGGCGCCGTGATGTCTGCGTCCGACTGCACCGATCCGTCCAATCTGCCGCTCGCCTGCGAGCAGCAGCGGCGCGCGCTGCTGGCCGGCGCGGCCGATGCCGATGCGCCGGACGCCCGCCTGTTCGCGACGCTCATCGCGGCACGCGGCGGACGCGGCGAGCTCGCGCTGCTCGGCCTTTCGCAGGCGCAGTTCGCCGCGCTGCTGGCCCGCCACTTTCCGCGCCTGCAGCCGGCCGAGATCGCCGCGCCGCCTGCCAGGATCGTGCTCTGGAACAGCGTGCATGCGGACTTCGTCGCAACGCTCAGCGCACTGCTGTTGCGCGATGCCAGTCGCGCGGTTCGCCGCGACGACGCCGAATGCGTCGCCGCGATCATCGCTCATGCGTGCCTGCGTCCCGATCATTTGTGGCGAGACCTCGGGCTCGACGGACGCGATGCGGTGTCCGGCATGCTGGCGCGCTATTTCCCCGCGCTGGCGGCGCGCAACGTCGCGCATCTGCGCTGGAAGAAGTTTCTCGCCCGCGAAATCGCGGCCGATCTCGGCGTGCCGCCCGCCCCCGCGCCGGGATGCCCCGGTTGCGACGACTACGCCCATTGCTTTCCGCACACGCAATAGCAGCCGCGCAGCCGTCGCGCGCACAGCCCGTTCGTGTATCCTGTCGCGCATGACCAAGCCCTCCACCGCCGCGAAGCGGCCCGCAGCCGACGAACCCAGCGTGAGTTTCCGCATGCGCATCCGCAAGGGCGACACGATCGCGCTCGGCCCGGGCAAGGTCGCGCTGCTCGAAGCCGTGCGCGAGCATGGTTCGATTTCGGCGGCGGCGCGCAGCCTGAAGATGTCGTACCGGCGTGCGTGGCTGCTGATGGACGAGCTGAACCGCTCGCTGAAATCGCCGGCGACGGTGTCCGAGCATGGCGGGCAGAGCGGCGGCGGCAGCGTGCTCACGCCGGTCGGCGAGGAGATCATCCGCCTCTATCGCTCGATCGAGCTGCAAGCGCAAAAGCATTGCGCGAAACAGATCGCGGCCCTCACCCATCTCATGCAGTCCTGACGACCTGATGCGGCGCTAGCCGTGCCGCAGGCAGAACGCCGATACACGGCTGCAGCGGGACGACTGCGCCGTATCGTCGTGGTCGTCCGTCATCAGATCGACGAAACTGGCGACGCTCGCGGTCCTGAGCGGGTGATAAGCAATCCGGTGCCGCTCGCACAGGCGCTTGAGCAGGTTCATCGAATCGTGGTCGATGCAGTCGACCGGGAACACGACCAGGTCGGCGCCGGGAATCGACGCCGCCAGCTTGCCCTTGCGGTCTTCGATGCCACCGTCGTGAATCGTCAGCGAGCCGCCTGCCGATTCGACGAGCCGCCTGATCGCCGCATGCGCGCCGGGGCGGCCGCCGACGTACACGATACGCTTGCCCTGCACGCGCGCGAGCGCGGTCGGCTCGCTCCCGGCTTCAGCAAGCGTGCGCAGCACCGTCTGCTCGATCGCATGCGCTTCGCGCTTCATCGTCTCGATCGTGTCGCGCTGCGCGTCGAGTTGCGCGCGCAGCGCCTGCACCCGCAGCTGTTCCTCCTGCAGCCGGTCCTCGGCAGCGCCGCGGCGGCTCGCATGCAGCGCGACGACGGCATCCCGCTCGCTCACCGCTTCACGCAGCCGTGCGAGTTCCGCATGCAGGCCGTCGCCGGCCGGCTCGGCACGGCGGCTCGCCGCCGCGCTCAGCGATTCGATCGTCGCCCGCAGTCCGCGCACCTCGGCGTCGCGTTCGACGGCGAAGGTCCGCAGCCGGTGCTGCTGGCGCTCGATCTTGCTCCTGAGCGTCACGTTCTCGTCTTCGAGCGCGACGAGTCGCCGGATGTCGGCCCGGTTGGCCGCGCCCACCAGATGCGACAGCATGTGTACGTCGCCGAACGCAAGCTGGCGCAGTTCCGGCGTGCTGGCCGGATGCGTGATGACGGCCCAGTATGCGGGCGGCACGTCGCCGGTCTTCAACGCATCGGCCCACAGCGCACGCAATGCGTCGGCATCCGTCGCGGCGCCGAAGCGCTTGATCGCGAGCGCGTAACGCTGATCGAGCGCCTTGTGCAGCGCCTTTGCGCCTTCGCCGCCCTGCGTCGCGAGCTCGACCGCCGCATGATGGATCTGCAGGTCGGTGGCCTGCTCGCGATCAACGTCGGCATGGCGCGGCACGAGCTTGCGCAGTTCCGCCGTCGACAGGCAGGTGCCGATCACCGAGCAGTGGAAGTGCGGATCGAGTTCGGCGAGGCGCGCCCGGCGGGTCGCCGTCGCACGGGTGACGGGCGCGGGCCCGCAGCAGCGGTCCTCGGGTGGATGCGGCGGATGCAGCTGTTCCGCACCGGGTTGGCCGGGTGCCAGTCGGGACAGTCGAAACGGGGGCATCTCCATCGCGGACCTCGATCAGTTGGCGGTTCAGGCGGAGCGCTCGCGCCCGCTGCGCGGCATCGACGCCGCATCAGGCGGCAACGGGTGCTCGGCGCGACCCGCGAGCACGTGCGCGACGCACAGCCCGACGAGTTCGGCGTCGAGCAGCTCCAGCACCGTGGCGGCATCGCGAAGCTCGGCATCGCTCGCCGGCGGCGAATGCAAAAAGATCACATCGCGGTATCGTTCCGCCGCCCCGACGCGTTCGATGCAGCGCCGCAGCTCGGGCAGGCGACGAAATTCCGCACGTTCGGCACTGGACGCGAGCGACTGCAGCAGCGCATCGAAACGCCGCGCGTCGGGTGCGCCGGCGTTCGGTGCATCCACGCCTTGCCGCTCGTCGAGCATCGCGATGAAACGCAACACGCTGCCGCGCAATCGCGCAAACGCATCGGCCACGTGCGCGATCCGCTCCGCACGCTGCCCATCCTCGCGCCGCCTCAGCGGCACGATGCTCGCGGACTGCTTGCCGCGTACAACGCCGTCGTCCTGACCCTGCTGCACCAGTTCATCCATCCCGCCCTCGCTGCAACCGAACGCGCGTCACTCGACGGTGCGTCGCTTCTCCATGGCCTCGTAATATACAGCAGAATATAACGAATGCGGATTCGTTCCGCGACAGCACCGCTCCGCCCAACGCGATCGCGCTCGCCGGAAAACGATGCCTGCCCCCAGGAATAAGCCGTCCGAGCCGAACGTTTACTGCACGTACTTCGCACATCGGAACAGAGACGCACCGTCGCCCCGGCTTGCCCGTTCTTGCCGCCCGACAGGCTGTGCCCGTTTCGACAGGCGCAAGTTTCACCGCACAGGGAGGCAATCATGAACCCCGCTTGTCGTGCCGCGCTCGTCGCCGGCATGGCTGCGCTCGGCATCGCATCGCAGGCGTGCCACGCGCAGCAGACCGTCAAGGCGACGCTGCGCTCGGACTCGATCCAGCTCGAACCGCGTGACGTGAAAGCCGGCAAGGTCACGTTCGACGTCGTGAATTCAGCGGACAGCGACATGACGCACGAACTCGTCGTGCTGAAGACGGAACTCGCCGACGGCGCGCTGCCCGTCCGCAAAGGACAGGTGCTGGAACAGCGTCTGCACAAGGTCGGCGAAGTCGAGGACATCGCGCCGGGCAAGCGCAGGCGTCTCGCGCTGACGCTTGCGCCCGGCCACTACGCGCTGATCTGCAACAAGCCCGGCCACTATTCGGCCGGCATGCATGTGGCGCTGGTCGTCACACGCTGAACGATTCCGCGTGAATGGAGAGGAGGTGACCAAACGCCGGCTAATGCCGGTGACGGTGATGGATATCCGGGAAATGCGTGTGCGAATGCGTGATCGGCAGATGCGCGTGCGGATGTGTATGCGGTTCGTTGCCGTCGTACGCAAAGTCGTGCGCATGCTGGTGATGTTCGTCGTGCCGATGCCGGTGCGTGTGCTCGAGCCGCTCGTGCGTATGCGTGTGTTCGTGCCGCTCGCGAACGTGCAGCCAGATACCGAGCGCCATCAACGCGGCAGCGATCCAGAACGTCGCGGGCGGCAGCGCGGGCCAGATCAGCAGCGCCAGCACGACGCCGAACAACGGTGCGATCGAGAAATACGCGCCCGTGCGCGCGCTGCCGAGATGACGCAGCGCGACGACGAACAGCACGAGGCTGATCCCGTAGCCGCCGAGCCCCGTCAGCATCGCGGCGGCCGTCGTCGCGGCGGCGGGCCAGGACGCGCCTGCCGCGACGGCGACCGCGATATTGACGGGACCCGCGACCAGCCCCTTCACGCACGCGATGACCATCGCATCGTTCGCGGCCACCTTGCGGGTGAGGTTGTTGTCGATCGCCCAGCACAAGCATGCGCCGACGATCAGCAACGCGCCCGTCGGCACGCCCGCCGCACCCGGCTTCCACGACAGCAGCGTGCCGCCGGCGACGATAGCGACCATCCCGAGGAACACCTGCAGGTCGACGTTCTCGCGGAATACCACCCACGCGATCACTGCAGTCAGCACGCCTTCGAGATTGAGCAATAGTGCACTCGTGGCGGCCGGCGTGCTCGCCAGGCCGAGCATCAGCAGCGCCGGCCCGGCGATGCCGCCCGCCGCGATCGCGCCGGCCAGCCAGGGAAGCTCCGATTTCTTCAGCGCGTGACCCGTGTCGGCATGGGCGGCAGGCCGGCGCAGCCGGCGGATCACGATGCCGGCGCCCAGCCCGATCCCGCTGCCGAGATAGAACAGGCCGGCGACCATGAACGGCGACATCGCGCCGAGTAGCGCCTTGGCCAGCGGCGTGGCGGCGCCGAACAGGGCGGCCGCGGTCAGTGCGACGACGATCGCGTTGAATCTCGAGTGCATGGGATTGGGGAATGCGGGTTGCGCAGGGCTTGCGGCGACATGCGCAGAGTATCTCACCTGCTTGACGGCCTGACGTCATTTTTCACCGGCGCGCCGCATACGAAATACGATTGATTCGCCTTGCTGTTTCGTCACCGATACACCCATGTCCGATTGAGATTCGACGCGCGACTGACTATCGTTGAAGCGGCACGACACAACGCAAGTGGACACTGCTCTGATGGGAGACTACCGCCATGAAAGGCGACAAGAAGGTCATCGGCTATCTGAACGCGCAGCTGAAGAACGAACTGACTGCGATCAATCAGTACTTCCTGCATGCGCGCATGTATCGGCACTGGCAGCTCGACAAGCTCGGCAAGCATGAGTACGACGAATCGATCGGCGAGATGAAGCATGCGGACGCGCTCATCGAGCGGATCTTCGTGCTCGACGGCCTGCCGAATCTGCAGGACCTCCACAAGCTGCTCGTCGGCGAGCATACGGAAGAAATCCTCGAATGCGACCTGAAGCTCGAACGGGCGTCGCAGGCCACCTGCAAGGAGGCGATCGCGTACTGCGAATCGGTGCAGGACTACGTGTCGCGCGAGATCCTCGAGCACATTCTCGACGATACAGAGGAACACATCGACTGGCTCGAGACGCAGCTCGACCTGATCAAGAAGGTCGGCATCCAGAATTATCTGCAGTCGGGCATGACGTCGCTCGAGTGAGCGCGCGATCGTGCCCGACTGCGCGCGGCACGTGCGTTACATGTGCCACTTCACCGTCGCGGTGAGCGTGCGCGGATCGCCGGGCATGTTGTACAGGTCCGCATTGCCGTGCGCGGCAATGAAGTAGCGGCGATCGAACAGGTTGTCGAGCGTGAGCGTCACGTCGACCTTCTTGCTGCGATAGCCGGCGCCAAGATTGAACACCGTGAACGACGGCAGCGTGACGAGATCGCTCGCCGACGTATAGCGCGCCGACTGGAGCTGCATGCCGGCCGCCGCGTAGAAGCCGTACGGCAGCTCGCGCTTGATCCACAGGTTCGCGCTGTGGCGCGGCATCAGCCCGGGCGTGTTGCTGGACAGCGCCAGCCCGGCCGACGTCGATTGCGCCGAGCCGTCGACCGTCCCGTTCAGGTACGCGTAACCCGCATACACCGACCACTTCGGCGCGATCTCGCCGGTGAAGCCCAGCTCCATCCCGTGCACGTGCTGCGTGCCGATCGGCAGCGCATAGCCGGGATTGTTCGGGTCGCCGATCTGCTGGTTGGTCTGGCGCATGTCGAACAGCGCGACGCTCGCCGTCGCCTTGCCGCCGAGGTCGAAGCGCGAGCCGACTTCATACGCGGTGGTCTTCTGCGGCGCGAGCGCGGCGCCGTTCGCGAACGCGCCGGCACTGATCAGCGTATCGGCGAGCGGCGAGAACGACTGGCTGAACGACCCGTACAGCGTCAGCCAGTCGAGCGGTTCGTAGATCAGCCCGACGCGCGGGCTCCACGCGCGATCGGTACGGTCGAGGTTGACGTTCGACGACGTGTAGTCGTGGCGGATCTGGTTCAGGTAGTCGAAACGCAGCCCCGCGAGCACCTTCCAGTGCTCGGTCAGCGAGATCAGGTCCTGCGCGTAGACGCCCGCGAGCCCGACGACGGTCGACGCGTTCGTCTTCGCCCGCGCGCCGGTCGGCACGCCGGGCAGGATCGCCTGCTGCGGATTGAACAGGTCGTAGGTCGCGACCTTCGACACGCTGTAGATCGTGTCGAACTTCTGCTGCTGCGACAGCTCGAGCCCGTACAGCAGCTCGTGGCGCATGCCGAACAGCGAGGTCTTCTGCGTGAGCTCGAACAGGCCGTCGATGCCGTGGTCGGTGCGCTGGCGCGTCGACTGGTCGAGCGTGACGACCGGGTGCGCGGCGGTCATGATCGGCTCGTACGTCACGTAGTTCTTGCGTTCGAGCGAGAAGTCGTACGCGCGGATCGCGCCGTGAAACGACAGCGAATCGCTGAAGCGGTGATCGAGCGACACCGTCGCGCTCTTCGCGGAGATGTCGTTGTACGAACTGTTCGCCGCGTCCGCCGAGCCGTAATACGTGTTGATCGGCACGTCGACCGGCCGGCCGCGATACGCGGGCAGCCCCTGGTCGGACGTGCGGCGGTCGTGCAGGTAGTCGAATTCGACGTTCAGCACCGTGTCGCGGTCGAGCTTGAACTGCGCGGACGGCGCGATCGCCTGGCGGTTGAGCTGGAACTGGTCGCGAAAGCTGTTCGAGTTCTCGGCCGCGCCGGTCATCCGGAAACGCGCCGCATCGTTCGCGTTCCAGCCGAGGTCGAATTCGCCGCGCCGCTCGCCGCGCGTGCCGAGCGTCACGCCCACATCGCGCACCGGGTTCGCTTCCGGCCGCTTCAGCACGCGATTCACGATGCCGCCCGCCGAGCCGCGTCCGTACAGCACGGCCGCCGGCCCCTTCAGCACTTCGACATGATCGACGTTCGACAGGTCGCGGTAGTACAGCGCATCGTCGCGGATACCGTCGACGTACTGATCCGTGATGCTGTTGAAGCCGCGGATCGTGATCTGGTCGCGCTGGCCGTCGCCGACCGAAAAGCCGATGCCCGGCACGTTGCGCAGCGCATCCTGCATCGACGTCGCGTTCTGGTCCTCGATCACTGCGTGCGGAACGACGTTCACCGTCTGCGGCACGTCCATCAGCGACAGGTCGGTCTTGGTCGCCGAACGCGAGCGGCTCGCATCGTATGCCGCGCGTTCGGCGGCGGCGTTGACGGAAATCGTCGGCAGCGTCGCCGGCGTGTCGCTTGCCTGGGCAAACGACGTTTTTGCGCCGGCCAGCGACGTGGCGATCAGAAGCGCATGGCAGGCGCTCTTGTTGAGTTTCATCGGATACGAAAGAAAAACGGTCGACGGATCGGCTTCGGCAGACATGAAAAAGGCCGCGGCGTCCGTCCCGCGGCCTGAAATATCTCGAAATATTAAATGATAATGATTCGCGTTTTTAATCAATATGCCGATCTGTCGCCTGCTTGCAACATGCCATGTGTCAGACGGTGCGTTTCATCGCACCGACATTTCCGATTCCTGACAAATTGCTTTCCATGAAGGTGTTTCCAGCGATGCGGTCTCGAACGCGCGGCCGGATTGCGCTACTGTCCGGCCGGCCCGCCGCGCTTGAGTTTCGCTTGCCGCCGCGCACGGTCATTGACGATCTGGTGCCGGCGATGGTCGGTCATCTTCTTCCAGTCGCGCGCCTCGTCGCGCGTGCGCAGGCAGCCGACACAGAAACCCGTGCTGCGGTCGAACGAGCAGACGTCGATGCAGGGTGACTTGACCGCCATCGCCTACGCCGCCGAATGCGGATGCGGATGCACGACTTCGACGGTCAGGTGCGAAAGGCCTGCGACGGGATCGAGGAGGTCATGGTAGAAACGCGCATCGCGGCTGCCGTCAAGTGTGGTCACCGATACGATCGCGCTCATGTGGCCCGGCCCGAGACGCCAGGCGTGCAGGTCCGTCACCCGGTCTCCGCCGCCTTCGATCAGGCTGCGCACACGCTGCGCGAAGCGCGGATCCGATTCCATGTCGAGCAGGACGCCACCCGTATCGCGTATCAGCCCGTACGACCAGTTCGCGATCACGAGCGCGCCGACAATGCCCGCGACGGGATCCATCCAGACCCAGCCGAATGCACGTGCGAGCAGCAGGCCGACGATGGCCAGCACCGACACGGCCGCGTCGGCGATCACGTGAACGTAGGCCGACCGGATGTTGTGGTCGCGCGTCGTGACCGCGTGCGGGTGCGCGTCGCCATGATCGTGATCGTGCTCGACGCATGCGGTTTTCGATGCATCGTCGTGCGCGTGTTCGTCATGAGCGTGGCCATGCGCGTGATCGTGATGATGGTCGTGCCCATGGCCGTGATGGCCGCCGCTCAGCAGCCACACGCTGGCGAGATTGACGAGCAGGCCGAGCACGGCAATCGGAATCGCTTCGCCGAAGTGAATGGGAACGGGCGCCAGCAGACGCGCAACCGCCTCGTAGCCGATCAGGATCGCGATCATCGCGAGCACGATCGCGCTCGTGAACCCGGCCAGGTCGCCCAGCTTGCCGGTGCCGAACACGAAGCGCGGATCGTCGGCATGCTTGCGCGCATAGGTATAGGCCAGCGCGGCGATCAGCATCGCGCCTGCGTGCGTCGACATGTGCAAGCCGTCGGCAACGAGCGCGAGCGACCCGAACATGCTTCCGCCAACGATTTCCGCGACCATCATCACGCTGCACAGCGCAATCACCGCCCACGTCTTGCGTTCGTTCTGGTCATGCGCCGCGCCGAGGAAAATATGGTCGTGCCCCGCGCCGAATGCCGCGTCCTTGAAATCGCTCATGCCGTGTCTCACTTGAAATAGCTGTGCACGACGTCGATCAGCTGCTCGGTCGCGCTGCCCTCGTCATGGCCGCCATCGTGCTCGGCATCGACGAGGTGTGTGCGAATGTGGTCTTCCAGCACGACGGCCAGCAGCCCGTTCATCGCGCCGCGACAACTCGTGATCAATTGCAGGACTTCATTGCAGCCGTGCTCCTCCCCGAGCGCGCGCTCGATGGCCTCGACCTGACCCTTGATCCGGCGCACGCGGTTCAGCAGCTTCTGTTTTTCGCGGACGGTGTGGCTCATCATTGGCCTCCAGATAGGGAGGGGGAGTATACCTCGGAAGCTCAAATCAATATAGGGTACTGGGGTATATCATCGGGAACGCGTGGCATCACGCGATTGCAGGCCGAATAGTCCCTTCGTCATCCGGATCGTCCAGGTCGATCCACACACAACCCCATCGTAGCGAGCGGCATCTCCGGGATGTGCCCCACCTGCGGTGCGCTGCCCCTGCCGGCTACGGCTTCCGCTGAACAGACGCGCGCCCGACGTATCGGCGACGCCGGGGAATTCTCACGATCAATCAGGATAACGAATCGGATGGTGCGAGCGAAGTCGTCGGCGCGTCGACTGTCCAGGCTCATTGAGCGGGTACTCGAACCCGCCGTCGCACGGTCGCGACGGCATTCGCGCAAACCGACGGAAGATGACGGGGAATGTGCACGCGGGGATCGCGTGATGGGGGCTTCACATTGCCCGCCCGGAAAACCCTGCTTGCACCGCCGACGGTCCAGGACACGCCGGCGGTCACGGTATCGCGTCGACGCGTTACTCGGTTTTCGCTGCTTGCGGCTCGACCGGCGCCGCTTGCGTCCCGGCGTCCGTCGTTTGCGGCTCGGCGGTTTCGACCTGCTGAGCCTGAGCCTCGGCCTTTTCCGGCTGCGCATCCGCCTTTGCGGCTTGTGCGGGCCCCTTCCTCTTCGGGCCGCGCGCCTTCAGCCGTCGCGCGCGCGCCGCGTCGTCCTTCGACACCCGCCCGGCTCCGTTGCCCTGCAGGTCGACCCGCACGGCATCTTCGACGAGGCACGACCAGTAGCGGTTGCCGCGGCACCACGTCGACATCGCTTCGCGCAGTTCGGCTTCGGTCAGCCCCACTGCCTGCGCCTGGCCGGCGAGATCCGCCCAGATGCCGACCTTGAGCGGCACTTTGGGGGCCGGATTCTTCGGGAACGCCGCCGGGAAGCGTTTCTGCAGCTTGCCGATCGCGACGACGACCGGATCGACCGGCGCAGTCGGCTTGCCGCCGGACGACGGCCTTGCGCCCGAAGACGCTTTCGCACCGGACGACGCCTTCACGCCCGAAGCCGCCTTCGCACCGGACGGTGACTTGGCCCCCGAAGCCGGCTTGCCGCCGGACAACGGCTTGGTTCCGGAATCCGGCTGCGCCTTCGCGCGCTTCGCGTTGCGCTCCTGCTTGGCCTTCGCTGCGAGCTGCGCCCGCAATTCGGCAAGTTGTTCAAAACCCATAAATTCAATCCACCAGGAATATTGAGCGTGGCTTCCACCGCGCGCCGGGCATCGCGCAACGGTTCCGGATGGCGGCTTTCGGCCACTCCGTCACCGGCACGGAAGATACGGCATGAGCAGCATGTCACACGCATCTGTTCGGGCACCCGGCCTCGCTGCCGGATGGAACGCAGGACAGGAGTATACCGCGCGCGTCACGTCTGACGGACCGCCGAATCTCATTCGTTGCGCGGTCAGGCGTTGCCGGCGCGATGGCGAGCTGTGCGGCCGAAGTCGCGGCCGCGGCTGCTTCGGCGCGCAACGTAGCCGTTTATGGGAGTGCGAGGCCCGCGCCGGCTTCGCCCCCGGTCCGCCGGGTCTTGCGTCTTGTCGTCAGAACACGCCGAGCGCGAGACCAGCCGCGAGGCCGGCGCCCAATTCGGCGCAGCGCGCGAGATCGTCGCCGTCGATCGTCTTGGCCGCGAGGATGCGTTCCGGCGTCTGCGCGTGCGTACAGACGATCAGGCCGGGCGCCACGTTCTTCAACCGCCAGCCTGTCGCGATCCGGTCGATCTGGCGCAATGCGTTCTGCCCGTCGCTTCCCGCGCAGATCATCACCGCATACGGGCGGCCGTTCACGCGATCGAGCGCCGCGTAGTAGCAGCGGTCGAAGAAATCCTTCATCAGCCCGGACATCGCCGCGAGATTCTCGGGTGTCGCAAACAGATAGGCGTCGGCGTCCAGCACATCGTCTGCGCTCGTCGCGTCCGCGCGCTGCAGCCTGACCGACGCCGGATTGCTCACGCGCCGCGCCGGCAGCCGCTTCGGCCATCTGTTGCGTGCCTCCGGTCATCGTGTGATAGACGATCAGGAGCGTTTTCATCGGTGTTCGTGTGTCTCCCGCCCGATGCATGGCGCCGGCCATTTCGCGACGACGCGATGCGGCACTCGCTCGCGCGATCCGTGCGGCATCGGTATCAGTATCGGCGCGCTTCCAATGTAGATCAAACGCCGAGGTCTCGAGAAAGTGCGGTTCCACATATCTTCAACGATCGTTCCCGCCGTCGTCCCGCTTGCGCTCGTAGTACGCAAGAAACATGTCGGCAGCGGACTCGGCTACCCGCTTCTGCGCGGCTTCGTCGAGCGGCGGCTGGCCCATCGTGATCTGCGGCCAGAACGCGAATGCCTTTATCGCACCCAATAACTGAAACGACGCGAAGGCCGGATCCGGCGCCGTGAGCCGGCCGGCCGCGGCAGCCGCGCGAATCCATACCGTCATGTCTTCCTCGCGCTCGCCGAGGCGCTCGACCATGTCGCGCGCACGTTCCGGCGAATGGATGGCCGCACCGATCGCGACCCGCGCGAGTGCAATGAAAGACGCATCGTTGAGAAGGCGCAGCTTGCGCGCCAGCAATTCGAGCAGTTGCCCGCGCAACGGCGCGTCGTTGCAATAGGCGGGCAGGCTGCCTGTCTGGCATGCGTCCCAGAGCTGGTGCAGGATCGCGGCGAACAGCGTTTCCTTGCCCGGAAAGTGGTTGTAGACCGTACGTTTCGACACGTCCGCGCGCGCGGCGATTCGATCCATGCTGGTCGCGTCGTAACCCGACGCGAGGAATTCCTCGATCGCGGCACTGATGATGGCCGCGCGCTTTCGATCGGTCAGACGTTGATGAGTGGCACTCGTATTCATTTCCGAATTTTACACCCATCAGTTTACTTTCTCCGAAGATAAACTACACTGTGCAGTGTATTTTTAATCCGGATGGATTCCATGACATCGTTCCCCGATTTCGTTCATCGCACGTTGGGCTTCTCCGCCGCGAAACGCGGCCGCATATCGTCCGCCGGATCGCCGCAACACGACGGCGAACGCTTCCTCAATGTTGCGCCGCGTCCGGTCGAAGGACTCGGAAAGATGCTCCGCATCATGTGGAACATGTTGTTCAACAAGCCGCGCGGCGCGGTGCCGGCGGGCGCCCTTCCGGTCGATACGCTCACCCGCGACGAGCTCGACGCGGCCCCCGATCGCAGCCTGTACCGGCTCGGCCATTCGACGCTGCTGCTCAAGCTGCGCGGCGAATTCTGGCTGACCGATCCCGTCTTTGCCGAGCGCGCGTCGCCGTTTCGTCGCGTCGGCCCCAAACGTTTCCATGCGCCTCCGATCGCGCTTGCCGACTTGCCGCCGCTGCGCGGCGTGATCCTGTCGCACGATCACTACGACCACCTCGACCGCGACACGGTGCTCGCGCTCGCGGCAACCACCGGTGTGTTCGTGACAACGCTGGGTGTCGGCGACCGCCTGATCGAGTGGGGAATCGACGCGAAGAAAGTCCGTCAGCTCGACTGGTGGCAAAGTGTCGACGAGGCCGGCTTGACGCTGACCGCGACGCCTGCCCAGCACTTTTCCGGGCGCAGCCTGTTCGACGGCAACAGTACGCTGTGGGCGTCCTGGGTCATCGTCGACGACGACTTGCGCGTGTTCTTCAGCGGAGACACGGGTTACTTCGATGGTTTCCGGACGATCGGCGAGCGCCTCGGGCCGTTCGACGTCACGCTGATCGAAACAGGCGCATACGATGCGCAATGGCCGTACGTGCACATGCAGCCGGAAGAAACCGTGCAGGCACACATCGATTTGCGCGGACGCTGGCTGGTCCCGATCCACAATGGCACGTTCGATCTCGCGATGCACCGCTGGCAGGAACCGTTCGAGCGCGTCACGGCGCTGGCGACAGCACGCGGCGTCGAACTGTCGACGCCGCGCATGGGCGAACGTCTGACACTGGCTGCGCCACATCGCGGCGAGCGGTGGTGGCGCAGCGTCGACGAGAAAGTCGAAGCGGCGAAGTCGCTGAGGCTGGCGATTTGTGCGGCGCGGACGGCCAGGTGAACGTTGCTTGTTCGGATGTGCTGGTCGACGCGTCGTGCATTTGCCGGGGAACGGCTTGGCCGCGCGTGCTCGCCCCGACGACCGCACTCCTCGGGGCAGACGACCGTGGCGACGGACATTCTCGTTCTTCGTTTGAAATACCGGATTCCGCAGGAGGCAGGGACTGAGGTTGCGGGCGGGTAATTCTTGTTAGGTATCGGAGCATTCAGCGCGCCTACTGGCTGCCTCCACATCGCCTTGCCTCTCGCATTCCACGTTTCATTTCGTCGCAACGAGATAGCGAGTTGGCGCGCTAATCAAGTGCTTTGGTGTGAGTGCGGTCCGGTTCCCGACGTCAGGCGAAAAACAAATCATTCGATATTCGTCCTTCGCGTGGTCGCTCACAAAGTGCGGACTCGGGCACGAGCACAACTTCGCGCAGGGCAACACCCTTGTGCGCGATTGGCAGGGCACATCACAACTGCTCAATCGAAATAGCCATCTGCATCAAATCAAACGAAGCCGGAATTCGGGCGTGGATGTTTGTCAAGGTATCGGCTGTCCTGCGGACCGAATCGCAATAAAAGCGGCAAGTTCGATATGCAAACCGCCTAGCCCACTGCCCTGCTCTATCCAATAGCTCGAGTTCCTCGAGCGCTTCTTTTCCAAACGCGCATTAGCAATTGCTACATTGCTATTGGCAATCCTTCGTCCACGACTTCGTCAAGCATCGCTGTTTGCTGCTCAGGATGAGGAACGGGGTATCGCGTTGTCACGTGACAACTCACGCGCCGCGCATCCGCCTCCAGATACGGTATCGCATCGCATTCAAGTCAGGATTTTGGGTATGCCGGCGAGTAAGTATCAATAACTACAAAATACGTTTCAAATGAAATGCTGAACGGCAAACCGCCAGGGGAATGACGCGCGCGTCACGAATCTTCATTTGCCCCTGTTTTCGGCAGCGAATCCACCGAATATGCGTGAAACAACTTGAGGAATCTCCCGGAAACCCTTGCCAGGCATGGTTTTACGAGCATACCCCTATTTCGCACAGATGTTTCACGATGTGGATTAACGCCTATCCGATACCTGCGTCCGACCGTCTCGGATGGCCTCAATACGCCCAATGACATCCCGGATCGAGCAACTGACGCCAGCTGTGCGAGCTACGCGCATGTTCAATCGTTCGGCATGGGAGTACTCGAGACAGCGTCATATGCGCCAAGAAGCCGTTTGATCAACTTCGTGGATAAGCCCACCATTAATGGGGTCATATCACGGCGAGGGGACATATTTCTAGCCCCTACTAGCTGCACCTCGCCTTAAAAAAGCCTCGTACCGTGATCCGTGGAAAGGAATACATAACTAACACGAAAAGCGCACATCGAGGCCGCTGCAATGCAATGGCTTGAGCGCAGTGACTCCATTGCGCCTAAACGCTGCTGCGGATCGCCCGTCAATCTGCCTCCGCTACAAGTCAGCTACCCGTCGATCCCTGCTTGACATTCCTCGCGCAACAACAATTCCTCAATATAGCCGCCAGTTGTCACGTGACAACTCATCGACAAGCGATGAGCCCTGGTCCATCGCAAGTTCTCTTGTCGCTCATTCTCAGAGATATCTCGCCTCCCCAGCATGAGCCGATTCCAACCGGCGCGAAGCTTGTTGACGCTCACCACCGCAATTGTCACGTGACAACTCGCTATTTGGTGGCGACACCACCTATCGACTCGATCGCTAAGATTTGCAATTGAGCAAACTGCCGATGAATGACCAACTTGCCCGCCTCGCGTCGTCCATCAACATGGCAAATTGTCACGTGACAACTGCATATCCGCTGTCGGCCATCATTTGGCTGAACAAGACATCGCATTGTTATAGGTGCTCAAAAAAAGATCGCGCGAGTGAAATTCCAAAATCTAGTCACAAACACCACGCTTGAATCATCTCGTCGACCGTCCACTCCATTGAGAAGATGGAGTCGGCCGAAATTGCTATTGGCTCTAGATGCATGACTCTTGTTGGATATCCCCCAGAACGTTGGCCGTTCTGCCACTTGTCACGTGACAACAACATCGCTCGTCTGCGTTTCTCGAAAGGAACATCTTGTCTGGACATTTCTCCAAAAAATGCATATATTACGCAAAACTCCGTGGAGGAATTTAATGGCTTTCAAGATCGCCGTCAGTAATCAAAAAGGTGGGACTGGAAAGACCACCATCTCCGTCAATATCGCCGCAGCCTTCGAGGCGGGTGGAAACAAGGTTGCGCTCATCGACGCCGATCCCCAGGGCACATCCGTGAGATGGGTCACAAGCGGCGAGAACACACTCCCGATGACGGTTCTTTCGCTCGCCCCGGCCGGTCGAGGAATCGGTGGGGAGATCAAGAAGCAGGACGCACATTTCGATGTGATCGTCGTCGACTGTCCCGGCAACCTCGAAGATCCGCGAATCGCATCGGTACTCGAAGTTGCCGATTTCTGCCTTGTGCCGCTGTCGCCGTCGCCGGCCGATCTCTACAGCACCGTCGCGATGATCCGCATGATCGAATCGATGCGATCCGTTCGTAACCCAAATTTGTCTTCCGCACTAATGCTGAATAGCGTTAATGGAAAAACTAAAATGCGTGAAGAAATTTTAAAAATTCTAAGAGCAGAAGAAATAGGGGAGCATCTGCTCGACAGCCAGATCGCACAACGTGAGGTCTACCGTCAGACATTTGCGCTCGGCACCACGATCCATCATCACAATCGGTACCTGAAGGGCCTGAAAGAAGCCCGTGCGGAAATCGAAAAGCTGGTCACGGAAATGGCCCAATACATCGCGTCGACGCGCGCTACCGGAGCCGCCCATGGCTAAGGACACCTCGAAAGACAAGAAGCCGACCGGCAACCTGCATCTCGCAGCCGGCCTGCTGCGCGGGCTCGCGCAGGAAAATGCGGCACTCGAAACGCGGCTGCCCGAACCGTCCGTCACGCCGCTGACCGCTGTCGCGCCGCCTGCGGTCAAAGCAGTCGTGACGCTGCCCGCCGATGCGGAGGATCTCGGCGCCCCGCAAAAGGTTGCCGTGAAGGATTGCATTCCGAACCCGTTCAACCCGCGCGTGTTCTATTCGGAGTCGAGCCTGCACGAGCTCGCCCTGACGCTGAAACGGGAAGGGCAGATCGAGCCGATCAAGGTGACGCGGCTGCCGGAGTTTCCCGGCAAGCTCGTCGTGATCGACGGGCAACGCCGGCTTCGCGCGACGAGCATCAACGGCGACGAAACCATCAACGCCACGTTCCGCACGGATCACACGCCCGAGCAGCTCTACACGATCGCGTATCGCGCGAACCACGACCACGAACGCCAGACGATCTTCGACGATGCGGTCGCGTGGAAGCGTCTCCTCGACGAGAAGGTCTTTTCCGACCAGAACACGCTGGCGGAAAAGATCGGCAAGGACAAGGCATCGATCAGCAAGACGCTGTCGCTCAACGCACTCCCGAACACACTCCTTGAACGGATGGCGAGCGCGAACGACGTGGTCGGCCTGCAGGCGGCGTACTTCCTGAAGCTGATCTTCGAACGCCTTGGCGAGCCGACGGCCGATCGGCTGCTGACGGCCGTGATCGACCGGAAAAAATCGGTTCGTGATCTCGAGAATTTCCTGCGTGCGCAGAGCGACGGCAGCAAGAAGGCTGGACGCACCCGTTACAGCGTTCGGCACGATTTCGCGCTCGAATCGCGGACGATCGGGCAATTGAAGACGTATCCCGACGGACGTGTCGACCTGCAGCTCAAGGGCGTCGACACATCGCACCAGGAGGCGCTCGCCGACAAGCTGAAGACCGTCATCGACGCGTACGTTGCCGAGCTGCCCACCGCACAAAAGTAAGCTGCCCAAATAAAAAAACCTCGCAGGGAAGCTGCGAGGTTTTTTTATCAGTTTGCTGCGAGACTGCTTTTCAGCAAGAATTCCAGCAAGTCGTCCGAGGTCGGTTCGCCCCATGTATCCAGCGCGAGCCATCGGAAGAAGCTGGTCTGCGCGAGTTTGCTCGCCTTCTTCTTCGGCGACAGCGTCAGGTCCTTCGAGCCTGCCACCGTCTCGTTGTAACGCTCGATCAGCTTGGTCTGGTCGTCGATCTCCAGTTCGCGGAAATACGCGCCGGCTTCCTCGACCTTCGCCGCCAGATATTTGTCGCGAATCTGTTCCTGTTTGCTCTGCGCCGTCTCTTTCGCCGGCGTCGCCGTCTCCGTCGCCTGGCCGTCCGACAACGTGTAGCCGTGCGTCAGCGCCTTGCGGAAGTACGCGGCCACGTTGTCGACCGGCGCCGCATTCTTCTTCGTAGTCCGATTGAGCGTGTAGGCAATCGCAGCCTTGATGCGCTGCACGCCGTATTGCGTGATCAGCCGGCGCGCTTCCGAACGCGGAATGCCGAACTTGGCGACCTCCTCGACCAGCGCTTCGTTCTTGACGTCGCCGTCCTCCACCGTATCGGCGCTCTGCTTGCGCGTCACCTTGAACTGGACGGCTTCCACGCTCCGGCCGGACTTGTGTTCGATCAGCTCGAGCGTGTGATCCGAAACTTCGTTCACCTCCTGAATGCACGGCACCAGGACCTTGCTCTTGAACAGCTTGTATTCCTTGTACGACTGCGACGCCTTGTCCTGGCCGAGAATGAGGTCACGAAATTTCGGCAGCGGGATCTTCGCGGTGATGCCGATTCCTTCGTAGCGCACCGTGTTTTCCCACAACGCGAGCGAGTGCGACCGCCGGAACTCGCGGGCGATCCGCATATCGATCAGTGCGTAGATCTCGGGGTTGAGCAACTCGCTGCGAATCTGGTCGGAGAAGCTGTACTTCAGCACCGACTGCTCGAGCTCCGCGCCGGCGAGCAGGCCCGACGCTTTCCAGACTGTCGATCGATCCGCGGCCAGATAGTCCCAGTTGACGACGGTACTGATCAGCGAGTTGACCGTGTCCTTCACGTATTTCGTGTTGTTGCTGTTCAACCCGCTCTCGTGCGAGAGCGACGCGATCGAGATCGAGAAGCTCGTGCGGCCCGGCTCGAACGCCTCCTGCCGAAGCGCGTTCTTGATCAGCGAGCTGAACATCTTGCGCTGCTGCAGCCCGATCTTCCCGGACTTGGGCGCGATATGAATCGCCTGGACCGCCTTGCGCAGCAAGTCGGGAGGCTCGGGTGTCTGAAACAGCGAAACCTGTTTGTCTGAGCCTTTGCTTGCGGGCTTGCGCGGCATCGTAATGTCCGGATAAGGTCACCTTGTTGAGAGCGGACTTTATACCTTTTCGCCGCCGCCGGCAATGTCCCAGCTCGCAGGTCACTTGCACAATCGTGGCTAACTCATCGAGCACAAAGGAGATTTTTTTGTGAAGCAATGCTCGCAAGCCCCCATAAGCATCTACCTTTTCTCGGAGTCTCTTCCCAAAAGCAGCTACCTTTGGCGAGTTCCGACCGAATCGAGCCGGCCCTGAGCCTCATCGAAGGTAACCTTTTATGGGAACCAGACGGACGGAACGACGATCGGCCGCCGAATTCGTGGTGCCGTGCAGCACCCCGGCATTTTTTCCCCCATAACTTGCAACCTTGGCGGTTCCCCATGAATGGGTACCTTTCCATCCTCGTGTGTTTCGATGTTCGCGCAGATCAGGTCGTAACGCATCCAGATCGATCCCATAGCTGGCAACCTTTTGAAACTCCCATAAAAGGCTCCCTTTCCATCGAAGCGATCCTGTTTATGGGAAGGCAGGACTCACCTGGTATCCGAATCCTGTTCGGCACACGTTAGCCCGCCTCCCATAAACGGATACCTTCAAAGCGCCCCACAAATGGCTACCAAAGATCATCCTTGTGGACATTCGTCGCGCGACAGCGTGTCCGAATCCCCCCATAGATGGGTACCATTGCCGCTTCCCATAGGCGGCTACCCGCGGCATTCCACCGTCAAATTCCCATAACCGGGAACCCTCCCACCATATCCACAGCCCAGATTCCCCATTCCGAGGTACCCAATTCCCCAAATCCACAGACCTGAGACCCCAAACCCTTCTACCTTCCCTCCCATAAATGGGTACCGAACACCGGTCAAACCCTTGTCAGGCAAGCCTGTGAGGCTTCTAAAAGTAGTTAAAGAAGTAAACGTTGCTTTCTAAAGATGTAAACACACTGTGTGCTTCCGGAAAAAGCCACCCCCCATAAACCGCTACCAGACGACCTGCCTGCGTGCAGTCAAGCGACGTCCGCCGAGGGTTCCTGCCGATCTGACACGTGCATCGCACCGTCTGGCGGGCCTTTCCGCATAGAAGAGGTCGCTTCGACGTGAGTACATACTCACATTCATCGATACGTATAAAGCTATGGGAACGAATCGAAGGAAAACGCCGTTTTTCTGTCGACAGGTTCCCGTCTATGGTGCGCTGTGTCGTCAGCCAACGGAGACACTTCGACGTTCGCCCGAGGCTACCAGCCCAGTATTCCCGCAGCTGACGCTACGCACAGTAGCTGCTGTGTTGATGTCCTGTGGCAATGCGATGGGTTCCATGAGACTTCGCGCCCGGCAACCTGATGAAACTGGGTGATCTGTGGATAAAGCTGCATGAGCAAGTTCACGCACAACGGATCTGCGAGAAGGTCACCGCAAATTTCTACCTTTGCATCTCCGACATCCATTCTCGACACGTCCACCAAACAGCCGGGCAATACGGCCCAACGTGAACACGAAGGCACGTCCGTGACTCACCACAGGCGATCCTGCACACAGCTCCCGAAAATCCTCACCGTTCCCGGGCTCCATGGACGCTCACGAATGTCGCGATCCGGACGGACAAGCCGGACGAGCAATCGTCCCAAAGCTTTGGGTGGTCGTTTATGGGAAGACGTCAATCGAGGGAACGTGACCGAGATCAACGATGCCGTCACGCCATGACGATGCACCATGCGGCGGTTTCCATATCGCCACTGGTGCGGCGACGCAGTTATGATTCACAGGCCCCGATCGACGTATCAGCGTTTCGGTCGCAGGGGGATATCTCGACGTACTTCAATCTGTAATCAATCAGAAGAAGGAGTTCACGGATGCGTATCCAAACCAGAAGGCTCACGCTCGTCGCTGCCGCTGCGGCGCTCCTCATCGGCGGCGCGGCACCGGCGTATGCGCAGGCGCCGGCCAGCGAACCCGCGGCGCAGGCGCAGGATGCCAAGGCGGCGAAGGCGCAGGCACGCAAGGAAGCTCGCGCGAGACACAAGGCCGAGCGCAAGGCCGCGCGCGCGAAGAACAATGCCGAGCTGAAGAAACTCGAAGACGCGGGATACAAGCCGGCGGCCAATGATCCGAACTATCCGCAGAACCTGCAGAACGCGGAGAAGAAGGCAGGGGCCGCTGCCGGCGCGAGCCAGTAAGCATTCTCCGGGCGCGTGCGCCGTGCGATGACGGCACGGTGCGCCGCTTGCCGTCGCCATGCGAAGTGAAAGCGTGACTCCGCCCGCGCCTGACCGCGCGTCATTTCTGCGTCAGGCGTCGCGCGGAGCCGACGCGCCGCCCGCCAGTTTCAGCCAATCCATGAAAGCGCGTACCGCGCCGTCTTCCGCACGCGCCGCGGCCACATAGATGAAATAGCGCCACGGCGGCAGCGCCGGTTCGCCGAACGGCTGCACGAGCCGACCTTCGGCGATGTCGTCCGCGACGAGCGCGATCGGCCCCATCGCGACGCCGAGCCCGTCGAGCGCACCCTGGAGCGTCAGGTAGAAATGCTCGAGCGTGAGCGAGTGGCGCGGCACGAGATTCGGATGTCCGGCTGCCGCGAGCCATTCAGGCCACATGCCGGGATAGGTGGCCGCGTGCAGCAGCGTGAAGTGCTCGAGATCCGCGGGTTGCCTCAGCGGCCGTCCGTCGAGAAGCCGCGGCGCACACACGGGCAGCCGCACCTCGGAAAGAAACTCCTCGGCAACGTAGCCGTCGATGGCCTGCGGCCCGCCGCGAATGATCACGTCCACGACGTCGCGCAGCTTGTCGATCGGCTCGTTCGACGTCGACAGCCGTACCTCGATGGCTGGATGGGCGACCTGAAACGACGACAGCTTCGGCACCAGCCAGCGCAACGAAAACGTCGCAGGCGCACTGACGCGCAGCACCCCATGGCGTCCTCGCTGAAGCTGCTGCGCGGTGGCGAGCGCGATCCGGTCGAACGACGCACCGACCTCGGCCAGGTAGACCCGTCCGGCCTCCGTCAGCTCCACCCGCCGGTTATGGCGTTCGAACAGCGGCCGTCCGAGCCAAGCCTCCAGTTGCTGAACGTGCCGGCTGATCGCGCCGTGGGTCACGCACAGTTCGTCGGCGGCCAGCGTGAAGCTGCCGTGGCGCGCGGCGGCTTCGAACGCGCGCAGCGAATTCAGCGGAGGAAGGGTTCGGCGCATTGCATCCGTTCGTGTGAGTTTATGTCACGCAGTATCTCAGGTTTAATCGTTTGATCGTCAAGTACCGCTGCGCCAATATGCGATGCGGGCGGCTCGCGGAGACCGCCAAGTGTTGAAATTTCTCACATGGAGTGCGGAGCATGCCGAACGTGGTGGTCGTGGGCGCCCAATGGGGCGACGAAGGTAAGGGACGTGTCGTAGACTGGCTGGCGGCACAGGCCGATCTCGTCGCGCGCTACAACGGCGGCCACAACGCGGGTCATACGCTGGTTGTCGGCGGCAAGACATACAAGCTCGCGCTCCTGCCGAGCGGCATCGTGCGCGGCAAGCGCGGCGTGATCGGCAACGGCGTGGCGCTCGATCCGGAAGCCTTGCTCGCGGAAATCGCGCGGATGGCCGAACTCGGGCTGTCGGTGACGCCGGACAACCTGTCGATCGCCGAGAACGCGACGCTGGTGCTGCCGATCCACCGGGCCGTCGATCGTGCACAGGAGCAGTTGCGCCGCGAGCCCATCGGCACCACGCTGCGCGGGATCGGGCCGGCCTACGAGGACAAGGTCGGCCGCCGGGGGCTGCGGGTCTGCGATCTGGCCGATCCGGACGGACTCGCTCACAAGCTCGACGCGCTGCTCGATCATCACAATGCGTGGTTTCGTGGCCTGGGCCTCGACACGTGGTCACGCGATGCGATGCTGGCGACGCTCGCCGACCTCGCGCCCAAGGTGCTGCCGTTCGTGCGGCCGGTGTGGGCCGACCTCAACGACGCGCACGACCAGGGCAGGAAGATCCTGTTCGAGGGGTCTCAAGCCGTGATGCTGGACATCGACTGGGGCACGTATCCGTTCGTGACGTCATCCGGCACCGTCGCATCGGCAGCGGCGGCCGGTACGGGGCTCGGCGCGTCGAAGCTCGGCCATGTGCTGGGCGTGACCAAGGCCTATGCGACCCGCGTCGGCGGCGGGCCATTCGTCACGGAGCTTGCCGACGAGGCCGGCGAGCGGCTGCGGGAGCGCGGGCGCGAGTACGGCGTGAATACCGGCCGGCCGCGCCGCTGCGGATGGCTCGATGCCGCGCAGTTGCGTCAGGCGGTCAGGATTTCGGGCATCGATTCGCTGGCGCTCACCAAGCTCGACGTGCTCGACGGTTTCGACGTGATCCGGCTCGGCGTCGGCTACGAGCTCGACGGAAAGCGCATCGATCATCTGCCCGCGAGCCTCGCTGCGCTGGCCCGCGCGAAGCCGGTCTACGAGCAGTTCGACGGGTGGGCCGGCACGGTCGCCGGAAAACGGCGGCTCGGCGACCTGCCGCAAGCGGCGCGCCGCTTCGTCGAACGCGTCGAAGCGGTCGCGGGCGCACCGGTTGCGATGATCACGACCGGCGCGGAGCGCGACGACACGATCGTGTTGCGCAATCCGTTCGAGTCGTCCGCGCGCGCATAGCACGCCGCTGGCAACCCGGTCGCCCACGCCGGTCGCACCGTCAGGAGTCCGGCCGAGCGGGCGTGTGACCACATCGGCGATGCGTCGTCCGGAAGCGTCGGCTTGACCACCGCGGCCGGGATCATGCCGAACTGGACACGTCCGCACCGCTGCTGTACTGTTCCGCACAATTCGTGCCGAAGCGGAATGCGCACGCGTGTGCGTGCGTGGATGTCCCGCTTCGGAGCGACGCCGTCGGCGGCGTGCGCAGCAACGCTCGCGCTGCGGCGATACAGGCACGGTCCCGGCCTCGCGCATCGCGACGCGCCCGGGCCGCATGGCGCGACGTGATCTCAATCCCGGGGACAGGTCGATGGACACGTTACAGATGATGCGCATTTTCGTCCGGGTTGCGGAGGAGGGCAGCTTCACGAGCGCGGCCCAGCGCCTGGACATCACGACGGCCTATGCATCGCGGTCGGTCGCGCAGCTCGAGACCCATCTGCGCACGCGCCTGCTCAACCGCAGCACGCGCCGCATCGCACTGACCGACGCCGGGCAGCGTTATCTCGACCGCTGCCAGCGGGTGCTCGCCTATATCGACGAGGCCGAGGCGGAAGCGGCGGACGCGCAGGCGAAGCCGTCCGGACGGCTGCACGTTCATGCGACGACGAGCTTCGGCCAGGCCTACGTGGTGCCCGCGGTCGTGCGTTACCGGCAGCGTTATCCGTCGGTCGCGGTCGAGCTCACGCTGTCGCAGCACGTACCCGACATCATCGACGAAGGCTACGACGTGTCGCTGCAGTTGAGTGCGACGGAGCTTCCCGATTCGGGGCTCGTGTCGCAGCGGCTCGGCGAGGTGCACAGCGTGCTGTGCGCGTCGCCCGCGTACCTGCGCGAACACGGCACGCCGCAGACGATCAAGGACCTCGAAGCGCATGCCTGCCTGCAGATCGTCACGCCCGTATTTCCGCGCGATCGCTGGCATCTCGACGGCCCCGACGGCCGAGAGACCTTCGAGCTTCCGCTGCCCGACTTTCAGGTGAATGTCGCCGATGCGCTCGGCGCCGCATTGCGCGCCGGCCTCGGTATCGGTTCGCTGCCGATGTCGACCGCGGTGCCGGCACTGCGCAGCGGCGCGCTGGTGCGCGTGCTGCCCGACTACCGCTTGCAGAAGCTGACCGTCTACACGCTGTACGCATCGCGCCAGTATCTCGATGCGAAAATCCGCACGTTCGTCGATTTTCTGCGTGAATGCGTACCCGAAATGCTGGCCACCGACGAGGCTGCGCTGTGCGGTTCCGGTCAGCCTTGAGCCGGCGCGGCGCCGCCGTGACGGCGTCACGCGCGCCTTTGTTGCCATCATCCGCCGGCCGCATGCGCCCGGCCGGCAGACGACGATCACGCGTATCGCAACGCGCTTACTTCGGCTCGGTCGTCCACAGCGTGCGGCCGAGGAACGTGAGCGTCCGGTCCCATGCGATCTGCGACCATGCCGGATCGTATTGCGTGCCCGGCAGGCGGCCGGGGCCGACGGCCGTTTCGTTCGCGAACGCATGGTGCGCGAGATAGCGATGGAACGTGAAGTCGACGTTCGCGGCGCCCAGCTTCTTCTCGAGCGCATCGACCTGGTCAATCGCGAAGAACGCATCCTGCGTGCCCCAATGGCCCATCAGCGGCACCTTGAGCTTCGATGCGTCGATGTAGTCGAGCGGGGGCAGGCCGTACCACGCGATGCCGGCTGCCACGTCGGCGTTCTGCAGCGCGAGCAGGGTCAGTGCGCCGCCCATGCAGAAGCCGGTGACGGCGATGCGCGCGGCTCGCGTCTTCAGGTACTGCACCGCGCCGGGGATGTCCTGCGAGGCCGCGTCGCCGAAATCGAGCCCGGTCATCAGGTGGTGCGCTTCTTCTTCCTCGACCGTCGATTTGCCGCGATACAGGTCGGGCACGAGCGCGAAGTAGCCGCAGCGCGCGAGGCGATCCGCGACGCCGCGGATCTGGTCGTTCAGCCCCCACCATTCCTGGATGACGACGACCGCGGGCGCGCCTTCGGTCTTTGCCGGCGTGGCGAGATAGCCCTGCAGTTCCTGGCCGTCCGGGCGTCGAAACGTGATCATGGAACCGGATGTTTGAGACATGAAACCGCTCCTTTTCGAAAAATGCGCATGGGTACCGCTTCAGAACAGCCGGCGAGCGCGGCAGCGACCGGAATCTTCCCGGTGGCCTTCGCGACTTCCCCACGGCCGCTTCGGCCGGCTTCGTACTCGCCGGAATTCTATGCTCAAACGTGCCGGGTCTGCGCTCGTGATGATGGCGGTCGGCCGGCCCGGAACGTGGCCGTCGTCGGGGCGCGAGGTGCGGCCGCCGTGACGGCGCAGACTTTCATCGCTGCGCGCCGACCGGCCTGAATTCAAGCATTCCTGAATATTCGCGCGGAAACGGCTTTGTATGTCATGGCGCCGTTCGTTGCGAACATGCATGGCCGACAGTGAAAACACCACGCCCCCGACGATCGGGGGCGTGGTGTTCCGTCGTTCGACCGCGCTCGCGATGCGCGAGCGACGGGCGGGCTCAATGACCGAAGTAGACCGAGCCGGGGCCGCTCTGCGTGACCGTCACGACGTGGCCCGCGCGAACGCCGGCGGCTGCCTGCGCGCCATAGCCGGTTTCGTCGGCGTTGGTGACCCGCGTCTGCGCGGCCTGCAGCGTCGGCGACGGCTGGCTCGATTGGGCGAACGCGCCGTACGACGCGGACAGGGCAGTGGCTGCGACCACGGCGTAGATGAACGATTTCATGTCGACCTCCGGTTTCGTTGATTTCGCGCTTCACTGATTGTGCTGAGCGGTTGACTGCATCGTAGCGATGGCGATACCGGCCAGAAATACCGATTGCGGCGAAAAATTATTGCAATTGGGTTAACGATCCGCGATGGAGTCCGAGCTTTTCGGGGGATTGTTTGAAAGGCGTGGAATGATCGGGTTGTTACGTGACAAAGTCGGCATCGGCGATGCCGAACATTTCTCGCCGATCCGGCCACACGCTATCCCGCATCGCCAATAGTTCGGCAAAACGCCTATAATGATTGGGCAAATTGCCGAGGAGGACCCATGGCAACCATTGCTTTTCATCCTTCGGGCGTCGCGCATCCGCGTCAGGCCGAATTCACGATTCTCGAACAGCTGCTGGCGATCCGAGTCCGATCGGGGGCCGATCTTGCCGAGCTGGCGAGCGCGCGCGTCGACGTCTCGGTGATCGACCGGCTGTCCGAGCGCGGGCTGAAATCGGATGAACTGGCCTTCATCATTCCGCGCCGCACGCTGAGCCATCGTCGCCAGGCGCACGAACGCCTGTCGCCGGAGGAATCCGACAAGGCGATCCGTCTCGCGCGCATCGTCGCGCAGGCGACGGCCACGTTCGGCGACCAGGACAAGGCGATGGCGTGGCTGCGCAACGGGCTCCAGCGCTTCGGCGGCCGTACGTCGCTCGACATGGCGAGCACCGAGCATGGCGCGCGGCTCGTCGAGGAAGCCCTCACGCAGATCGACGAGGGGTATTTCGCTTGACGACGCTGTGGCGGATCAGCAATTTCGCCGACCTGAAAGGCATCGGCGGGTTGCGCGCCGGCGGGCGCTGGCATTTCGCCGGGCAGCCCGTCGTGTATCTCGCCGAGCATCCGGCGCTCGCGCTGCTCGAGACGCTCGTTCATTTCGAGATCGCCACGGTCGAGCAATTGCCGAGCGGATACCAGCTGCTGCGGGTCGAGGTGCCCGACTCGGTTGCGGTGGCCGAGATCGCCGAGCACGACGCACCGGCCGACTGGCGGACGAATCCCGACTGGACGAAGGGCGCGGGCACCGAGTGGCTGCACACGCAACCGAGCGCGCTGCTGCGCGTGCCGAGCGTCGTCGTGCCGCACGCGCACAACTTCCTGCTGAATCCACTTCACCCGGCCGTCGCCGAGATTCGCGTCGCGGAGATCTTGCAAACGCCATACGACAGCCGAATCCTGCGGCTGATCCAGCCGAAGCCGCAGGCGTGACCCCGCACGCGCCGCGCGGCTTGCCCGCCGGCTCGCGTGAAACCGGCATCGCATCGGCAGGCCGCTCGACGACGCGGACGACGTCGCACGCACGGCGCGCATGGCCGTTGGCCGGAACCGAGGGAATGCCATATCCCGTCGCCGCTTGCCGCATGCAGGTGCGGCACTAGAATGTGTAAGAGCAGGTTCCGGGCAGGGGAAGCGATCGTATGCGCTGCGCACATTGCGGATTCGACAACCCCGCCGGGGTCGGCTTCTGCGAGACCTGCGGGGCCGTGTTGACGCGCACCTGCCCGCGCTGCGGCCACGAGTCGGGCGCGTCCGCGAAGTTCTGCAGCGAATGCGGCGCGCCGCTGGCCGATGCGGGTCCGTCGCCGCGTCCGCGGCTGTCCGCCGGGCCTGCCGGTCCGTCCATGGCGCCGATCCATTACACGCCTCAGCACCTCGCCGAGCGCATCCTCGCGGAACAGGCGGCGATGGAAGCGCGCGGCGGAACCGCTGGCGAGCGCAAGACCGTCACCGCGCTGTTCGCGGACATGGCCGGCTCCACCGCGCTGATCCACGACCTCGATCCGGAAGAGGCCCACCGGCTGATCGAGCCGGTCGTCGCGCTGATGATGGAAGCCGTCCACTACTACGAAGGCTACGTGGCCAAGTCGCTCGGTGACGGCATCCTCGCGCTGTTCGGCGCACCGATCGCCCACGAGGATCATCCGCAGCGCGCGCTGTTCGCGGCGCTGCGCATGCAGCAGGCGATGCGCCGTCACAGCGACCGGATTCGTCTGGAGAAGGGCATCCCGCTGCAGATCCGCGTCGGCGTGCACACCGGCGAAGTCGTCGTGCGCTCGATCCGCACCGACGACCTGCACACCGACTACGATCCGGTCGGGCACACGATCCACATCGCATCGCGGATGGAAGGCATCGCGACGCCGTCGTCGATCCTCGTCAGCGAGTCGACCCACAAGCTGGCCGAAGGCTATTTCGAGTTCAAGGCGCTCGGCGCCACCCAGGTCAAGGGCGTGCCGGAGCCGCTGCCGGTGTACGAGGTGCTGGGGCTCGGCGCGCTGCGCACGCGGCTGCAGCTGGCCGCGCATCGCGGCCTCGCGCGCTTCGTCGGCCGCGACGCCGAACTCGATCACCTGCACGGCGCGTTGCAGCAGGCCGGCGCGGGGTGCGGGCAGGTCGTCGCGGTGGTCGGCGAGGCCGGCGTCGGCAAATCGCGGCTGTTCCACGAGTTCAAGGAGCGCTCGCGGCGCGGCTGCCTGCTGCTCGAGACTTTCTCGGTGTCGCACGGCAAGGCGTTCGCGTATCTGCCGCTGATCGAGCTGCTGAAGAACTATTTCCAGATCACTGCGCAAGACGACGAGCGCCGCTGCCGGGAAAAGGTGATGGGCAAGGCGCTGACGCTCGAGCGCAGCTTCGAGGAACTGGTGCCCTACCTGCTTTATCTGCTGGGCGTCGGCGACGGCGGACCGGCGCTCGCCGAGATGGACCCGCAGATTCGGCGCGAGCGCACCTTCGACGCGATCATCCGGCTGCTGGCGCGCGAGAGCCGCGACCAGCCGGTCGAGCTGCTGTTCGAGGACCTGCAATGGCTCGATCGGGAGACCGAAGCATTTCTCGCCTGCCTGATCGAGCGCGTCGAGCGCACGCGCATCCTGCTGCTCGTGAACTACCGGCCGGAGTACCAGCCGGTCTGGGAAGGCGCGGCGCATCGCACGCAATTGCGGCTCGAACCGCTGGGCCCGGCCGAGGCCCAGGGGCTGCTCGCCGCGCTGCTCGGCGACGATCCCACCCTCGCGCCCCTCGAGCAGCTGATCCTCGAAAACACGGAGGGCAATCCGTTCTTCATGGAGGAAGTGGTCCAGACGCTCGTCGAGGAACACGCGCTGCTCGGCGAGCCGGGGCGCTACCGGATCGAGCGGATTCCGGCCGCGCTGCATATTCCGACGACCGTGCAGGGCGTGCTGGCCGCCCGCATCGACCGGCTCGCGATCGACGAGAAGGAGTTGCTGCAGACGCTCGCGGTGATCGGCAAGGAGTTTCCGTTCAGCCTGATCCGCCGCATCTGCGACGGCCAGGCCGCGCGGACGGACGACGATCTGCGCCGTCTGCTGGCACGGCTGGAGGCCGCGGAATTCATTTACGAGCGGCCTGCGTTTCCCGAGGTCGAGTATTCGTTCAAGCATGCGCTGACGCAGGAAGTCGCCGGGCACTCGCTGCTCACCGAGCGGCGCAGCGCGCTGCACGAGCGCACCGCGCAGGCGATCGAGGCGCTGTTCCCGACCCGCATCGCGGATTACTGCAGCGAACTCGCGCACCACTACCGGCTGAGCGGCAACGTGCCGAAAGCCGTCGAGTACCTGTACCGCACCGGGCAGCAGGCGCTCCAGCATTCCGCGCAGCCGGACGCGATGCGTCACCTCGGCGCGGCGCTGGAATTGCTCGAGCGCCTGCCCGATACGCCCGAGCGCGCGCATCAGGAACTGACGCTGCGGATCGCGCTGGGACCGGCGTTGATGGCGGTCCGCGGCTACGGCGCGCCGGACGTCGCGGCGAACTACACGCGCGCACTGGCGCTGTGCGAGCAGATCGGCGAGACATCCCAGCTCTTTTTGGTGCAGCTCGGGCTGAGGACGCATTACCACTTGCGCGCGGAGTATGCGACTGCCCGCGAGATCGGCGACCGGATGTTGCGCATGGCGCGTCAGGCGAAGCATCCGGGGCTGCTCGTGGAGGCGCATCTCGCGCTGTCGGCCAGCCTGTTCTTCGAAGGCGAGCTCATGCGCGCCCGGGCTCACGGGGAACGGGCGCTGGCGTTGCTCGACGCCGAACCGCGTACCGGGCCCGCGTTCGCCGGCACGATCGATCCGGGCATCCGCAGCCTGAATTTCCTCGCGTGGACCCTGTGGCATCAGGGCTGCGCGGATCAGGCGAACCTGCGCTGCCGGCAGGCGCTCGCGCGGGCCCGGCAGGTCGCTCACGTTCCGACGCTGGCGCTGACGCTCGCGTACGCGGCCCAGCTTCGTCAATTCCGGCGCGAAGCCGACGCGGCGCGCGAGCACGCCGAAGCGCTGATGACGCTCGCGACCGAGCAGGGGCTGCCGTTCTGGCATGCGTGGGGCGCGGTCCTGCGGGGCTGGGCGATGAGCGAGCAGGGCGACCTCGCGAACGGGATCGCGCAGATGCGCGCGGGCCTCGACGGCTACCGCGCGACCGGCGCCGCGATGGGCTGCACACACTTCCTCTCGCTGCTCGCGCAGAGCTGCGCACGCGCCGGCGCTCCGGCGGCGGGCCTCGCTGCGATCGACGAAGCGATGGCGCTGGCGGCGCGCACCGGAGAGCGCTGCTACGAAGCGGAGCTGCATCGACTCAAGGCGTCGCTGCTGCTCGGCGCGGCGGGCAGTGCGGATGACGCCGAGGACTGTCTTTGGCGTGCGATCGACGTCGCGCGCCGCCAGCGTGCCCGTTCGTTCGAGCTGCGCGCGGTGCTGAGCCTCGCGCGCGTGTGGCAAGGCCAGGGCCGGACGGCCGACGCGTGGCGGATGGTGTCCGAGGCGTACCGCGGATTTACGGAAGGTTTCGATACGGCCGACTTGCGCGAGGCCGCCGCGCTGCTCGACCAGCTGGCTTCGAACGGCGGGTGAGCCGCACGCGCTGAAGCGCATCGGCGACGCATGCGCGTGCGGCCGGCGCAAACCGGCATCATCACGGGAGACCGAAGATGGCCACGAGGAGCGAAAGGCACGGCGGACGTGACGAACGCAAGCCGGTCGCGCTGGCGTTGCAGGGCGGCGGCATGCACGGCGCGTTCACGTGGGGCGTGCTGGATCGCCTGCTCGAGGACGGCAGGCTGTCCATCGAAGGCGTCAGCGCGACCAGCGCCGGCGCGATGAATGCCGCTGTGCTCGCGCATGGCCTGCTGCAGGGCGGCGAGGCTGCCGCTCGCGGCGCGCTGCACGATTTCTGGCGCGCGGTCGCGGAGTCGGCCGAGCAATACAATCCGCTGCGCTGGATGCCCTGGCTGAAGGGCACGCACAGCTTCGGGCTCGACCATTCGCCGCTGTATGCGTTCGCGGACATGGTGCTGCGGATCTTCTCGCCGTACCAGTTCAATCCGCACAACCTGAACCCGCTGCGCGAGGTGCTGGAGCGGCACGTCGATTTCGACGGGCTGAGGAAGCGCTGCCCGATCGGCCTCTACCTGAGCGCGACCAACGTCGAGACCGGCAAGATACGGATCTTCTCGGGCGACGACGTCTGCGCGGAAGCCGTGCTGGCGTCGGCCTGCGTGCCGACCCTGTTCCAGGCGATCACGATCGACGGCCAGCACTACTGGGACGGCGGCTACATGGGCAATCCCGCGATCTATCCGCTGATCTACCACTGCGACACGCAGGACGTGGTGATCGTGCACATCAACCCGCTCGTTCGCCCGGGCGTGCCGGTGACGGCGGCGGACATCCTCAACCGCATCAACGAGATCAGCTTCAATTCGTCGCTGATGCGCGAGATGCGTGCGATCGCGTTCGTCACCGAACTGATCCAGCAAGGCAAGCTCGCCCGCGGCGAGATGAAGGAAATGCGGATTCACTCGATCCGCTCCGACGAAGCGATGTGCGCGCTCAGCGTCTCAAGCAAGTACAACGCGGACTGGGATTTCCTGTGCGGACTGCGCGACAACGGGCGGCGCGAGGCCCACGCATGGCTCGCGGAGAACTACCGGCATGTCGGCGAGCGATCGAGCATCGACATCCGCAAGGAATTTCTTTGAGCGGGCGCGGTGACGCGAGGGAACCGGGATGAGCCAGACACGGGCGCGCTTCGTCGCATTGTGGACCCGCAGCGGCGGCCTCGATGCCGACGCCGTCTATGCGGACCTTGCACGGTGCTATGGCGAAGCGGCGCGTCACTACCACACGCTGCGCCATATCCGCCGCTGCCTGCGCGATCTCGACCGGGCGCGCGGCGTGGTGCCGCATCCCGACAGCGTGGAGCTCGCGCTGTGGTGCCACGACGTGATCTATCGGCCCGGCGCCCGCGACAACGAGGCGCGCAGCGCCGACTGGTTCCGGCACTGGGCGGCGGGGCGCATCGCGGCGGGCGAGCGCATACGCGACATGATCCTGGCGACGCAGCACCACGTCGTGCCGGCGGAGCCGGATGTGCGCTTCGTGGTGGACATCGATCTCGCGGTGCTGGGCGCGACGCGCAGCCGTTTTCGCGAGGACGGGCTGCGGCTGCGCGCCGAGCGCCCGGACCTCGACGATCGCGCGTACGACCGCCAGGTCCGCGCGATCCTCGGCGAGCTGCTGGCGCGCCCGCGGATCTATTGCACCGATCTGTTCCACGCGCGCTGCGAAGCGCGCGCGCGCCGCAACCTGACGTGGCGGCTCGGCTTGCCGCCGCCTTGAGACGGTCGGGCGGCGCGCCGGGCCCTGCCCGGTCAGGAATAGTGTTCGATGAATAGGTCGGTGATGGCCTTGACCACGTCGTCGCCGACGTGAAGGGCGGCATCGTCGTCGTTGCCGTAGAAGGGCCCGACATGTCCGCCGAGCCAGCGCACGACCTCGAAGCTCGGCCAGTAGACGACGTCCGGATGCTTCGTGACGAACTCGTGGGCGACGACGCGCAGCGTCGATTTCGAAATGCAGTCCGCCTGCATCGCCGACTTGAATTCGAACGTGGTCTTCAACGGCACCGGGCTCACGGTAATCACGATCTTCACGTTCGGGTTCAACGTGCGCATGTACGATGCGATGTACTCGAGATTCTCCAGGTTCTCCTGCACCGTCGTGGTCCGGAAGTCGTACATTTCCGCGAAGGCGCGCGACGCGAACGTCGAGCTCGACGGCATCACGAACTCGCCGGACTGCCTGTCGAAGAAGGCCGGCGCCACGCCGAGCGTGTAGATGAACACGTTCGCCGCGGCCCAGCGCGCCCGCAATCCGTCCGGCGTGATATTCAGGGATGCGAACAGCTCGTCGAGCCGCTCGCGGCTCTGGCCCCGGCACTTGCCCTGCGCCCAGTCGACCATGCTCCGGTTCGCGAAGCTCGAATTGATGTGCTCGACGACTTCGAAGAAGTCGGCCCGATAGCCGCGCTCGATCAAGCGCGTGGCGATCTCGCGCGCGAAGCACGAGCCGAGCGTGAAGAACCGCGTGTCTGCGCTGACGAAACGCTGCTTCGGCAAATCCTTGAGCAGGGTTGAACGGATGACGCTTGCGAGATCGCCGCGCATTTCCTTCGTGGTCGGGTATTTCGCGCGGGCGATCGGTGCGCGCCGCTCCCCGGCCGACAGCACCTTGCGCGACAGCGCGAGGTCGTTGCGGTTCGCGATGTTCGGGCTGAGCGACTGCGCCTTGTCCAGCAGCGCGGCGGCTTCCTCCAGGTCGTCATCGGCGCGGATCTGCGAGAGATTCGCGTAATGCCCGGCATTGTCGGGATCGATCCGGATCAGCCAGCGATACGCGAATTCCGCATCGTCCTGCGGGCCGACGTAGCTGGCCGCCGTCGCGAGCATTTCGAGGCAAAGCTTGAGCTGCGGCCATTGCGCCGCGTTCGGCGAGTTTTCGACCAGGCCGAGCGCTTGTCTGGCGTGATCGCGCCGCACCGCCCAGCTCTTGTGGAAGCCGGGAATCTGCAGCGCGCGAAAGCAGCCGAGAAAGAAGATCGTGTCCGGATCGTGCGGATTGTGCGACGCGGACCTGTTCAGGAACTTGACCGCGTTGCCGAGATCGCGCGCCTGCCCGTAGAGGATGCCGAGGAGCATGTTGGCTTCCCAGTCCGTCTCGTCGGGTTCGCGCTCCAGCAGCGCGATGGCTTCATGCATGCCGCCTGTCCCGGCGAGGGTTCGCTGGGCGTGTTCCTTCCAACTCGTAATGTCCATGGGGATCTGGTGTCGCTTGGTGTACAAGACTTGTCGGCGGGATAACGGCAGCCCGCGAGTCCAACTTTAGGACGGTGGGCGTCACGCGGTGGTCGCACCGCGATGGTTCGCGCCGCGCGCGCCATGCTTAAATAGCGGGGCCGATCTCAACCGGCGGCCGGTTTGACTGCGCCGGTTGCCGATGGCGGCCCCGTCCGATCGACATCGTGACGGCAACTGACACGAAAGTGCCGCGCCCGGGCCCCGGCGTGGACCGATAACATTCCGAGAATTGATGACCATGACTGTCCTGTTCCGTCTTCTCGCGCTCGCCTGCGCGCTCTGGCTGGCCGCCTGCAGTTCGTCGCCGCTGCCGCCCGCCGGCACCGCTTCTTCCGCCGCACCGGACGCCGGCGAGCGTCGTGGGCTCGGCACTGCATGGGGCGAGTCGGTGCGATCCGAGACGCGCCACGTCGATTTCAAGCGCGCGAACCCGACCACGCCGACCGACGTGACGTCTGTCTACTACAACGACGCGCTGCCCGGACGTCCGGCCGCCGCAACGTTGCGTACGCTGCCGACGCGGGTCGCGCTCGCGAACGGCGACGTCGCGCTGTCGTTCGCGGACGAGCGCGGCGTGCCGCTGCGTCTCGCGCGCAGTAACGGCCGCTGGCACATGGCGGGCGTCGAAGGCTCGCGCTACATGATCGTGCTGCGCAACCAGGGGCGCCGTACGTTCGAAGTCGTGTCGACCGTCGACGGGCTCGACGTGCTGTCGGGGCGGCCGGGCAGCTATACGAACGGCGGTTACGTGCTGTATCCGGGCCGCACGCTGACGATCGAAGGCTTCCGCAAGAGCCAGGACAAGGTGGCGGCATTCCGTTTCGCGGCGGTGCCCGACAGCTACGTCGCGAACTCGAAATACGGCGATTCGGCGAACGTCGGCGTGATCGGCGTCGCGCTGTTCGCGCAGAAGGAGAACGAAGAGGAAGCGCTGCGCCGCAACGCGAATCCGTTCCCCGGCAATGACAACGGCTATGCTCCGCCGCCGGTGCCGCGCGGCGAGTGACCGGCGCGGCGTCGTGTGCGGCAGCGGCGAATTGACCACTACAATCTGCCGGTTGACGCCGGTGCAACGCGCACTGGCCATTCCCCGCTACGCATCAAAGGAATCTTCGTGAAGTTCATCCACGCGGCAGACATACACCTTGACAGCCCGTTGCACGGCCTGAGCGCGTATCCCGACGCGCCGGCCGCGCAGTTGCGCAATGCGTCGCGCGAGGCGCTGCGGCAACTCGTGGATCGTGCGATCGAAGAGGAAGTCGCGTTCCTCGTGATTGCCGGCGACCTGTACGACGGCGACTGGAAGGATCACAACACGGGCATCTTCTTTGGCCAGCAGATGGGGCGCCTGCGCAAGGCCGGCATCCGTGCGTTCGTCCTCGGCGGCAACCACGATGCCGAAAGCGAGATGACGAAGAAGCTGACGCTGCCCGACAACGTCACCGTGTTCGGCCACCGCAAGGCGGAAGTCCATCGCCTGCCCGAATTCAACGTGGCGCTGCACGGGCAGAGCTTCAAGGACAAGGCCGTCGTCGACAATCTCGCGATCGGCTATCCGGACCCGGTGCCCGGTTACTACAACATCGGCGTGCTGCATACGGCGCTCGAAGGCCATGCGGCGCACGCGAACTATGCGCCTTGCACGCTGGCCGAACTCCACGCGAAAGGCTACGACTACTGGGCGCTCGGCCACGTGCACGAATTCCAGCAATGGTCGGGGCCGTCCACCGTGGTGTTTCCCGGCAACCTGCAGGGGCGCCATATCCGCGAGACAGGCCGCCGCGGCGCGGTGCTCGTGACGGTCGAGCAAGGCCGCACGCAGGTCGAGCGTCTGTATCTCGACGTGCTGCGCTGGGAAGCCGTGTCGGTCGACGCGTCCGATTGCCTGACCGTCGCCGACCTGTCGAGAAAGATCGGCCAGTCGCTGGAAGCGCTGCTGACCGTCGACGGCCATGTGCCGCGCGCAGTGCGCGTGACGGTCGCGGGGCGTACGCCTGCCCACGGCCTCTTTTTCGGGCGCGCGCCGCAGTTGCGCGCGGAGGTGCTGAACCAGATCGGCATCATCGGCAACGAGCGGTTGTGGCTCGAGAAGGTCAAGGTCGCGACGTCCGCGATGGACCTGTCGCATGGCGAGACCGAGCAGCTCGAAGCGCTCGAGGACCTGAAGCAGATCCTGACCGATGCCGCGCGCGATCCGGGTTTCCTCGAGCTGCTCGAACGCGACCTGAAGCCGTTCGTCGGCAAGGTGCGCAGCGACGTGAAGGAAGAGGTGCCGCTGCTGTCGCTGGCGCGGTCCGGCGAGCTGACGGCACTGGTGCAGCAGGTCGGGCCCGCGTTGCTTGCGCGGCTGGCGAGAGGGGAGTAAGCGATGCGGATCAACCGGCTCGATCTGATCAAGTACGGCAAGTTCACCGACGCGGCGCTCGGCTTTCCGCGCGCGGACCACGATTTCCATGTGATCGTGGGGCCGAACGAGGCCGGCAAGTCGACGATCCGCACGGCCGTGTCGGAGCTGCTGTTCGGGATGAAGCTGCAGACGCCGCTCGATTTCCTGCACAGCACGCCGGAACTGCGGATCGGCGGCGTGCTCGAAGGTGCGGCCGGCGAGATGGCGTTCCATCGCGCGAGAGGCCGCACGCCGCTGCGCACGCCGGCCGACGAGCGGCTTCCGGACGACTATCTGGCGGCCGTCCTCGACGGCGCGAGCAAGGAATTCTTCGAGCAGATGTTCGGGCTCGATCACGGGCGCCTGGTCGACGGCGGCCGGAGCATTCTCGACGCATCCGACAAGCTCGGCCAGGTGCTGTTCGAATCGGCCGCCGGGGTCGGCAGCCTCGGGCCGGTGCGCGAGGAGCTCGATGCGCGTGCGGTCGAGCTGTGGGCGCCGCGTCGCAGCGGCAGCGCGTTCGCGCTGGCCGAAACGTCGTTCAACGAAGCCGTGACCGAGCTGAAGACGGTTCAGGTGCGCACGCGCGACTGGGTCGAACGCAAGGACGCGCGCGAAGCGGTCGAACAGCAGATCGAGCAGGCGCGCGCGGAACAGCGCCGGCTCGAAGCGCTGCGCTCGAAGCTCGAGCGCGTGCGGCGGCTGGCGCCGTACCTCAAGGAGCTGACGGTCAAGGACGCGGCGCTGGCGGAGCTGGGCGCGGTCGTCGAGTTGCCGCCCACCGCGTATGCAGATCTGTTGAAGGCGCAGGGCGATCTCGCGGCCGAACAGAAGGTGCTGGAAGAGCGGCGCGCCGATCTCGCCGGCAAGCGGCACGCGCGCGATGCGATCGTCGCGGACGGCGACGTGCTCGCGCTGTCCGCCGACATCGAAGCGCTCGATCGGCTGCGCGGCGCGTGCATGAATCACGCGCAGGATCTGCTGCTGCTCGGTGCGGACGTCGAGCGGCACCTGCTGGCCGCATTCGGCGCCGCGGCGCAGCTCGGATGGCCGACGGACGAAGCGTCGCTGCGTGCGTCGCTGCCGACGGCGCTGTCGCTGAAGACCGTGGCCAACCTGTTGCGCGAACACGGTGCGCTGCACCAGGCGCTGGCCGGCACGCGCGAATCGCTCGACGAGAAGGTGCGCGAGCTTGCGCAACTGAAGGACCAGCTCGATCGACTGTCGACGGTCGAGGCGCCCGAGGCGCTGCGCATCGCGCTCGCCGACGCGCAGGGCTTCAGGAACAGCGCATCGCGGGAACAGGTGCTCGAGCGCGAGGTCGCGCTGGCGGAGCGCGCGCTGACGGACGCGCTCGACGGGCTCGGGCAGTGGCGCAAGCCCGTGGCGGCGCTGCGCACGCTCGACCTGCCGTCGACGGCACGGCTCGTCGCGTGGCAAAAGGACGACAACGAGCATGCGGGCGCGGTCGCGGCGGTGCGCGACGCGCTGGATCATGCTCGCGAAGAGCTCGAACGGCTCGAACTGCACGAGAAGCACTTCGCGGAGAACCACAAGGTCGTCACGACCGCCGACGTGCTGGCGGCGCGTGCGCGGCGCGACGGCGCATGGGGCGACATCAAGCGCGGCGCGGTCGGCCTCGACGCCGGCGCGCCGGCGGTCGACGACGCGATCCGGCTCGCGGACGAGCTCGTCGATTCCCGGCTCGGCACGACGCAGGCGGCGGCGACGTTGCAGTCGCTGCGTCAGCAGGTCGAATCCGCGCGTGCGGGCGTGACGCGCAGGCAGGCCGCGCTGGCCGAGCGCGAGCAGGAGCTGTCCGCGCACCGGGACGCGTGGACGCGGCTCGCGACGGCCGCCGGCGTGCCGGGCATGCCGCTCGCCGACATGAACGACTGGCTGGCGAAGCGCGACGCGGTGTTCGCCGCGCAGGCCGAATACGAGCGTCAGGCGCATGAGCTCGAATCGACGCGCGCCGCGCGCGTGGCGGCCGAGGCGGCGCTGCAGTCCACATTGCGGGCTGTTTCGCGCGACAGCGACGACGGGCTCGCGGCGCTCGTCGCTGCCGCGGAGTCGTTCGTGCAGTCGGCGGAGAAATCGATCGCGCAGCAGGGCAGCCTCGAGGATCAGGTGCGTCAGGTCGAGCGCGCGCGTGCGGGCGCACAGGCGAAAGCCGATCACGCACAGGCGGCCTACGATGCGTGGCACGCGCAGTGGCGCGAGGCGCTGGCGGACGCGCGGCTCACCACGAGCGCTGTGACGCTTGCGGCGGCGGAGGGCGCGGTCGAGCTGGCGAACGCCGTCGCCGCCGAACTGGCCGCCGCAGACGCGCCGCGCAGCCGCATCGCCGCGATCCGCGCGGAACTGGCCGCGCTGGAACGCGACGCGCGGCGCCTGGCCGAAGTGCTCGATCCCGAGCTGCTGGCCGCCGGCAACTGGCCGGAAGTCGCGCGCCGGCTGACGGCGCGGCTCGCGGCCGCCACGGAGACCGCGAAAGCGATCGAACGGGCCGACGACGCGATCCGGCACGCCGAGGGCAAGGTGGCCGATGCCGTTGCCGCGGTTGCGGGCGCGGACGCCAGGATTCAGCCGCTCCTCGAGATGGCCGGCGTGGAGGCGATCGACGCGGCGCTGCCGCTCGCGGAGCGCTCCGACCGGCATCGTCAGCTGCGGCAGTCGCTCGATGCGGCGCAGGAGGCGCTCGTGCGGGATGGCGACGGTCTTTCGCAGGAAGCGATCGAGGCCGAGATCGCGGAACAGGACCTCGCCGACGTGCCGGCGCTGCTCGAATCGGCCAAGCAGGCGCTGGGCGATGTCGGCAAGCGGCTTAACGAGCTTGCGCAGAAACAGGTGGTCGCGGAGCAGGCGTTCGGCGCGATCGACGGCCAGGCGAACGCGGCCGTTGCCGAGTCGAAACGGCAGGAAGCGCTGGCGGCGATGGGCGATGCAGCCGAGCAGTACCTGGAAGCGGCCACGGCGAGCCGGTTGCTGAAGTGGGCGACGGATCGCTATCGCGACCAGAAGCAGGGGCCGATGCTCCGGCGTGCGGGCGAGATCTTCGCCGGGCTCACGCTGGGCGAATTCGCGCGGCTGACCGTCGATACCGAACGGACGCCGCCCGCGCTCCATGCGAAGCGGACGAAGGGCGCGTCGGTCGAGGTGACCGGCATGAGCGAGGGGACGCGCGACCAGCTGTTCCTGGCGTTGCGGATCGCGGCGCTGGAACTGCAGCTCGGCAGCCGGACCGCGCTGCCGTTCGTCGCCGATGATCTGTTCATCAACTTCGACGACGCGCGCGCGAAGGCCGGCCTCGATGCGCTGCGCGATCTGTCGACGCGGACCCAGGTGCTGTTCCTGACGCACCACGATCACCTGCTGCCGCTGGTGAAGGCGGTGTTCGGCGAACGGGTCAACGTGGTGGCGCTGCAGCGCGAGCCCGTCGGCGCATAGGTTCGCACTTTCAACGACTCCGGGAACAATCATGAAAAAGCTGGTAGCCGCCATCGCGTTCGCGGCGGACAAGCATCGCAATCAGCGGCGCAAGGACGAACAGGCGTCGCCGTACATCAATCATCCGATCGCGCTCGCCGACGTGCTGGCCAACGAGGCCGGCGTCGAGGACGAGCGGGTGATCGTCGCGGCCGTGCTGCACGACACGGTCGAGGATACGGAGACGACCGAGCAGGAACTGCTGCGGCTGTTCGGCAAGGACGTGGCGGACATCGTGATGGAAGTCACCGACGACAAGTCGTTGCCGAAGGAAGAGCGCAAACGCCTGCAGGTCGAGCATGCGGCGACCATCAGCCGGCGTGCAAAGCTCGTGAAGCTGGCCGACAAGATCTGCAACCTGCGCGACATCGCACGGCATCCGCCCGCGGACTGGCCGCTCGAGCGCAAGCAGGCGTACTTCGACTGGGCGAAGTCGGTCGTCGACCCGATGCGCGGCGTGCATCCCGGTCTCGAAGCGATCTTCGACGCCGCCTACGACGCGCGGCCGTCGGCGTGACCGTGCGCGCGAAGCGATCGGCTTGCGTCGCCGGCGTCGATGTGGGTGGCGAAAGGAAGCAATGCGATCTCGTGATCCTGCGCGGCACGTCGGTCGTCTATCGCGCCGACGGCGTTGCGCCGGAAGCGCTGCCGCTGCTGTGCCTCGAACACGAGGTCGTGGCCGTCGGTGTCGATTCGCCGTGCCGATGGTGGGCCGGGGAAGGGCACCGGCCGGCCGAGCGCGCGCTGGTGCGCGAACGGATTTCGTTGTTCTCGACGCCGACGCGCGAGCGCGCGCTGGCCAACACCACCGGCTTCTATGACTGGATGTTCGTCGGCGAGCAGGTCTATCGGGCGCTTGCCGACGCGTACCCGCTGCTGACCGCGCCGCGCTATGCGGGCGGGCGCGCGAGCTTCGAAACCTATCCGCATGCGATCACGTGCGCGCTGCTGGGCAAGGACGTCGCGTCCGCGAAACAGAAGCGCGTTCAGCGCAGGCAGTTGCTGGAAAGGATGGGGATCGACGTCGCGACGCTGACTTCCGTCGATGCGAGAGATGCCGCGCTGTGCGCGCTGACTGCGCGATTCGTGATCGAAGGATGCGCCGACGTTTATGGGGATGCCGAGGGCGGATACATCCGGGTGCCCATGACGCGTGCGCCGTAGCGGCGCCGACCTCCGCACGGGCGCGTTCGCTTCCGCGCATGCCGGTTCGCGTCGCTTGTTTGGCTCGGCCAAACGGCGCTCCTTGCTCCTTGCTCTACGAGCGATTTCGGGCATTCGCATGTGCGTTCCGTATGTAAACAGACCCTGGACTTCATTGTTGCGGACGATCAGCCGATATTCGCGTTGGGTGTGGAGCGCGTGGTCGCGAGTCATGACATCGGATGCGTGACGCATCGCGTGTCGGACAGCGCGACACTGCACGCGGACGCGTGTGATGTGCTGGTGACCAACTTCATGTTCGAAGGCGACAGGCAGGGGGGGCGGATTGCGTACGCTGGGGTACGTTCGACGCAATTTCCCTGCACTGCCGATCGTGGTCTTCACCGTCGCGGAAAACTGCGCCATCTATCGGGAGACCTGGCGCCTGGGTGTCGCCGCGCTCGTCAGCAAGGCAGACTCGCCGGGCGAGCTGCTGCTGGCGATACGGTCGGCCGCTTCGGGGCAGCGCTATCGCTCCGCGATGATACGAAGATGTTCGGATCGCCGCAGAAGCGATCCGGCTACGCCAATTGAAACCATAGCCACGCGGCGGCGATCGACGCCGGTACGCCGAGCGTCATCAGCGCGCCCGCGAGCGGCGGATCGAGCTTCTTGTCGATGGCGATGAGTCCCGCGATGATCATTGGCGGCATCGCCGCCTGCACCAGCGCGACGGCGAGCGGCACGCCCCGCTGCGCGAACACGTAGAGCCCGCAGGCGAGCACGATCGCCGGCACGACGAGCAGCTTGAGGCCGATGCCGACCATGAAATTACGTGCGGCGTCGCGCGCGCTGCGCAGGCTGAAGCTCGCGCCGACCGAGATCATCGCGATCGGCGTGAGTGTGGCGCCGAGCGCGGTCAGCACGTCCTCGACCACGGGCGGGAACGGCACCGGCCGCAGCAGCAGCGCCAGCACCATCGCCTGGATCGGCCGGTAGCCGGCGAGTTGCCGCGCGACGCCGCGCCAGCTCATCGTGCCGCCTGCGTACAGGTCGGCGACGACGAGGCCCGCCGTGCACATCACGATGAAGTTCGCCTGGTCGACGACGAGCGCATGGCCGATCGCGGCGCTCCCGATCAGCGCCTGCACGACCGGCACGCCGACGATCGACGTGTTGCTCGTGCCGCAGACGAGCGTCAGGCAGCCGACCGTCGCCTTGTCGAGGCGCAGCAGCGCGCCCGCGGCGAGCGCGAGCGCGGCTGTCGCCGCGAACACGATCGCGGGCGTCGCGAACAGCCACAGCACGTCCGCGCCGAACGCGATCTTGTGCAGATGCTGCAGCACGAGCGCCGGCAGCGAAATCTGGATCGCGAAGAAATTGAGGCTGGCCGGGAAGTTGGCCGGCAGGCGCTTGCTCCGCGCGAGCGCGGCGCCTGCGACGAGGCAGGCGAGAACGAGAATCAACGGAGCCATCGAGCGGCGTTTGAACGAATCGGATGCCGGAAGGCCCGGCGGGCCACCCGTGCGGGTGGGTGTCGAAAGTCGGCGCGGGACCACGCCAGAGGCGGCGGACCGGGCGCGCGCCCCGCCGGACTATACCCCGGCAGCGCGCGCGATGCGAGGATGCGCACGGTCAGAGCGTGGCCGACGCGCACCGTTCGATCACGGGCGCGAGCCATGCCTGCGCGGCGTCGTGCAGATACGCGTCCTCGATCGTGTACGCGCCTTCCGCGAGCATCTTCGCGCAGGTCGCACGCTGGATATTGCCGCTCGACGTCGTGTGGATCTCGCCCTTCTTCACGCGGATGACGCCGCTCAGCGTCAATTGGCACGCGTCCCATACTTCGCGGCAGATTTCCGGCGCGAGCGCGGCGAGGTCGAACCGGCCGATCGCCTCGAGCACGACGACGACGCCCGCCTGCTCGTCGCGCTCGACCATGATCGCCGCGAGCCGGTTCGGGCGAATCTGGTCGGACACGTTCAGCACCGCGCCTTCGATGTCCTGCGGATAGTAGTTCACGCCGTTCAGGATAATCAGGTCCTTGATCCGTCCGGAGATGAACAGGTGGCCGCGGTCGTCGACGAAGCCGAGGTCGCCCGTGCGCAGCATGCCGTGCGGAAATGCGTCGGGCTAACCGCGCTGTCGATCCGGAAGGGATCGAGCAAGGGCGGTTGCTGCTTCTGATATGGAGGGCGGTGCGGACTGCATCGCCGATCGGAGCAGTGAGCCGGTTTGCATGGGCTCACTGCTTGTTGCCGGTATTCCCGGCTGTTCAATCGTCGAGCAGGGATGGCGGCACGTCGGCGGGATTGGTTTCCTGCGCCATACCGTAATGCATGTCCGCATCGTCGATCATCACTGTCGCGACGTCGATCAGTTCGTCGAGCCGTTGCAGCAGCGATTCGCGCCACTCCGCGTCCTCGTCACGCTCGGGTGTCTTGTCCAGTTGCTCGATGATCGAGTCGGCCGTCTGCAGGAATGGGATTGCCTGCTGGTAGTTCTCGATGGCCACCAGTGCGGCGTTGCGCGCGCCGACCAGCAGTTCCCGGTAATCATCCGCCGGCTCGGATTGTCCCCCGATACGAGGCAACACGTCTGAAATGCGTTGCAGGAGCGGCGGGACCTGTTCCTCCAGCGCGGCGGCGCGTTGGCGTAGCGCTGCGTATTCGGCGTGGAGATCGGCTTCGTCGGATTGAGTGGAGCTGTCCATCGTTGGTCATTGTGCGTGGTTCGGTCGCGGCATGATACTCGACGGCGCATTCGACCTTCATCCCATAAACGGGATCCTGTATGGAGGCGTGGCGCCGGGGAGGTCTGCCAGGGGCGGGCAAGCACGATCGGGTTTGCTGTGCGCGTCCCGTTGAGGCACTCGACGTTTCATCTATATATAGAGACGTGCGTTATTGGGCACCGTGCTTTGGGTGGACCAAGGACGTTGGGATACATGGTTCGTCAACGCAAAAGCCCCCGTGCGCGGCAGCGCACGGGGGCTTTTGAATTTATTTCGCGAAACCCCTTGCGCTTGGCGCGGGAGGTGCTTAGAATCACGCCTCTTTCGCGCTAACGGAAACGCGGCGCGGAAGGGGAAGCGGGTGGTTCGGGAGGTCCGATTGGACGCCTGGAGCGCCGAGGAAGATGAACCCCGCAGTCGCAACGATGTAGTATAAAAAGTTGTTGACGAGCTGCGAAACACGGTTCATAATCTCGCTTCTCTGCTGCTGACAACGCAGCGCTGCTGAGAAAGACGGTTTTCTCGCAGACACGTTCTTTAAAAATTAACAGCCGATAAGTGTGGGCGCTTGATGACAGCGAGCCGATCCTCGGATCAGATAGCAAAAGTATCAAGAGTCTCACGCTAAAGTAAGTCAGGTTTATGAAGTGATTCATATTCCTGTCAGCTTTGAGTGAGCGACCGGTTCTTAACCGAACCGAAAGCAGTAACAGGTTTAAACTGAAGAGTTTGATCCTGGCTCAGATTGAACGCTGGCGGCATGCCTTACACATGCAAGTCGAACGGCAGCACGGGCTTCGGCCTGGTGGCGAGTGGCGAACGGGTGAGTAATACATCGGAACATGTCCTGTAGTGGGGGATAGCCCGGCGAAAGCCGGATTAATACCGCATACGATCCACGGATGAAAGCGGGGGACCTTCGGGCCTCGCGCTATAGGGTTGGCCGATGGCTGATTAGCTAGTTGGTGGGGTAAAGGCCTACCAAGGCGACGATCAGTAGCTGGTCTGAGAGGACGACCAGCCACACTGGGACTGAGACACGGCCCAGACTCCTACGGGAGGCAGCAGTGGGGAATTTTGGACAATGGGGGCAACCCTGATCCAGCAATGCCGCGTGTGTGAAGAAGGCCTTCGGGTTGTAAAGCACTTTTGTCCGGAAAGAAATCCCTGGTCCTAATACGATCGGGGGATGACGGTACCGGAAGAATAAGCACCGGCTAACTACGTGCCAGCAGCCGCGGTAATACGTAGGGTGCGAGCGTTAATCGGAATTACTGGGCGTAAAGCGTGCGCAGGCGGTTCGCTAAGACCGATGTGAAATCCCCGGGCTCAACCTGGGAGCTGCATTGGTGACTGGCGGGCTAGAGTATGGCAGAGGGGGGTAGAATTCCACGTGTAGCAGTGAAATGCGTAGAGATGTGGAGGAATACCGATGGCGAAGGCAGCCCCCTGGGCCAATACTGACGCTCATGCACGAAAGCGTGGGGAGCAAACAGGATTAGATACCCTGGTAGTCCACGCCCTAAACGATGTCAACTAGTTGTTGGGGATTCATTTCCTTAGTAACGTAGCTAACGCGTGAAGTTGACCGCCTGGGGAGTACGGTCGCAAGATTAAAACTCAAAGGAATTGACGGGGACCCGCACAAGCGGTGGATGATGTGGATTAATTCGATGCAACGCGAAAAACCTTACCTACCCTTGACATGGTCGGAATCCTGAAGAGATTCGGGAGTGCTCGAAAGAGAACCGGCGCACAGGTGCTGCATGGCTGTCGTCAGCTCGTGTCGTGAGATGTTGGGTTAAGTCCCGCAACGAGCGCAACCCTTGTCCTTAGTTGCTACGCAAGAGCACTCTAAGGAGACTGCCGGTGACAAACCGGAGGAAGGTGGGGATGACGTCAAGTCCTCATGGCCCTTATGGGTAGGGCTTCACACGTCATACAATGGTCGGAACAGAGGGTCGCCAACCCGCGAGGGGGAGCTAATCCCAGAAAACCGATCGTAGTCCGGATTGCACTCTGCAACTCGAGTGCATGAAGCTGGAATCGCTAGTAATCGCGGATCAGCATGCCGCGGTGAATACGTTCCCGGGTCTTGTACACACCGCCCGTCACACCATGGGAGTGGGTTTTACCAGAAGTGGCTAGTCTAACCGCAAGGAGGACGGTCACCACGGTAGGATTCATGACTGGGGTGAAGTCGTAACAAGGTAGCCGTATCGGAAGGTGCGGCTGGATCACCTCCTTTCCAGAGCTATCTCGCACAAGTTGAGCGCTCACGCTTATCGGCTGTAAATTAGGACAGACTCAGGGGTCTGTAGCTCAGTCGGTTAGAGCACCGTCTTGATAAGGCGGGGGTCGTTGGTTCGAATCCAACCAGACCCACCAATTGTCTGGCGGAAGTACCCTGGGAAGTCTCTGTATGGGGGCATAGCTCAGCTGGGAGAGCACCTGCTTTGCAAGCAGGGGGTCGTCGGTTCGATCCCGTCTGCCTCCACCACAATCTTCAATGCGAAGTGCTTGGTTCGAAAGCGAACCGAGGATTTGGCATTGGCGATTGAGCCAGTCAGAGTGATGCAGGTAACTGTATCGGCTGTCGTTCTTTAACAATCTGGAAGAAGCAAGTAATTTGGATAGCGGAAGCGTCTTTGAGATGGACGTGGAAACTATCCGGGTTGTGATTGTATCGATGTATCTCAAGATGATTCGAACTTCATGTTCGGCTCAATTGGAATACGGCACAACGCGAGAACTCAACCTGTAACGAGACAGACTCGTTATAGGGTCAAGCGAACAAGTGCATGTGGTGGATGCCTTGGCGATCACAGGCGATGAAGGACGCGGTAGCCTGCGAAAAGCTACGGGGAGCTGGCAAACAAGCTTTGATCCGTAGATATCCGAATGGGGAAACCCACTCCGTATGGAGTATCCATGGCTGAATACATAGGCCATGCGAAGCGAACGCGGTGAACTGAAACATCTAAGTAACCGCAGGAAAAGAAATCAACCGAGATTCCCAAAGTAGTGGCGAGCGAAATGGGATGAGCCTTGTACTCTTTATTTGTATTGTTAGCCGAACGCTCTGGAAAGTGCGGCCATAGCAGGTGATAGCCCTGTAGGCGAAAACAGTATGAAAGAACTAGGTGTACGACAAGTAGGGCGGGACACGTGAAATCCTGTCTGAAGATGGGGGGACCATCCTCCAAGGCTAAATACTCGTGATCGACCGATAGTGAACCAGTACCGTGAGGGAAAGGCGAAAAGAACCCCGGGAGGGGAGTGAAATAGATCCTGAAACCGCATGCATACAAACAGTCGGAGCCTCGTAAGGGGTGACGGCGTACCTTTTGTATAATGGGTCAGCGACTTACGTTCAGTAGCAAGCTTAACCGTATAGGGCAGGCGTAGCGAAAGCGAGTCCGAATAGGGCGTTCAGTTGCTGGGCGTAGACCCGAAACCAGGTGATCTATCCATGGCCAGGATGAAGGTGCGGTAACACGTACTGGAGGTCCGAACCCACTAACGTTGAAAAGTTAGGGGATGAGCTGTGGATAGGGGTGAAAGGCTAAACAAACCTGGAAATAGCTGGTTCTCTCCGAAAACTATTTAGGTAGTGCCTCGTGTCTCACCTTCGGGGGTAGAGCACTGTCATGGTTGGGGGGTCTATTGCAGATTACCCCGCCATAGCAAACTCCGAATACCGAAGAGTGCAATCACGGGAGACAGACATCGGGTGCTAACGTCCGGTGTCAAGAGGGAAACAACCCAGACCGCCAGCTAAGGTCCCCAAATATGGCTAAGTGGGAAACGAAGTGGGAAGGCTAAAACAGTCAGGAGGTTGGCTTAGAAGCAGCCACCCTTTAAAGAAAGCGTAATAGCTCACTGATCGAGTCGTCCTGCGCGGAAGATGTAACGGGGCTAAGCCATATACCGAAGCTGCGGATGCGAGCTCGTCTCGCATGGTAGGAGAGCGTTCCGTAAGCCTGCGAAGGTGCCTTGTAAAGGGTGCTGGAGGTATCGGAAGTGCGAATGCTGACATGAGTAGCGATAAAGGGGGTGAAAGGCCCCCTCGCCGTAAGCCCAAGGTTTCCTACGCAACGTTCATCGGCGTAGGGTGAGTCGGCCCCTAAGGCGAGGCAGAAATGCGTAGCTGATGGGAAGCAGGTCAATATTCCTGCACCGTCGTTAGATGCGATGGGGGGACGGATCGCGGAAGGTTGTCCGGGTGTTGGAAGTCCCGGTCGCTGCATTGGAGAAGGCGCTTAGGCAAATCCGGGCGCAGGATTCAAGGGTGTGGCGCGAGCGCTCTAGGGCGCGAAGCAATTGGAAGTGGTTCCAAGAAAAGCCTCTAAGCTTCAGTCTAACGATGACCGTACCGCAAACCGACACAGGTGGGCGAGATGAGTATTCTAAGGCGCTTGAGAGAACTCGGGAGAAGGAACTCGGCAAATTGGTACCGTAACTTCGGGATAAGGTACGCCCTTGTAGCTTGACTGGCCTGCGCCAGGAGGGTGAAGGGGTTGCAATAAACTGGTGGCTGCGACTGTTTAATAAAAACACAGCACTCTGCAAACACGAAAGTGGACGTATAGGGTGTGACGCCTGCCCGGTGCCGGAAGATTAAATGATGGGGTGCAAGCTCTTGATTGAAGTCCCGGTAAACGGCGGCCGTAACTATAACGGTCCTAAGGTAGCGAAATTCCTTGTCGGGTAAGTTCCGACCTGCACGAATGGCGTAACGATGGCCACACTGTCTCCTCCCGAGACTCAGCGAAGTTGAAGTGTTTGTGATGATGCAATCTACCCGCGGCTAGACGGAAAGACCCCATGAACCTTTACTGTAGCTTTGCATTGGACTTTGAACCGATCTGTGTAGGATAGGTGGGAGGCTATGAAACCGGAACGCTAGTTTCGGTGGAGCCGTCCTTGAAATACCACCCTGGTTTGTTTGAGGTTCTAACCTTGGCCCGTGATCCGGGTCGGGGACAGTGCATGGTAGGCAGTTTGACTGGGGCGGTCTCCTCCCAAAGCGTAACGGAGGAGTACGAAGGTACGCTAGGTACGGTCGGAAATCGTGCTGATAGTGCAATGGCATAAGCGTGCTTAACTGCGAGACCGACAAGTCGAGCAGGTGCGAAAGCAGGTCATAGTGATCCGGTGGTTCTGTATGGAAGGGCCATCGCTCAACGGATAAAAGGTACTCTGGGGATAACAGGCTGATACCGCCCAAGAGTTCATATCGACGGCGGTGTTTGGCACCTCGATGTCGGCTCATCTCATCCTGGGGCTGTAGCCGGTCCCAAGGGTATGGCTGTTCGCCATTTAAAGAGGTACGTGAGCTGGGTTTAAAACGTCGTGAGACAGTTTGGTCCCTATCTGCCGTGGGCGTTGGATATTTGAAGGGGGCTGCTCCTAGTACGAGAGGACCGGAGTGGACGAACCTCTGGTGTACCGGTTGTGACGCCAGTCGCATCGCCGGGTAGCTATGTTCGGAAGAGATAACCGCTGAAAGCATCTAAGCGGGAAACTCGCCTTAAGATGAGATATCCCTGGAGGCTTGACCTCCTTGAAGGGTCGTTCGAGACCAGGACGTTGATAGGTCAGGTGTGTAAGCGCAGTAATGCGTTCAGCTAACTGATACTAATTGCCCGTAAGGCTTGATCCTATAACAAGGCTGTCTCGATAGCCGTTAGCGCTTCAGCGCTTACGGATATCGAGCGTCGAGTGCAAGGCACTCGACGTACTGCGGTTGAAGTGCCGCGTATGTGTGAGATACAGCTCACAACCTAAATTACTGCTTCTTCCCGGATTGGTTCTGTTGGCCCAGCCAGCAGAACACCCCTCTTTGCCTGATGACCATAGCGAGTCGGTCCCACCCCTTCCCATCCCGAACAGGACCGTGAAACGACTCTACGCCGATGATAGTGCGGATTCCCGTGTGAAAGTAGGTAATCGTCAGGCTCCCCCAAGCCAGAAACCCCCGCCCAAAAGGCGGGGGTTTTTGCGTTTCCGGCGACGGAAAGATCGCCGCCTATCGATTCACATTCGGCGATACCGCGCCGCATGCGCGAATCACGAGCTGCACGACCTGCTCGGTCCGCTCGTCGAACGCCTTCTGCGTGAACGCTCGCTTGCCGCTCAGCGCGCGGATCTGCGCATCGAAATCCGCGTAGTGCTGCGTGGTTGCCCAGATCAGGTACATCAGCGTGTGCGCGTCGATCGGCGCGAGCAGGCCGCGCGCGATCCAGCCGTCGATCACCTTCACGCGCGTGTCGAACCACGGCTTCACGCGCCCCGCCAGGATGTCCTGCATGTGCTCGGCGCCCTGGATGATCTCGTTGGCCCAGACCTTCGAGCCGAGCGGGCGCCGCCGCGACAGTGCCATCTTCGCGCGCACGTAGCCGCCGATCGCAGCCACCGGATCGTCGTCGGCCTCGAACGTGCCGGCCGCGCGATGCCAGTCCTCGAACAGGTCGTCGAGCACGCGGCGGTAGAGCGCGAGCTTCGTCGGGAAGTAGTAATGCAGGTTGGCTTTCGGCAGGCCCGCGCGCTCCGCGATCATCGCGGTGCTCGCGCCGTCGAGCCCACGCTCCGCGAACACGGCCTCCGCACAGGCGAGCAGATGCGCTTCGTTGGACTCGCGGATGTGCGCCTTGCGTCGCCGCAAAGGCGTGGCCGTTGCTTCGCTTTCCATCGCTTCGGTTACGGCTTCGTCAAGTTTCATCGTTGCCCTCGCGCGGCGGGCATGCCGCGTTGGGCTTCATTCTAGCCGCTCGTCCACGGGCTGGCACGCACCCGGATTGCGTTGCACACCATGCGATGTTGCAACGCAGTGGCACGCTTCTCGCTACAAGTCTTCACGCAAGAAAGACATTGATTTGCCAATGGGATTCGCCTAAAACCTGTCCAATCGGACAGGATTCGACGAGCGGCGGAGGGCCCCGGCGAATCGCCCGGTCACTCGCCGGCAATGAACCGGAAACGTGCACCTTGTGCGTGCGGCCATGCCCCGGAACAGGCCGCGCATGCACCGGCAGCGACTGAACCGACAGCATGACTGATCAGAGGAGCGACGCGAATGAACGCGGTATCGGAAACAGTGAAGCGGGCAGCTTTCGACACGTCGATCAAGGTCGACGGCAAGCGGTTGTGGGACAGCCTGATGGAGGTCGCGAAGATCGGCGCGACGCCGAAGGGCGGCGTGTGCCGCCTCGCGCTGACCGATCTCGACAAGGCCGGCCGCGACCTGATCGTCGGCTGGGCGAAGGCCGCCGGCTGCACGGTGACGGTCGATACGATGGGCAACGTGTTCATGCGCCGCGCGGGTCGCGCGGCCGATGCGGCGCCGGTCGTTACCGGCTCGCACGCGGATTCGCAGCCGACGGGCGGCCGCTTCGACGGCATCTACGGCGTGCTCGGCGGCCTCGAAGTGATTCGCAGTCTCAACGATCACGGCATCGAGACCGAGCATCCGGTCGAGGTCGTGATCTGGACCAACGAGGAAGGCTCGCGCTTCGCGCCCGCGATGGTCGCATCCGGCGTATTCGCGGGCGTGTTCCCGCTCGAATACGGGCTGTCGCGCAAGGACGTGGACGGCAAGACGATCGGCGAGGAACTGGCGCGCATCGGTTACGCGGGCGACGTGCCGTGCGGCGGGCGCAAGCTGCACGCGGCGTTCGAACTGCACATCGAGCAGGGGCCGATACTCGAAGCGGAGTGCAAGACGATCGGCGTCGTGACCGACGCGCAGGGGCAGCGCTGGTACGAGATCACGTTCACCGGCCAGGAAGCGCATGCGGGGCCGACCCCGATGCCGCGCCGGCGCGATGCGCTGCTCGGTGCGTCGCGCGTGGTCGATCTGGTCAACCGGATCGGCCTCGATCACGCGCCGTTCGGCTGCGCGACGGTCGGCATGATGCAGGTCTACCCGAACTCGCGCAACGTGATTCCCGGCCGCGTGTTCTTCACCGTCGATTTCCGTCATCCGGACGACACGGTGCTCGCGAAGATGGATGCGGCATTGCGCGACGGCGTGGCGCGCATCGCGGCCGACATCGGGCTCGAGACCCAGCTCGAGCAGATCTTCTATTACAAGCCGGTCGCGTTCGACGCCGATTGTGTTACGGCCGTGCGCGCCGCGGCCGACCGCTTCGGCTACTCGCATCGAGACATCGTGTCGGGCGCGGGGCACGATGCGTGCTATCTCGCCCAGGTCGCGCCGACGTCGATGGTGTTCGTGCCGTGTGTCGACGGGATCAGCCACAACGAGATCGAGGACGCGACGCCCGCGTGGATCGAGGCCGGCGCGAACGTGCTGCTGCATGCAATGCTGTCGCGCGCATGCGAGCCGGCTTCATGACGACGCAGCCCTAGCAGGCATTCCCGCTATCGACTGACCGCATCGCCCATAAAACCGCCGTCCCGGTTCCGCATTCGCGCAGCCGGCAGGCACGGCTATGTCCTCACCTTGACGAAGGAACGCGCATGACCACCAAGCCAACCGGCGATATCGCCGCGCATCGCCTGTCGTCCACGCAACTCTCGTGCGAATTCGCCGATATCGCGCCGCTGCTCGATCCGACCGCCGCGGCGGCCGCCGCCAGCCGCTGCCACTACTGCTACGACGCGCCGTGCGTGCAGGCCTGCCCGACGCAGATCGACATCCCGAGCTTTATCCGCAAGATCGGCAACGGCAACCTGAGGGGCGCCGCGACCGACATCCTGTCGGCGAACCCGCTCGGCGGGATGTGCGCACGCGTGTGCCCGACCGAAATCCTGTGCGAAGGCGCATGCGTGCGCAACCACCAGGATGCGCAGCCCGTTGCGATCGGCGCGCTGCAGCGGCATGCGACCGACTGGGCGATGGCATCGGGCGCCGTCGCGTTCCGTCGCGCGCCCGACACCGGCCGCCACGTCGCGGTGGTCGGTGCGGGCCCGGCCGGGCTCGCGTGTGCGCACCGGCTCGCGCTCGCCGGGCATCGCGTCACGCTGTTCGACGCGCGCCCGAAAGCAGGCGGCCTCAACGAATACGGGATCGCCGCGTACAAGACCGTCGACGATTTCGCGCAGCGCGAAGTCGAGTGGCTGCTGTCGGTGGGCGGCATCGCGCTGGAAACGGGCGTCGCACTCGGACGCGACGTCACGCTCGACGCGCTGCGCGAGCAGCACGACGCGGTGTTCCTCGCGATGGGCCTCGGCGGCGTGCGGGCGCTCGCGATCGAAGGCGAGCAACTCGGCGGCGTGATGAACGCAGTCGACTTCATCGAGCAGGTACGGCAGGCCGACGCGCTGGAGAGCGTGCCGGTCGGGCGGCGCGTGGTCGTGATCGGCGGCGGCAATACGGCCATCGATGCGGCGGTGCAAAGCCGCAAGCTCGGCGCCGATCGCGTGACGATGGTGTACCGGCGTGGCGTGGACGCGATGAGCGCGACGTGGGCCGAGCGCGAATTTGCGCAGAAGTGCGGCGTCACGCTCGTCACGCACGCGAAGCCGATGTGCCTGTGCGGCGTCGACGGGCAGGTGACGGGCGTCGAGTTCGAGGCGGCATCGGGCGAGCGTTTCACCGTCGAGGCGGACATGGTGCTGAAGGCGATCGGCCAGACGCTGGTGCCGGTCGGCATCGAGCGCGAATTGCTGACGCTCGACGGCAGCCGGATCGCGGTGGACGCGGACGGGCGCACCGCATGGCCCGACGTGTGGGCCGGCGGCGACTGCGCGGCGACGGGCGGCGTCGACCTCACGGTGCAGGCCGTGCAGGACGGCAAGCGAGCGGCCGCGTCGATCGACGCCGCCCTCGTGCGGCGCGACGCGCAGGCGGCCTGAGCCGGCAGCACGCACACGCCGCCCACCTGATCGATCACGACAACGACCCCACTCTCACGGAGCCGAACATGGCCGACCTTCGCTGCACCATCGCGGGCATCACTTCGCCGAATCCCTTCTGGCTGGCGTCCGCCCCGCCGACCGACAAGGCCTACAACGTGAACCGGGCGTTCGAGGCGGGCTGGGGCGGTGTCGTGTGGAAGACGCTCGGGCTCGATCCGCACGTCGTCAACGTCAGTTCGCGCTACGGTGCCGTGCAGTGGAACGGCCAGCGCATCGCGGGGCTGAACAACATCGAGCTGATCACCGACCGTCCGCTCGACGTGAACCTGAGAGAGATCGCGCAGGTGAAGCGCGACTGGCCGGATCGCGCGCTGATCGTGTCGCTGATGGTGCCGTGCAACGAGCGGGACTGGAAATGGATTTTGCCGCTCGTCGAGGATACGGGCGCCGACGCGGTCGAGCTGAACTTCGGCTGTCCGCACGGGATGAGCGAGCGCGGGATGGGCGCGGCGGTCGGGCAGGTGCCCGAATACGTGGAGATGGTCACGCGCTGGGTGAAGGAAGGCACGAAGCTGCCGTGCCTCGTGAAGCTCACGCCGAACATCAGCGACATCCGGATGGGGTCGCGCGCGGCATACAAGGGCGGCGCGGACGGCGTGTCGCTGATCAATACGATCAACTCGATCGTCGCCGTCGATCTCGACCACATGGCGCCGATGCCGACGGTGGACGGCAAGGGTACGCACGGCGGTTATTGCGGCCCCGCGGTCAAGCCGATCGCATTGAACATGGTCGCGGAGATCGCGCGCGACCCGGAAACGCCGAACCTGCCGATCTCCGGCATCGGCGGCATCTCGTCGTGGCGCGATGCGGCCGAGTTCATGGTGCTCGGTGCCGGCAGCGTGCAGGTGTGCACCGCGGCGATGCATTACGGATTCCGGATCGTGTCGGACCTCGCCGACGGGCTGTCGAACTGGATGGACGAGAAGGGCTACGCGACGCTCGACGATATCCGTGGCCGTGCGGTGCCGAACGTGACCGACTGGAAATACCTGAACCTGAAGTACGACATCAAGGCGCGCATCGACCAGGACCGCTGCATCCAGTGCGGGCTGTGCCATATCGCGTGCGAGGACACGTCGCACCAGGCGATCACGGCGACGAAGGACGGCGTGCGTCACTTCGAAGTGGTGGACTCGGAATGCGTCGGGTGCAATCTTTGCATGCATGTGTGTCCGGTCGAGCAGTGCATCACGATGGAGCGTGTCGATTCGGGCGACTACGCGAACTGGACCACGCATCCGAACAATCCGGCGCGCGTCGACGCACGCGCGAGCGCGGCTCAGCCCGCGAAACACGCGAAGGCTGCCTGACCGGCGTCCGGCGCCCGGTACCGGTTCGGGCGCCGTTTCCGATCCTTCCGGTCCGGCGTCGCGCGCCACGCGGCGCGGGCGTGGATGATTCCGTGGAGCGTTCTTGATGAAGCTGACAGCGAATCCCGCCGATCCCGATGGCGCCGCGGCGCAGGGCGGCAGCCTGTACAACGACGACCTCGCGCCGACGACGCCGGCGCAGCGCACGTGGAAGTGGTATCACTTCGCGGCGCTCTGGGTCGGGATGGTGATGAACATTGCGTCGTACATGCTTGCGGCGGGGCTGATCCAGGAAGGCATGTCGCCGTGGCAGGCCGTGACGACGGTATTGCTCGGCAACCTGATCGTGCTCGTGCCGATGCTGCTGATCGGTCATGCGGGCGCGAAGCACGGGATTCCGTACGCGGTGCTCGTGCGCGCGTCGTTCGGCACGCAGGGCGCGAAGCTGCCGGCGCTGTTGCGCGCGATCGTCGCATGCGGCTGGTACGGGATCCAGACCTGGCTCGGCGGCAGTGCGATCTATACGCTGCTGAACATCCTGACCGGCAACGTGCTGCACGGCGCCGCGCTGCCGGTCGTCGGCATCGGCTTCGGGCAGCTCGCGTGCTTCCTCGTGTTCTGGGCGCTGCAGCTCTACTTCATCTGGCACGGCACCGATTCGATCCGCTGGCTCGAGAGCTGGTCCGCGCCGATCAAGGTCGTGATGTGTGTGGCGCTCGTGTGGTGGGCGACGTCGAAGGCGGGCGGCTTCGGCACGATGCTGTCGGCGCCGTCGCAGTTCGCGGCGGGCGGCAAGAAGGCCGGGCTGTTCTGGGCGACCTTCTGGCCCGGCCTGACCGCGATGGTCGGCTTCTGGGCGACGCTCGCCTTGAACATTCCCGATTTCACGCGCTTCGCACATTCGCAGCGCGACCAGGTGATCGGCCAGTCGATCGGGCTGCCGTTGCCGATGGCGCTGCTGTCGGTGGTGTCGGTCGTCGTGACGTCCGCGACCGTCGTGATCTACGGCAACGCGATCTGGGATCCGATCGACCTGACGAGCCGGATGACGGGCATCGGCGTGGGCATCGCGCTCGTGATCCTCACGCTCGACACGATGTGCTGCAACCTCGCGGCGAATCTCGTCGGCCCGGCCTACGATTTCTCGAGCCTGTGGCCGAAGGCGATCTCGTACCGCACCGGCGGGATGATCACCGCGACCATCGCGATCGTGATGATGCCGTGGAAGATCCTGGCGACGACGGACGGCTACATCTTCACCTGGCTCGTCGGCTATTCGGCGCTGCTCGGGCCCGTGGCCGGGATCATGATGGTCGACTACTTCCTGATTCGCGGCACGCGGCTCGACGCGCGCGCGCTGTTCGACAAGCGCGGCGGCTTCAGCTACGCGCACGGCTGGAACCCGGCCGCGCTGGCCGCGCTCGCGGTCGGCGTGCTGCCGAACCTGCCCGGCTTCCTGCACACGGCGTTTCCGGCGTCGTTCCCGAACGTGCCGGCGTTCTTCAACACGCTTTACACGTACGCGTGGTTCGTCGGTCTCGTGCTGGCGTCGGGCGTGTACGGCACCTGGATGAAGTGGCGCGCCGGGCAAAGCGCGCAGGTGGCGAGCGCCTGAACGGCACGGACATTGTCAGTCAACGAGGAGGCAACCCAATGGCAATCCTGATTCGCGGCGGCACCGTGGTCGATGCTGACCGCTCCTATCGCGCCGACGTTCTGTGCGCGGACCCTGAAGACGGCGGCACGATCCTGCAGATCGCCGAGCAGATCGACGCGCCGGCCGGCGCGAGCGTCGTCGACGCGCACGATCAGTACGTGATGCCGGGCGGCATCGATCCGCATACGCACATGGAACTGCCGTTCATGGGCACGACCGCGAGCGACGACTTCTACACGGGCACGGCCGCCGGGCTCGCGGGCGGCACGACGAGCATCATCGACTTCGTGATCCCGAGCCCGAAGCAGCCGCTGATGGACGCGTTCCGCGAATGGCGCGGCTGGGCCGAGAAGGCGGCGGCCGACTACGGCTTCCACGTGGCCGTGACGTGGTGGGACGAGAGCGTGCATCGCGACATGGGGACGCTCGTGCGCGAGCACGGCGTGTCGAGCTTCAAGCACTTCATGGCCTACAAGAACGCGATCATGGCCGACGACGAGGTGCTCGTGAACAGTTTCTCTCGTTCGCTCGAACTCGGCGCGCTGCCGACCGTGCACGCGGAGAACGGCGAGCTCGTGTTCCAGCTGCAGAAGGCGCTGCTCGCGCGCGGGATGACGGGGCCGGAGGCGCATCCGCTGTCGCGGCCGCCGGAGGTCGAGGGCGAGGCCGCGAACCGCGCGATCCGCATCGCGCAGGTGCTCGGCGTGCCCGTGTATATCGTGCACGTTTCCGCGAAGGATGCGGTCGACGCGATCACGCGCGCGCGCAGCGAAGGGCTGCGTGTGTTCGGCGAAGTGCTGCCGGGCCACCTGGTGATCGACGAGTCCGTCTATCGCGACCCGGACTGGACGCGTGCGGCCGCGCACGTGATGAGCCCGCCGTTCCGCTCGGCCGAGCATCGCGAGGCGCTGTGGCGCGGGCTGCAGGCGGGGCAGCTGCATACGACGGCGACCGACCACTGCGTATTCTGCGCGTCGCAGAAGGCGATGGGCCGCGACGATTTCACGCGGATCCCGAACGGCTGCGGCGGGGTCGAGGATCGCATGTCGGTGCTGTGGCATCACGGCGTGAATCACGGCCGCATCACGCCGAACGAATTCGTGCGGATCACGTCGACGAACGCCGCGCAGATCTTCAACCTGTATCCGCGCAAGGGTGCCGTGCAGGTGGGCGCCGATGCCGACCTCGTCGTGTGGGACCCGGCCGCGACGAAGACGATCTCGGTGAAGACCCATCACCAGCAGGTCGACTTCAACGTGTTCGAGGGGATGACGGTGCAGGGCGTCGCGACGCACACGCTCACGCGCGGCGCACTCGCGTGGGCCGACGGCGAATTGCGCGCGGTGCGCGGCGCTGGCCGCTACCTGAAGCGCCCGCCGGCGGCCGGCTACTACGAGGCCGCGCGGAGCGCGAACCGGCTCAGGGAGCCGCATCCCGTCGAGCGAGACGGCTGAGCCCGCGCGCCGCAACCTGTCCGAACGGTCAATATATGGCACAGGTTGTGCTTGATCCTTCCGGTTTCATCCGCAGGACTCGCCTGAAGCTGACTGATTGGTCAACATCGATGCACGCGCGCACCTGAAGCAGGCGGCGCGCTCGAATGTGGGGCAATTGGAACGCCGGGCGAGCCATGCTCGACGACAGGCGCGTCGGGCCTTCGACAACAACAATACGGACGCAGGATCAGGCGCATGTGCATAGAAGAACTGAATAACGAGTCAAGAGGTGAAAGGCATTCGAAATACCCGGCGGCACGCATCGGCCTCGCGCTGCTGACCCTCGCGGCCGGCATGCTGGCCGCGACGCCGGCGCGGGCCGAGTCGCCGCCGGCCGGACCGCTGCTCGCCGAGAGCGGCGCGGTCGTGCCGAACCCGCCGCCGCCGCCCGCGCCCTCGCCGTATCTGTCGACGTGGTTTCACCAGAGCCTCGGCGTGATCGGGTCGAAGGACATCCGCTTCGGGCCGCACACGACCAACGACGTGTACCTCGAATACGAATACTTCGGCCGCAAGGGGCCGTTCGACCTGTACGGCTACGTCGACCTGCCGCGCGCGTTCGGCGTCGGCAACGGCTACGACTCCGGCTATACGAACAAGGGCTCGCCGCTGTTCAGCGAGCAGGAGCCGCGCGTGTCGATCGACGATCTGCTGGGCCGGCATCTCGGGTTCGGGCCGTTCAAGGAATGGTACGTCGCGTTCGACTGGATCTACGACCAGGGGCACAACACGGCCGGGCGGCAGAACACGCTGTATGCGGGTGTCGGCACCGACATCGACACGCATACGAAGCTGATGCTGTCCGCGAACCTGTATGCGCGCCGGCAATGGGAGAACTACGGCGCGGCCAACCAGAACACGTGGGACGGCTACCGCGCGCAGATGAAATACATCTACCCGATCGGTACGTTCCACGGCGGCAATCTGACCTACGTCGGGTTCTTCAACTACGACTTCGGGTCGAAGCTGCGCGAGGAGACGGGCGGCAATACGCGTACCGACACGGCGTTCGTCTCGACCAACGTGCTGATCTATTCGTTCAAGCACTGGCGTTTCTGGACCGCGGCCCGCTATTTCCACAACGGCGGCCAGTGGGGCGGCACCGAGCTGAATTTCGGCGACGGGCCGTTCCAGAACCGCTCGACCGGCTGGGGCTATTACGCGAGCGTCGGTTATCAGTTCTGATGCACGACGCCATCACAAGAAACGTTCACGCGAGGATTTCCATGATCAAGAAGAGAATGCTTCAACTGCTTGCCGTGCTGGCGCTGGCAGGCACGTTCGCGACCGCTGCGCATGCGGCGGGCGACGGCGCGCGGCGGCCGCGCGCGGTCAAGGTGATGATCGTCACGATGTTCGGGCCGGAGGGCAAGGCATGGCTCGACCGGATCGGGCCGGTGCACAGGATCGCGGTGCCGGGCCTGTCGCCCGATTACCCGGACGTCAGTTGCACGCGCGACGACGTCTGCGTGCTGACGACCGGCATGGGCCACGCGAACGCGGCTGCGTCGATGGCGGCACTGGTCTATTCGCGCCGGTTCGACCTGCGCAAGACCTATTTCGTCGTGACCGGGATCGCCGGCATCGATCCGGCGCAGGGTACGCTCGGCTCGGCTGCATGGGCGCGCTACCTGGTCGACTTCGGGATCCAGTGGGAGCTGGATGCGCGCGAGATCCCGGCCGGCTGGAAGTCGGGTTACCTCGGCATCAACACGAAGCGCGGAGACGAGAAGCCGCCGCTCGACTACCGCACCGAGGTGTTCCGGTTGAACGAGGCGCTGCTCCGCAAGGCCGTCGCGCTGTCGCGTGACGTGACGCTGCACGACAGCAAGGAAGCGGCCGCGTATCGCGCGAAGTATCCGGACGCGCCGGCGAACCGGCCGCCGACGGTGATCCAGTGCGATACGCTCGCGGGCGACACGTGGTTCTCGGGCACGAAGCTCGGCGAGCGTGCGAGCGAATGGACGCGTTTGCTGACCGACGGCAAGGGGGTGTACTGCACGACGCAGCAGGAAGACAATGCGACGTTCGAAGTGATCAAGCGGGCGGCCGCGGCAGGGCTTGCCGATACGCGGCGCGTGGCCGTGCTGCGCTCGGGTTCGGACTTCGACCGGCCGCCGCCGGGCGGCTCGGACGTCGACAATCTGCTCGATTACCAGAGCCAGGGCGGGTTCGTGCCGGCCCTCGACAATCTGTACCTGGCCGGTTCGCCGCTCGTGAACGAGATCGTGAAGGACTGGGCTCACTGGAAAGACGGCGTGCCGGCCGAGTGACGGCGGCCATGCGCGTGACACCGGCTCGCGCCGGATGCGGCGCGGGCAATTGACGCGCTCGCTCCGGGCGAGCGCGTTCCAACAACGAGAGAGGGGGCACCACGTGGATATTCTGCGCAGTCTCCTGGGTATGCTGTTCCTGCTGCTGGTGGCCTATCTGCTGTCGAACAACCGGCGCGCGGTGAGCGGCCGGACCATGATCGCCGCGCTGTGCACGCAGCTGGCGATCGGCGCGCTGGTGCTGTTCGTGCCGTCCGGCCGCGCGGCGCTGGCGGCGGCCGCGAACGGCGTCAATCGCGTGCTCGACATGGGCAATCACGGCATCGCGTTCGTGTTCGGCGGGCTCGTCGACAGCAAGATGTTCCAGCTGTTCGGCGACGGCGGATTCGTGTTCGGCCTGCGCGTGCTGCCGATGATCATCTTCGTGACCGCGCTGATCGCGGTGCTGTACTACATCGGCGTGATGAAGTGGATCGTCGCGATCCTCGGCGCCGCACTGGCGAAAGTGCTCGGCGTGAGCCGCATCGAGGCGTGCTCGGCCGTCGCGACGATCTTTCTCGGGCAGAGCGAGATGCCCGCGCTCGTGAAGCCGTTCGTGCGGAACATGACGAGCGCCGAGATCTTCACGGTGATGGCCAGCGGGATGGCGTCGGTCGCGGGCTCGGTGCTGGTCGGCTATGCGGGCCTCGGCGTGAAGATGGAATACCTGCTTGCCGCGTCGTTCATGGCGGTGCCCGGCGGCCTGCTGTTCGGCAAGCTGCTGTTTCCGACGGTCGAGCCGAGCCGCGTCGTGGTGGACGGGCTCGACTTCGACGACAAGCGCGCGGCCAACGTGATCGAGGCGGCGGCGTCGGGCGCGTCGGTCGGGCTGCGGATCGCGATCAACGTCGGCGCGATGCTGATCGCGTTCGTCGGGCTCATCGCGCTGATGAACCTCATCGTCAGCGGCGCGGCGGCGTTCGCGGGCTTTCCGCACGTCACGCTGCCGGGCCTGCTCGGCCGCGTGTTCGCGCCGCTCGCGTGGATCATCGGCGTGCCGTGGCACGACGCGGCACTGGCCGGCAACTTCATCGGCGAGAAGCTGATCTTCAACGAGTTCGTCGCGTATGGCGACCTGTCGCCGTACCTGAAGAACGGCGCGCAGGTGCTCGACCCGAAGACGCTCGCGATCGTGTCGTTCGCGCTGTGCGGCTTCGCGAACTTCTCGTCGATCGCGATCCTTGCAGGCGGCTTCAGCGCGGTTGCGCCCGAGCGCCGCTCGGAAGTCGCGCGGCACGGCCTGCGCGCACTGACGGCCGCGACGCTGTCGAACCTGATGAGCGCGGCGATTGCGGGCCTGTTCTTTTCCCTGCATTGAGCGAGATTTTCCCGCATGAAGGCTTCCCCCATCGACCCCGTGTCACGCAACCTGCTGACCGAGGCGGCGCTCAAGGCGCTGCACCTCGTCGATCTGACGTCGCTGAACGACGACGACACCGACGCCCGGATCGACGCGCTGGCCGCGTCCGCCGACACGCCGGTCGGCACGCCCGCCGCGCTGTGCGTGTATCCGCGCTTCGTTGCAACCGCGCGCGCCGCGCTGGCCGCGCGCGGCCTCGCGCTGCCGATCGCCACCGTGACGAACTTCCCGTCAGGTGACCTGCCGCCCGACGCGGCGGCGCGCGAAACCGCCGACGCGGCCGCGCTCGGCGCGGACGAGATCGACGTCGTCTTCCCGTATCGCGCGCTGCTCGCGGGCGACGCGCAAATCGGCCTCGAGCTGGTCGCGCAATGCCGCGCGGCCGCGGCCGGCAAGTGCCTGAAGGTGATCGTCGAATCGGGCGAGCTGCGCGAGCCGGCGCTGATCCGGCAGGCGAGCGAGATCGCGATCGAGGGCGGCGCGGATTTCATCAAGACGTCGACGGGAAAGGTGCCCGTCAACGCGACGCTCGACGCGGCCGCGATCATGCTCGGCACGATCCGCGAGTCCGGGCGCGCGGTGGGCTTCAAGGCGGCGGGCGGCGTGCGCACCGCTGACGAGGCGGCCGCCTATCTCATGCTCGCCGAGCAGGTGTTCGGGCCGGGTTGGGCGACGCCCGCGACGTTCCGCTTCGGCGCGTCGAGCCTGCTCGCGAATCTGCTTGCCGTGCTCGGGCACGCGCCCGGCGCGGTCCGGCCATCTTCCTATTGAGAGGTTCGACGATGTTTTTACCGCAGGAATTCATTCGCCGGAAGCGTGACGGGCAACCGCTCGATCGCGACGGGATCGCCGCGTTCGTGCGCGGCGTGACCGACGGCAGCGTGACCGAAGGCCAGGTCGCCGCGTTCGCGATGGCCGTGTTCTTCAACGACCTGAGCACCGACGAGCGCGTCGCGCTGACACTTGCGCAGCGCGACTCGGGCGACGTGCTCGACTGGCGCGGGCTCGATCTCGGCGGGCCGGTGATTGACAAGCATTCGACCGGCGGCGTCGGCGACGTCGTGTCGCTGATGCTCGGGCCGATGGTGGCCGCGTGCGGCGGCTACGTGCCGATGATCTCGGGGCGCGGGCTCGGCCATACCGGCGGCACGCTCGACAAGCTGAGCGCGATTCCCGGCTACGACGTGACGCCCGATACGGACGTGTTTCGCCGCACGGTGCGCGATGTCGGGGTCGCGATCATCGGGCAGACGGCGCGGCTGGCGCCGGCCGACATGCGCATCTATGCGATTCGCGACGTGACGGCGACTGTCGAATCGATCGCGATGATCACCGCGTCGATCCTGTCGAAGAAGCTCGCGGCCGGGCTCGACGGGCTCGTGATGGACGTGAAGGTCGGCTCCGGCGCATTCATGCCGACCGCCGAACAGTCGGCGGAGCTGGCGCGCAGCATCGTCGACGTCGGCAACGGCGCCGGCATGAAGACGACCGCGATCCTCACCGACATGAACCAGTCGCTCGCGCCTTGCGCGGGCAACGCGCTCGAGGTGGCGTGCGCGATCGACTACCTGACGGGCAAGTCGCGTCCGGCGCGCCTGCATGACGTCACGATGGCGCTGTCGGCGGAGTTGCTCGTCACCGGCGGGCTGGCCGGCGACGCCGCGCGCGCGCACGCGATGCTGCAGCACGCGCTCGATTCGGGGGCGGCGGCCGAACGCTTCGCGAAGATGGTCACGGCGCTCGGCGGCCCCGCGGACCTGATCGACGCACCCGCGCGTCATCTTGCGCGGGCGGAGGTGATCGTGCCGGTACCGTCGCGCGCGAGCGGCGTCGTGCAGCGGGTCGATTGCCGCGCGCTCGGGCTCGCGGTCGTCGCGCTCGGCGGCGGCCGCACGCGCGCGGCGGACGCGATCGACTACCGTGTCGGCCTGACGGCGCTCGCGGAGATCGGGCAGCGTGTCGAAGCCGGCCAGCCGCTCGGCTTCGTGCACGCGCGCGACGCGGACGCCGCCGCGCGCGCGGTCGCGGAAATCCAGCGGATCTACACGGTGGGCGACGCGGGCGACGCGCCGCCGACGATTTATCAGTGGATCGACTGATGCGCGCGGCATCGCATCCCGCCGCACTCCCCCCAACACCCGAGGCATCGTCGCAATGGAACGAGACAAACTGATCGAACAGGCCAAGGCGGCGCGCGAACGCGCGTATGCGCCGTATTCCCGCTTCAAGGTCGGCGCGGCGCTGCTGGCGCGCGACGGGACGGTTTTTCACGGCTGCAATGTCGAGAACGCGTCTTACGGGCTCTGCAACTGCGCGGAACGCACGGCGATGTTTGCGGCGATTGCCGCCGGTTATCGTCCGGGGGATTTCACGCGGCTCGCGGTGGTGGGCGACACGGACGGCCCGATCGCGCCGTGCGGCGCATGCCGCCAGGTGATCGTCGAGATCGGCACGCCGGACATCGAAGTGATCCTGGCCAACCTGAAAGGCGATGTCGAAGTGACGACCGCGCAAGCGCTATTGCCGGGCGCGTTTCGTCTGTAGCGAGCCCGCGCGGCGCGCCGTGACGCCGCCGCGCGGGTTCGGCTGCGTCAGGTGTCAGGCGTCGTCGCTCGCGCCCGCGTCGCGGATCGGGATCACCGTGCGCGCGCCGCACTGGCGCAGCAGGTCGCGCAGCTCGTTGATGACCGGAAACACCTCGTGGTTCCAGTCGGCGCCCTGCCGGTCATGCGCTTCCTGCTCGCGCTCGACGATCCAGCGATCCTCGCGGAAGATGCGCTCGGTGAACCAGACGAGCAGCGGCCACGCGAGATCGAGCGCGAACGGTATGCCGGGCTTGTGGATCGACAGCAGTCCGAACGTGCGGTTGGTGCGCTGCTCGGCGTCGAGCGGCACGTAGACGATCCACAGGTCCATCACGAGCGTGCCTTCGCTCGAGCGGATCTGCAGCGTCTGGTACGGATAACCTGTGCGCACCGTCATCACGCTCTTGTTCGCCTGCTCGCCCGGCTTCTTGCTCGCGCCGAACACGAGCGCCTCGCCGACCGGCTGCTTGCCTTCCATCCGCGCGAACGTGTAATCCACCTCGACCCAGTCGTCGCCGCGGCGGCGGCCGACCGAGCGCGCACGCATCTGCCCCATCTGCTTGCGATGCAGGAACTGGTGGTTCATGTCCATCAGGTTCTCGTGCATGAACGAGTAGTGGCACTTGACCTCGCGGCCGAAGCGGCGCGTCTTGAACGCGCTGTCCTCCGCCGACGGCAGTTCGGGCAGCGGCCGCTCGCCGGCCAGCGCGGCATCGCCAGGGAACACGAAGATCAGCCCGTGCGCTTCGCGGCACGGATACGCGCGCACGCCGTTGGGCAGGCGCTCGCGGCCGAGGTACGGCACGTCGACGCAGCGGCCGCTGTCGCACGCGTAGGTCCAGCCGTGATAGCAGCAGCGCAGCGTCTCGCCGCTCACGACGCCCGCGTGCAGCGGTACCTGGCGGTGCGCGCAACGATCCTCGAGCGCGTACACGGCACCGGATTCAGTGCGTACGAGCACGATCGGATCGCCGGCGAAGCGCACGCCGAGCGTCTTGCCGCGTTTCAGCTCGCGCGACCACGCGAGCGGGTACCAGTGATCGGGATGAATCGGCACGCGCCGCAGGTCACGCGTCTGCGTGCTGGCGGGCGGTTCGACGGGACTGCTGTCCAGCAAAGGCGCGATACGCATGCTTGACGTCTCCATCCGGGGCGGGAGCGGCGATCGTCTCCGAACGCGAGCGGCCGCCGTGATTCAGTCTACGCGAAGTTGCCCGGAGGGAGCCGGCCTTGCGTGGCAGGGCTAGGGTTGTTCTCTACGAATCCGCGCGTGCGGGAGGGCGATGCGGCGATGCGATCCGCGGCAATGCGCAACGATCCGCGTGGCACGACGACATGCACGATGCGGATCGTTGCGCGCGCGTCGATCTCGATGGCGGCGGCCGGCGGCGCGGCGGGACGTCGATACCCGCTGCGCGCGCCTGGCGCGTCAGAGGCGCGTCTGCCGCCACAGCACCGCGTCGGTGCGGTACAGCGCCGGGAAGTACTGCTTCAGCCCGGCGATCTTCGGCATGTCGTTGTACGCGATGTACGGCGCGTCCGGGTGCAGCTCGAGGTAGTTCTGGTGATAGGCCTCGGCCGGGTAGAACCCCTTGTAGTCCTCGACACGCGTGACGACCGGCGCCGGAAACACGTGCGCGGTGCCGAGCTGCGCGATGTAAGCGGTCGCGACCGCACGTTGCTGCGCGGTGGTCGGGAAGATCGCCGACCGGTATTGCGATCCCTCGTCGGGGCCCTGCCGGTTGAGCTCGGTCGGATCGTGCGCGACCGAGAAGAACACCTGCAGCAGCCGGCCGTACGTGATCTGGGTCGGGTCGTAGACGATGCGAACCGATTCCGCGTGCCCGGTCAGCCCCGAGCCGACGAGCGCATAGTGCGCGGTTTCGGACGCGCCGCCCGCATAGCCGGCCGTGACCTGCTTCACGCCCTTCACGTGCTCGAACACGCCCTGCACGCCCCAGAAGCAGCCGCCGGCGAGCACGGCCGTCTCGTCGTGCGATGCGCCGGGCTTTTCGTCGAGTGCGGGCGCCGGCATGGCGGCGACCGGTTCGGCCGAATTGACGGTGCTTTGGTAACCGAACGCGGCCGCGGCGGCGACTGCGAGAACGGCTGCGCGATGCCGGACGACGGCCCCGCGCCGCGGGGCCGGGTTGGGCGATGATGTCGTACTCACGATGTGCTCCTGTGCAAGAAGTCCGCCGGCGCTCAGCCGAACGTGAACGCATAGGCATTCACGCCGGGATCGAGAAACTCGATCGAGAACGTGCGATCGGCGATCGTGCCGGGCTGCCGGACCAGCTGGTACAGGCGTTGTCCGGTCACGGTGCCGTAGCCTTGCGCATCGACGTCGCTGCCGTGCGCGGCGCCGGGAGCCGCGCCGTCGAGCGTCACGCGAAAGCGCACCGGCTTGCCGTCCTCGCCGGGGCCGAGCACCAGGTGCAGGTCGCGTGCGTGGAAGCGGTAGACGATGCGGCCGGCCGGCGCCGCGAGCGTCGCGCGTTCGGCGCCGATCCGCCACGTGCCGGCGAGGCCCCAGTCGTTCAGACCGGGACGAGCCGGCTCGGCGTAGTGGTACGCCGCATCGCGCACCACGCCGCCGGGCGACACGAAATCCTCGGCGCGTGCGTAGCCGACGTAGGTTTCGGGCGAGCGGACGTCCGCGTTGTCGGCGGCCTGCGCGCCTTGCGCGGGCGCGCCGGCAAGCCCGAGCGGCACGTTCAGCGCTTCCGGATGGCCGGCCTCGGCGAGCAGCGACTGGATCGCGTGCTCCGATTCCGCGTACTCGCCTTCGCCGAAGTGGTGACGGCGCACGCGGCCCCGCGCGTCGACGAAGTAGTGCGCGGGCCAGTATTCGTTGTTGAATGCGCGCCAGATCGTGAAGTGGTTGTCGATCGCGACCGGGAAGTCGATGCCCAGGTCGTGCACGGCCTTCTTCACGTTGCCGATGTCGCGCTCGAACGCGAATTCGGGCGCGTGCACGCCGATCACGACGAGCCCGTACGGCGCGTACTTGCGCGCCCACGCGGTCGTGTACGGCAGCGTGCGCAGGCAGTTGATGCACGAATACGTCCAGAAATCGACCAGCACCACCTTGCCGCGCAGGCCGGCCGCCGTCAGCGGCGGCGAGTTCAGCCACTGCACCGCGCCGTCGAGCGACGGCAGCGTGCCCTCGACGGGCAGCGTGGCCGGTGCGGCGGCGGCGCGCATCGCCTGCACGGCCGGTTGCGGCGACGTGTCCGCGGCCCGCATCATCGCGCCGTCCGGCTGCACGGGCGCGCCTGCGGCGGTCGTCGTGCCGTCCGCGGCGCCCGTCGCGGCCATCGCCGGTTGCGCGGCCGGCCCGCGCCCCGAGAGGCGGTCGACGAGCTTCGTCTCGAGCCCGCCCGTCGTGACGGTCGACAGTTGCGCGAGTGCGCCCGTGTCGAGGCCGAGCGCGATCGCACCGACGCCGGCCAGCAGCGCCGCGCCGATCCCGCGCTTGATCCATTCGCCGGCGCCGAGCGAGCGCTTCATCGCGGCGAACACCTTGCCGCCGATCACGAGCGCGACGCCGAGCGACGTCGCCGCGCCGGCCGCATACGCGACCAGCAGCAGCGTCGTGCCGACGCTTGCACCGCGCAGCGCGGCGCCGGTCAGCACGAGCCCGAGGATCGGGCCCGCGCACGGCGCCCACAGCAGGCCGGTCGCGACGCCGAGCAGCAGCGACGACGCGGGGCCGGCCGGGCGGCCGTCGCGTTGCGCGAAGCCGGTGAGGCGGTTGCCGGCGGCGACGAGCGGGCGCGTCAGGTGCTCCGCGAGGCGCGGCATCAGCAACGTCAGGCCGAACACCGCGAGCAGCACGATGGCGACCCAGCGGCCGGCCTGGTTGGCCTGCGCGACCCAGCCGCCGCCGACGGCCGCGAGCGTCGCGACGACGGCGAACGTGAGCGCCATGCCGGCCAGCAGCGGCAGGCCGGTGCGGACGAACGGCTGGTCGGCGCGCGCGAACACGAACGGCAGCACGGGCAGGATGCACGGGCTCAGGATCGTGAGCACGCCGCCGAGATAGGCAAGGACGATGAGCAGCATGAGGCAGTCTCCGTGGGGTTTCGGGGCGGGATCAGGCCGGGGTCGGATGGAACGTGAGGGCGAGGCCGTTCATGCAGTAGCGCAGGCCGGTCGGCGGCGGGCCGTCGTCGAACACGTGGCCGAGATGGCCGCCGCAGCGGCGGCAGTGCACTTCGGTGCGGATCATCCCGAACGACGCGTCGGTGTGGGTGGCGACCGCGTGGTCGAGCGGCTTCCAGAAGCTCGGCCAGCCCGTATGGCTGTCGAACTTGGTGGCCGACGAGAACAGCGCGAGGTCGCAGCCGGCGCACGCGAACGTGCCGTGCCGGTGCTCGTCGTTCAGCGGGCTGGTGTACGGCCGTTCGGTGCCGGCTTCGCGCAGGACCGTGTACTGGGCGGGCGTGAGCCGGCGATGCCATTCGGCGTCGCTGAGGGTGACTTCGAAGCCGCCGGCCGCCGGGGCGGCGACGGCGCTGCGCAACAGCGCGCGGCGGCCCGCGGAGGTCAGCGCGGCGAGCGCGGCGAGGCCGGTGGCGCCGGCGAACAGCAGATGTCTGCGGGTGGGCATGATGGGCTCCTGGCAGCAGGTCCTGAAAACATGCGCCCATCGTAGTCAGCGGCCGGTGTCGAAGTCCTCACGGAAAGTTAAAAGATTTGTGATGTCTGGGACAGTCGCCGGCAACGGCGGCATTGCCGCAGCGCGTCCGAGCGCCCCGTAGTGGAGGACAGGTCGTCGGCGGCCATCGGTTTGTGGCACTGCGCGCACGCTGCGGCAGCGTCCGCGATCTGGTGACGCGCGGGAGGAAGCAAGCTGCGCGGATCCGGTTCGTCCATCGCTTAGCGTGCGAAACCGTGCCGCGGCACGATCACGTGCTCGCGGAAGCTGCCCTGGACGCAGATCCGCGCCCAGTCGCCACCGCCTCGCTCGGGCAGACGGTCTTCCTGGTAGATATCCTGAAACGCCTTGTCGTGATCGACCAGGTCGAGGAGGCGGCCGTAGTCGGACGGGGTCTTCATATGAACGAGCCAATGCATTTTGCCGTGACGTCCGAACACTTCCTCGTAGACGAGCGCGACCGCGTCGGGAGACAGCTTCACGTTCATATAGTTCTGAAGCTGGATCGCGAACGCGCGCGCCTCGGGCAGATAGTCGTGCGCTGGCCCTGGGCGAGCTGGCGCTGGGTCGTTCAGATGCCGCGCCGACTAGGCCGCGACGAGTTCAAGCAGGTGGTGCGTGGTGTTCCAGTTGCGGGTCGTGGCCTGCGTGCCAGTCAGCCGTTCGACGAAGCTGTTGTTCAGCTTGGTGCGTCCATATCCGTTCGGGCAATGGACATAGACCACGCGCTCGCCGACCGCGTACTCGTCGGGAAGATAGTCTTTCGACGCGGCGCTGCCGGCTTGGGCGCCCGCCATCTTCAGGAACGAGAAGTGCAGCTTGGACGGGTCGTACTCGCGCCAGTGCTTCGGTAGTGCGTCGATCACGGCCGAGAGGCCGGCCTTGGTGAGCGCCATCACGGAGACATCGGCATAGCCGAAACGGTCGGCGATTTCGCGCTCGAGCGTTGATTCGAGTTCGGCTGCCTTCAGCGTCGATTCGAGAACCAGATTGCCGCTCTGCAAGTAGCTGACGGCGTTCCGGAATTTCAAATCCGTGCACATTTCCAGCAATTCTTTCATTGTCACCTTGCGATGGCCGCTGACGTTGATTCCTCTAAGCAGGCAGATGTAACGCATGGATATAAGGGATTCTGGTGGAAGGAGGATCCATTCTATAGAGGAAGACCAACAAGGTCCTCCGCCGTGAATGCCGCCGGCCGATACCGCCGGTGATGAGTCGTGTAACGGCGTCAATCACCCAATTTGAATCGAATTTCAGATCAATCTCCTGTTATTTATCGCAGGGCCTAACGAATCGGCATGTCGCCATGCAAGATTGTAAACAAATTCAAATCAAATCGACAAAATATTGAGTTTAATGCTTGCGCTTGCGCGCGCGACATAAAAATGCCAATAAAGTTGACTTTGAAAACGCCGTGTACTACCTTGTCGACTCGATGAGCTTTCAGCTAACGGAGATTTAGATTGTTTAAAGAGGATCGCATCATTATCGCAATGTCCCGTTGAAGAAACTCCCCCGAGTCTGTCGGCCAGCGCTTTGATGTGCGTCGTTCTGGCACGCCCTTACGCTTTTCAGTGCGGAAAACAAAACGGGCCGGGTTCAGTGGCCGATCAAGTCAGTTCCTGGCTTGCTAATGCCGGTTAACAGGCAAGATAGATTCAAAATCAATACCGAGATATTTAAGAAAACAAGATTGCCGAGTGATGTGGCGCTGATTTGATCGATAAGCCTGATATCACGGGGCTCGTGACTGCCTGAGAGTCACGTCGGTTTCTTGTTTTTTATTGCAACAGTGCTTTTATTGGGATTTGGTCGAGAAACGACCTAATTCGAACCTTTCTTGCGCGAAAGTCGCCGAAGCCGCAATGGTGTCGTCTGTATGAGGCACTAAGCGACTCCGTTGCGAATTCGATGTGCCTGTCACAAATGAGCAAGAGATTGAAGGGGCCGTGCATCAATGCATATTCGTATTTTTTCATGGAAATACCCGGTGTTTTCCGAGTGCGCGCCGACGGATCGGGGCCGGCATTCAGATGATGGACATGCACCCATGGCCGCGACGCCCCGCGGGGATGGCGTTACCTTGTGCCGGACGCGCGGGCAGCGCGGTACGGATGTTCATTGAACGGAACATCGGGAAGAGAGGGACCGAGTGACACATTCGCTTGATTCATTTGCAGAGCAAAAGCTCGCGGAGCTGAGCGCGTCGAACTTGCGTCGCGCACTCACGGAAACAGATCGAAGCGAAGGAATCTGGATCCGCCGGGACGGACGCCGGCTGCTTTCGTTCTCGTGCAACGACTACCTCAATCTCACCCAGCATCCGGTGGTGAAGCAAGCGGCGATCGCCGCGATTCGCCGCTATGGGGCCGGTGCCGGCGCGTCGCGGCTCGTGACCGGCAATCACCCGCTGTTCGCCGATCTCGAAGCGCGGCTCGCCGGCCTGATGGGCACGGAGACCGCCTGCGTGTTCGGCTCGGGTTACCTCGCGAACTCGGGCATTGTCCCGGCCCTCGTCGGCAAGGAGGATCTGATCCTCATCGACGAACTCGCGCACGGCTGCCTGTGGGCGGGCGCGCAGTTGTCGCGCGGCCGGATCGTCGGGTTCCGGCATAACGATCTCGCCCACGTCGAGGCGCTGCTGGACGAGCACCGGCGCGCGCATGGCAAGGCGATCCTGTTGACCGACGGCGTGTTCTCACAGGACGGCGACATCGCACCGCTCGAGGAGTTGGTCGCGCTTGGCGATCGTTTTGACACCTGGGTGATGTCCGACGACGCGCACGGCATCGGTGTCGTGGGGCAAGGGCGCGGCGCGACCTTCGCGACCGGGCGCGACGCGCGCGTACCCCTGAAGATGGGCACGCTAGGCAAGGCGGTGGGCAGCTACGGCGGCTACCTCGCAGCCTCGGCCCCGGTGATCGACTTGATCCGCAACCGCGCGCGCACCTATGGACTGACGACGGGCCAACCCCCGGCGACGGTCGCGGCGACCATCGCGTCGCTCGAGATCATCGCCACCGATCCGGCGCTTGTCGAGCGGCCGCTCGCGAAAGCGAAGGCGTTCGCGGCGTCGCTGGGCATCCCCGAGCCGCAGACTCCGATCGTGCCGATCATCATCGGCGACGAGATGGCCACGCTGAACGCATCGCGCATGCTTGCCGATGAAGGCTTCTTCGTGACCGCGATCCGTCCGCCCACGGTGCCGCGCGGCACGGCCCGCCTGCGCGTCCTGATCACCGCAGGCCATCCCGACGACGAGATCGAGCGTCTCGCGACGGTGATCCGGCAGCGCGTTCCGCGCTCGGACGCACCGGCCGGGGGCTGATCATCCGCAGTAGTCCGTGCGGCGGGCGCGGCGCGCCCGTCATTGCTGCTTCCTGTCGGCCGCCTCGACGTCGCGTGGCGCGACCGATTCATGGAGAAGACATGAGGGAACCTGGAGAGAAGGGGCGCGCGCTCGTCATAGGTGCCGGCGTGGCCGGCCTGACGACTGCGCTGTGCCTGCACAAGCGCGGCATCAGCGTGACGGTCGTCGGCGAGAAATTCGCGCCAAACATCACGTCGGTGGTGGCCGGCGCCCTGTGGGAATGGCCGCCCGCCGTCTGTGGCTATCACCACGACGAGGTTTCGCTGGAGCGCTCGAAGCACTGGTGCATGGTCTCGTTCCGCAAGTTCGAGACGCTCGCGGCCGATCCGGCGACCGGCGTCTACATCCGTCCGGTCAATTTCTACTTCCGCAACCGCATCGAGGAGCACGCGCTCCATCTCGAGAAGATGAACGAGATCCGCCAGCACGTGCCGGGTTTCCGGCGCGATCCGGCACTGATCCGCGAGAACGGCGTGAATCCGGACTTCGGACTCGTCGACGCGTATTGCCATCTCGCGCCGATGGTCGATACGGACGTCTACATGGCCTGGCTGCTGGGTCAGGTGATCGCAAAGAACATCCGGGTCATCCAGCAGCGGATCGAAGGCGACCTGCAGGCGAACGAGGCGCGCCTGAAGGCGGACTTTGGCGTCGATGCGATCGTCAACTGCGCGGGCCTCGGGGCGGCCGAGCTGAGCGGCGAGCCGATGTATCCGCTGCGCGGCGCCGTGATCCGCCTCGTGAACGACGGCAGCAGGATCCCGCGCCTCGATCAGGCGCACTGCGTGTCACACGACCACGTGACGGGCGTCGACGAGATCGTGTTCATCGTGCCGCGCGGCGAGGACCGCATCGTGCTCGGCGCGATCGCGGAAGCCGACGAATGGAGCACGGACATCGGGTTCGACAATCACGAGCCGATCCGGCGGATGTACCGGCGGGGCATCGAGTTCATGCCCGCGCTCGCGAACGCCGAGATCGATCCGGGCGAGCCGGTGCGGGCCGGGCTGCGGCCGTTCAGGCATGGCAACGTGCGGCTCGAAGCGGTATCGGGCACGCACATCCTGCACAACTACGCGCATGGTGGGGCCGGTGTGACGTTGTCGTGGGGATGCGCGCTCGAGGCTGCGGAACGGGTCGAACACATGCTGTCGGCCGGGCCGGCAGGCATCGAGCAGGATGGCCGTCCGGGCGCGCGCGCCGACGACGTGCCGGCCGGGGCTTGATCATGCGAGCGATCGTGTGTGAAGCCTATGACGGCACCGGGGCGCTGGCGCTGCGGGACGTGACGTCGGCGCCGCTCGCGGCGGGCGAGGCGCGGATCGACGTGCATGCGTGCGGCATCAATTTCGCGGACACGTTGATCGTCGAGGGGCGCTACCAGACCAAGCCGGCGCTGCCGTTCGTGCCGGGTTTCGAAATTGCGGGCACGGTCGTCGAGACGGCGCCCGGCGTGACGTCGGTGTCGGTCGGCGACCGGGTGATGGGCATCCTTGCGTGGGGCGGCTTCGCGGACGAGGTCGTGCTGCCTGCCGCGAACCTGTTCAGGATGCCAGCGTCGATGGATTTCACGACCGGCGCAGGTTTCGCCATCGCCTACGGCACGTCGTACGGCGCGCTCACGTGGCGCGCGAAGCTGCAGGAGGGCGAGACGCTGCTGGTGCACGGCGCGGGCAGCGGCACCGGCCTGACCGCTATCGAAGTGGGCCGGGCGCTCGGTGCCACGGTGATCGCGGTGGCGAGCTCGGAGGACAAGCGGGCGGCTGCCCGCCGCAGCGGCGCGCACCACGTGATCGAGGCCGGCCGGGACGATTTTCGCGAGCAGGTGAAGGCGCTGACCGGCGGGAAGGGGGTGAACGTCGTGTACGACCCGGTCGGCGGGGCCGCGTTCGACGCCAGCCTGCGGGTGGTCGCGCCCGAGGCGCGCATCGTCGTCATCGGTTTCGCGAGCGGTGAGATCCCGCGCGTGCCGGCGAACCTGCTGCTGGTCAAGAACTGCGACGTGATGGGCTTCTACTGGGGGCACTACCGGGCGAGCCGGCCGGACTGGGTGCGCAAGGCGTTCGCCACGCTGTTCGGCTGGTTCGAGGCCGGCAAGCTCGCACCGCACGTGTCGCGCGTCATGGAACTGTCGGAGGCTGCGGACGCAATCGAGCTGCTGCGCCAGCGCAAGGTGGCCGGAAAGGTGGTGCTTAGCACCGGGCGGAACTGACTGCCGTCCGACTTTCATCTCAATCAACGGAATCGTTCACATGAGTCATGACACGTCGTCGGACGGCGTTCGCGCGTCCGCAGGCAATCGGAGCGCCGACGCGGCCGTCCGGCACGACTGGACGCAAGAAGAGATCGCGGCGCTGTTCGCCGCGCCGCTGACGGATCTTCTGTACGACGCGCAGACGATCCAGCGCCGCTTCCATGCGGGACGTCCGCTGCAGATTTCGCAGCTGCTGTCGATCAAGACCGGCGGATGTCCGGAGGACTGCGGCTATTGCAGCCAGTCAGTGCATGCCGACACGATGCTGCCGGCCAGCAAGCTGATGGATCTCGATGCGGTGCTGGCTGCCGCGGCGTCCGCGAAGGCGGCCGGCGTGCAGCGGTTCTGCATGGGCGCGGCGTGGCGCAGCCCGCGCGAGCGGGATCTCGAGCGTGTGTGCGACATGGTCAAGGGCGTGAAGGCGCTCGGCCTCGAGACCTGCGTGACGCTCGGCATGCTGACCGGGCCGCAGGCCGCGCGGCTGGCGGATGCCGGCCTGGATTTCTACAACCACAACATCGACACCGGGCCGGCGTATTACCCGACGGTGGCGAGCACGCGCACGCTCGACGATCGCCTGGAGACGCTCGACCACGTGCGCGGCGCGGGCCTCAAGGTGTGCTGCGGCGGCATCGTCGGCATGGGCGAGACCCGCGACGACCGTATCGGCATGCTGCAGACCCTCGCGAACCTGCCGGTCCATCCCGAGTCGGTGCCGATCAACTCGCTGATGCGGGTTCCCGGCACCGCGCTGGCCGCAGCCGACGGCGTCGACGGGCTGGAGTTCGTGCGCACTATCGCGGTTGCCCGGATCCTGATGCCGGAATCGGTGGTCCGCCTGTCGGCCGGCCGGGAGCACATGAGCGACGAACTGCAGGCGCTGTGCTTCCTGGCCGGCGCCGGCTCGGTGTTCGTCGGCGACCGGCTGCTGACGACGCCTAACCCGACGCTCGAGCGGGATGAGCATCTGATCACGAGACTGGGCGCGCGCTGATCGAGCGTCCGCGTCGACCCGACACCATTCGCATTTCTTTACGAGGGGCCGTCATGCATGTCCTTGGCATTAGCGGGCTGGACCGCGCCATTTCGTTTCGCGAGCAGCATTACCCGGATATCCAGCGCCGTGAACTGCGCATTACGCAAGGGCTGGACGCCGCCGCGGCGCTCGTCGGCCCGGGCGGCATCGTCGGCGCGGCGGCGGAAGAGCGCTTCACGGGCCAAAAGGGCATCGAGCGCTTTCCGGCCGGTGCGATCGACGCAGTGCTGGCCCGGGCGGGCCTGCGGCTCGACCAGGTCGATCGCATCGCGCACGGATTCGCCTACGATGCCGTCGCCGCATCGCTGGCGCAGACGGGCGATGCGCGCGTGGAGTTCGAGCAGGTCCAGTCGCGCGACGCGCAACTGAGCGTGCTGCGCGAACGCTGGGGCGACGGGCCGTGGGACGAGAAGTTCGTGCAGGTGCCGCACCATCTCGCTCACGCGGCCAGTGCCTACTACCCGAGCGGCATGGACGACGCGCTGGTGTTCGTCTCCGACGGGATGGGCGAGACCGAGAGCGCGTCGATCTGGACGGGCCGCAATGGCCGCCTCACCCGGGTCGCGAGCGTATCGCACCGGCATTCGCTCGGCGTGCTGTACGGGCTGTTCACGCTGCACCTCGGGTTCCGCTTCAACTCGGGCGAATACAAGGTGATGGGGCTGGCACCGTATGGCGACCCGCGCCCGTACTTCGCGAAGCTGAGCGAGCTGGTGCGCCTGCAGGACGACGGCTTCTACACGATTCCGGTCCTGCAGCTGAACGAGACGCCGCTCGAGATGGCGACCTATCGCGCGTCGTCGCGGGTCATCGAAGAACTGTTCGGCAAGCCGCGCCTGCCGGACGAGCCGATCACCCAGGCCCACATGGATCTCGCCGCCGCGCTGCAGGCCGTGCTGCAGAACACGACGCTGCATACGCTGCAGACCTTCAAGGCGAGCACCGGCGCGCGCCACCTTTGCATGGCGGGCGGCGTCGCGCTCAACTGCACCGCGAACGGCGTCGTGCTGCGCAGCCGGCTGTTCAAGCGCACCTTCGTGCAGCCCGCTTCGGGCGACGACGGTACGGCGCTCGGCGCAGCGCTCTACGTACAGAGCGAGCATGACCCGGATGCGGTGATGCAGCCGATGAGCATGCCGTTCTGGGGCACGCACGAGGACGACGGCGCGATCCGCGCGGCGCTCGACAAGCCGTGGCTCGACGTGCGCCGCTTCGACGACGCGGCGGAGCTGGCGCGCGTGACGGCGGACCTGCTCGCGCGCGAGCAGATCGTCGGCTGGTTCCAGGGCGCGATGGAATTCGGTCCGCGTGCGCTCGGCAATCGCAGCATCCTCGCCGATCCGCGCTCGCCGTCGATGCGTGCGCGCGTCAACGCGCTGGTGAAGAAGCGCGAGGACTTCCGGCCGTTCGCGCCGGCCGTGCTGGCCCACCGTGCGCCGGAATTCTTCGACATCAAGGCGGGCGAAGTGGAGACCTTCGCACACATGCTGTACGTGACCGGTGTGAAGGCCGCGCACCGGAACGCGTTGCCGGCCGTCACGCATTGCGACGGCTCCGCGCGCGTGCAGACGGTGTTCGCCGATCGCAATCCGCGCTTTTATCAGTTGCTCGAAGCGTTCGAGCATGCGGCGGGCATTCCGATCCTGCTGAACACCTCCTTCAACGTGCGCGGCCAGCCGATCGTTCGCACGGCGGACGAAGCGGTCGAGACGTTCCGCGAAGCGCGCCTCGACGCGCTGGTGATCGGGAATTACCTGGCAACGCTGAAGGCTTGAAGACAACGACGACACGACCATGAACGCACACACGACGAAGCCCGCGACGCACACGCCCGTACCGCTCGACCTGCCGCGGGACTATCCCGCGCCGGTCACGCCTCGCTACCGCAGGATGCGAAACGACATGCCCGTGCCCGCCGCGACGGCGGAGGCGGCCGGCGCGCGCGCGCGGCACGGCGGCTACGCGGAGGCGACGCTCTGGCTCGCGGCGCTCGGCATGACGCTCGCCCGCTACGCTGACCAGCGCAGCGTGCCGCTCGACCTGATCACGCACGCTGACGCACAGGGCGAACCGGCGCGCACGCGCCTGACGCTCGACGTCGCGCCGGACGCGCCGGCCGACGTGCTGCTGCGCGCGACCCGTGGCGCGCTCGACCAGCGCACGCCGCACGATCCCGAGCGCGCGCCTGCTCCGGTGACGGTGTCGTTCGTCAACTTGCCCGCCGATCTCGCCGAGGCGGCGCTGTCCGAGGCGGCGCTGGACGACGCCGACGCGCTGTTCGTCGACAGCGAGCTCAATTTCATGCTGATCCGCCGCGCGGACGCGCTGTTGCTCGAGTGCGAGTACGACGAGGATCGTTACGAAGCCGCGACGATCTCGGGCATGCTGACGAGCTGGCTTGGCGCGGCCACGGCGCTGCCGGACGCGGCGGCCGCGCCGGTCGGCGAGCTGCCGCTGTGGCCGGCGCATGCGCTCGCCGCATGGCGCGACACGCTCCGCGGCCCGGTGGCGGAGATACCCGATCTGACGGTCAGCGCGCTGATCCGTGCGGCCGCCGGGCGGACGCCGGACGCGATTGCTGTCGAAACGGCGACGCAGCGGCTAAGCTATCGCGAACTGCTGCAGCGCGCGGCGCGGGTCGCACGCGCGATTCGCGCACGCGGCATCCAGCCGGGCGAGCGCGTGGCGGTGTGCGTGGAGCGTCGCGTCGATTTGCTGAGCGCGCTGCTCGGCGTGATGACGGCCGGCTGCGCGTACGTTCCGCTGGACCCCGGCTACCCTGCCGCGCGACGCGATTTCATCCTGGAGAACGCCGACGTCCGGCTCGTGATCGCCGAAGCGGCAGCCGACGGTGCGCAGGCGCGTCCGCAGGTGGCGCTGGACGCGCTGCTGGAAGGCGTGCCGGGCGACGGCGCGGGCGCTGACTTCAGCGATGACGATCCTTCCGCGATCGCCTACCTGATCTACACGTCGGGCTCGACGGGCCAGCCCAAGGGCGTGCGCGTCGCGCATCGTGCGGCCGTCAACCTGCTGCTCGCGATGCACGAGCGCAGCGGCTTGCAGGTGGGCGAGACGTGGCTGGCCGTGACCACGCCGATGTTCGACATCGCGTTCGCGGAGCTGTTCGTGCCGCTCGTCGCCGGCGGGCGCGTGTGGCTTGCCAGCCGCGACGAAACGGCGGACCCGTTGGCGCTGGCGAGCCGGATTGACGCGGCGCAGGCGCGCGTGCTGCAAGCGACGCCGGCCACGTGGCGGATGCTGGTCGCCGCGCAATGGCGAGGCAAGCCCGACCTGACCGCCGTGTGCGGCGGCGAAGCGCTCGACGAGCCGCTCGCGCGCGCGCTGCGTCCGCTGGTGGGCCGCCTGTGCAACGTCTACGGGCCGACGGAGGCGACCGTGTGGGCGACCTGGCACGACGTGCGCGATCACGGCTTCGTGGCGATCGGCGCGCCGCTGCGCAACGTGCACCTGCATATCCTCGACGCGCATGGTGCGCCGGTGCCGCCCGGCGTGGCGGGCGAGCTGTACATCGGCGGCGAGGGCCTCGCCGATGGCTACCACGGCCGCGATTCGCTGACGCGGGAGAGGTTCGTCGAAGTGACGCTCGACGGCGATCGCGCGGTTCGGCTGTATCGCACCGGCGACCTGGTGCGGGCGAGCGCGAGCGGTGCGATCCGCTGGCTCGCGCGGCTCGACAACCAGGTGAAGCTGCGCGGCTTCCGGATCGAGCTGGGCGACGTCGAGGCCGCGTTGACTGCGCTGCCGGGCGTGCGCCAGGCGGTGGCCATCGTCGAACGCCTCGACGAGGACGACCAGCGGCTCGTCGCCTACGTGGTGCACGACGACGGCGCGGCCGCGGACCGCTCAGCGCAGTGGCGCGACGGCCTGCGCCGCACGCTGCCCGACTACATGATTCCAGCGGCGTTCGTGTCCATCGAGCGGGTGCCGCTGACCGACAACGGCAAGGTCGACCGCAACGCGCTGCCGGCGCTCGCCCGCGCGGTGTCGCCCGCGCCGCAGGCCGCGGCGCACGGATCGACGCTCGAACGCGTGCAGGCGATCTGGCGGGACGTGCTGCGCACGCCCGAGGTGGGCGTCGATGTCAATTTCTTCGATCTCGGCGGTCATTCGATGCTGCTGCTGCAGATGCAGCAGAAGATCGAGCAGGCGTTCGGGATGCGCGTGCCGCGCGTCGAGTTCTTCCGCAATCCGACGGTGGCCGGGCTGGCCGCCTATCTCGACGCGCACGGCCAGTCGGCCGTCGCCGCTGGCCGGCCGCGCGGACGCAGCCGGGGCGAGATGCCGGCGCGCTCGGCGAGCGTTGCCGTGGTCGGGATCGGGGTGCGGGTGCCGGGCGCGTCGAGCGTCGACGCGTTCTGGCGCAACCTGCGCGAAGGCGTGGAATCGCGCACGGAATTCAGCGAGGCCGAACTGCGCGCGGCGGGCGTCTCGCCTGCGCTGCTCGCCGATCCGAACTACGTGCGCGCGGGCTTCGTGCTCGACGACATCGACTTGTTCGACGCGACCTTCTTCGGCATGAGCCCGCGCGAAGCCGAGCTGCTCGATCCGCAGCAGCGGATCTTTCTCGAATGCGCGTGGCAGGCACTGGAAGATGCGGGCATCGATCCGCAGAAGGAGGGCGACGGGATTGGCGTATTTGCGGGAACGGACGCGAGCGGCTATCACAAGTCGGTACTCGCGCCGCTCGAGTCGGACTCGGCACCCGCGGCGGCCTTCCAGATCCGCATCAGCAACGAGAAGGATCACCTGCCGACGCGCGTCAGCTACCGGCTGAACCTGCACGGCCCGAGCGTCAACGTGCAGACGGCCTGCTCGACTTCGCTGGTCGCCGTGCACCTGGCTGCGCAAAGCCTGTTGCGCGGCGAGTGCGACGCGGCACTCGCCGGCGGGGTCAGCATTCACGTTCCGCATCGCATCGGCTACCTGTACCAGGAAGGGATGGTCGCGTCGCCCGACGGACACTGCCGCGCATTCGACCGACAGGGCGCGGGCACCGTGTTCGGCAGCGGCGCCGGCGTGGTCGTGCTGAAGCGGCTCGACGACGCGCTCGCGGCCGGGGACCGCATCTACGCGGTGGTGAAGGGGACGGCGATCAACAACGACGGCTCGGGCAAGGTCGGGTACACCGCGCCAAGCGTCGACGGCCAGGCAGCCGCGATCATGGAGGCGCACGCGGCGGCCGGCATCGATCCGCGCGCGATCGGCTATGTCGAGGCGCACGGCACGGCGACGCCGCTCGGCGATCCGATCGAGATCGCCGCGCTGACGCAGGCATTCCGCGCGTCGACCGCGGACACCGGCTTCTGCGCGATCGGCTCGGTCAAGACCAACATCGGGCACCTCGATCAGGCGGCGGGCGTCGCCGGGCTGATCAAGGCGGTCCTCACGGTATTTCACGGCGAGATCCCGCCGAGCCTGCACTGCACGCAGACCAATCCGGACATTCCGTTCGACGCAAGTCCGTTCTTCGTCAATACGCAGTTGCGCGCGTGGCGCCCCGAGGGCGGCGTGCGCGTGGCCGGCGTGAGTTCGATCGGGATCGGTGGCACGAATGCGCATGCGATCCTGGAATCGGCGCCGGAGGTGGTGCGGGAAGCTTCGGGCGCGGGTCGCGGCGCGCAGGTGCTGACGCTGTCGGCGCGCAGCGAGGAGGCGTTGCGCGCGCTGTCGACGCGCTATGCATCGTTCGTGGAGCAGGGCTCGGCGGATCTGGCGTCGATCTGCTACACGGCGAACACGGGGCGCAGCGCGTTCGAGCAGCGCGCGGCGTGGGTGGTGCGCGAGCGGGCGGAGCTGGTGTCGCGGCTGCGCGCGTTCGGCGAGGGCGGCGAGCAGCCGGCGCTGCTGCGCGGGGTGTACCGGAACCGCCGGCCGCGGGTGGCGATGCTGTTCACGGGCCAGGGCTCGCAATACGCGGGAATGGGGCGCGAGCTGTACGAGCGCGAGCCGGTGTTCCGGGCGGCGCTGGCCGAATGCGCGAGCCTGCTGGAGGGCGAGCTGGAGGTGGGGCTGCTGGAGGTGTTGTACGGGGCGTCGACGGCGCTGCTGGACCGCACGGACTACACGCAGCCGGCGCTGTTTGCGCTGGGGTATGCGCTGCGCCGGACGTGGGAGAGCTGGGGCGTGACGCCGCAGGTGGTGATGGGTCACAGCCTGGGCGAGTACATGGCGGCGCAGGCGGCCGGGGTGCTGACGCTGGAGGCGGGGCTGAAGCTGGTGGCGAGCCGCGGGCGGCTGATGCAGAGCCGTTGCGAAGGCGGGGCGATGCTGTCGGTGATGCTGGACGCGGCGACGCTGCGCGAGCGGCTGGCGGAGCAGGGCGGCGGGCTGGTGATCGCCGCGCTGAACGGGCCGTCGCAGCAGGTGGTGGCGGGGGCGTCGGCGCAGATCGAGGCGCTGCGTGCGCGGCTGGCGCAGGAAGGGGTACGCACGGACCTGCTGCCGGGCTCGCATGCGTTTCACTCACCGCTGGTGGAGCCGATGCTGGCGGCGTACGAGGCGGTGCTGAAGGCGACGCGGCTGTCGGCGCCGCAATTGCCGCTGGTGTCGAACGTGAGCGGCGCGGTGGCGGGGGCGGAAGTGGCGGCGGCGGGGTACTGGGTCGAGCATACGCGCGCGCCGGTGCGGTTCGGTCTTGGGATCGAGGCGCTGGCGGCGCAGGGCGTGGACGTGGTGCTGGAGATCGGCGCGCGTCCGACGCTGACGGTGCTGGCGCGGCAGACGCTGGGGCCGGACAGCGAGGTGGTGTCGCTGGCGAGCCTGCGCCCGGGGCGCGGGGAGGTCGAGCAGATGCTGGAGAGCGCGGCGGGGCTGCACGTGCGCGGCGCGGCGCTGGACTGGGCGTCGCTGCATCGCGTCGACCAGCCGGTCAAGGTCGCGTTGCCGACCTATCCGTTCCAGCGCAAGCGCTACTGGGTCGACGCGAGCCAGCACGCCGATGCGTCCGCGCACCGGCACGCGGCGTCCGACGAAGGCGGCCTGCACACGCTGCTCGGCCGGCGCCTGAAGCTGCCGCGTTCGACCGAGGTCCGCTTCGAGGCCGAATTCCGTCCGGATTGGCCTGCCTACGTGGACCACCATCGCCTGTTCGGTGCGATGGTCGTGCCCGGCGCGTCGCACATCGCGATGTTCCTGGCCGCCGCCGAGGCGGTCTACGGCGAAGCCGGCTGCGTCGTCGACGAAATCCTGTTCCTCCGGCCGTTCGTGATGCCCGAGGCCGGACGGCGCACGGTGCAGATCGTGATGCGGCCGGCGGCCGGCCAGTCGCATGCGATCGAGATGGTCACGCTCGCACCGCAACGCGATCCCGCCGACGACGCGGCGTGGACCCTCCACGTCGAGGCGCGCAGCATTCGAGGCCCGCGCGCGCTGCCGCCGGCCCCGGACGCATCGGAGCTGGACGCGGTCAAGGCGCGCTGCGCGGACTACCTGTCGGGCGCCGATTTCTATTCGAAAGTGTGGATTCCCGGCATGGACACGGGCAATTCGTTCCGCTGGATCGACGAGATCTGGCGGGGCGACGCGGAGGCGCTGTGCCGCACGCGTCTGCCGGCGCTGCTCGAACCGATCGACGGGCCGTTCCACGCGGGCCTCGTCGAATCCGGTTTCCAGCTGCTCAACAGCTGCTGGCAGTTCGCGACCGAGGAGCTGCTCAAGACCGACTACATCTACGTGCCGTTCAGCATCGACAGCTATCGCCTGTACGGCCGCCCCGCCACCGACCGGCTATGGGTCCATGCGCGGATCGTCCGGCAGGGCGAGGGCGAGGAGAACGGCGTGACCGCGGATATCCGGGTGTTCGAGGACTCGGGGCGCGTGATCGCGCATGTGCGCGGCTTCGAGGTGCGCCGCCTGCATCGGGGCGCGGTGCATGCGCTGTTGCAGGGCGACGGAACGGATCGCCTGTTCGCGACCCGCTGGCAGCGCCTCGACGATCTGGCGACGCCGCTGCTGCCGGCCGACGACTGCGTACTGGTCGCCGGCGACGGCGCTGGAACCGGCGCGGCGCTGGCCGCGCGGCTGCGCAGCGCGGGGGTGCGCTGCCTGCAGGTCGATGCGGCATCGCACACCGGCGACGACCTGAGCGTGCCGCTGGCCGATCCGGCGAGCGAGGCGGCATGGCGCGACACGCTGCGTGCGGTCGCGGCGCGTGCGGGCAAGGGCACCCTGCATGTCGTGGACCTGCGCGCGCTGGACTTCGGCGCCGAGGCCGACACGCCGGCCGATCCGCTCGCCGTCCAGGCGCAGCTGTGCGGTGGCGCACTCGCGCTCGTCGGCGCGCTGGCGCAGGTCGACAGGCCGGCTCGCTTGAGCTTCGTCACCGGGGGCGCGCAAGAGCTGGGCGGCACGCTGAACGTCGAGCGCGCGGCACAGGCGACGCTGACCGGGCTCTCGCGCGTGGTCGCGTCCGAGCATCCGGAATGGGGCTGCCGCACGATCGACCTGGATCCCGCGACGGCCGACCCGGCCGCCGCGCTGGCGCCGCTGCTGCACGCGGCGCCGGACGAATTGCAGCTCGCGCTTCGCGACGGCGCGGTGCATGCCGCCCGCCTTGGGCGAGCGAAGCCGGCCCGCCGGGACGTGCCGCCGCTGGAGCCGAACGGCAGCTACCTGATCACCGGCGGGCTGGGCGGGCTGGGCCTGCGCCTTGCGCAACAGCTCGCGCAGGCCGGCGTGAAGCGGCTCGTGCTGATGTCGCGCGGCGCCCCCGACGCCGCCGCGGCCGCCGCGATCGACGCGCTGCGCAAGCAGGGCTGCACGGTCGACCTGGCCCGCTGCGACGTCGCCGATCTCGAGGCGCTGCGCGCCGCATGGCACGAGACCGTGCTGTCCGGCCCGCTGCCGCTGAAGGGCATCTTCCACGCGGCCGGCGCGCTGCGCGACGGGGTGCTGGGCGGCCAGTCCTGGGCGGAGTTCGCGGTGCCGCTCCACGCGAAGGTCGCGGGCGCGCTCAACCTGCATGCGCTGAGCCTCGACGCGCCGCTCGACTGCTTCGTCTGCTTCTCGTCGATCAGCGCGCTGTTCGGCACCGCCGGGCAGGGCAGCTACGCGGCGGCTAACGCGTACCTCGACGCGCTCGTCGGCGCCCGCCGCACGCTCGGGCTGCCGGCCACGAGCATCCAGTGGGGGCCGTTCGCCGAAGTCGGGATGGCAGCCGCGCTCGATCGCGCGCATCGCGACAAGGCGGCCGCGCGCGGCCTGCAGGCGCTGTCGCCGGACGAGCTCCTCAAGCACGTCGAAGCGGCGCGGCGCGCCGACGCGGCCACGGTGGTGATCGGCAACGACGACTGGCAGCGCTACGCGCAGACCGAACCGTCCGAGGGCGTGCGCAAGCTGCTCGCCGACTGGTTCCCGAAGGAGGCGGCGGACGCCGCGCCCGCCGCGACCCACGACGAGCGCGACCGCTTCGACGCGCTGGCGCTGCCGGCCCTGCACGACGCGCTGGCGACCTATCTGCAGGCGCAGATCGCGGTGATGCTCGGCCGCACCGCCGAGGAGGTCGCGCCGACCCGCGGCTTCCTGGAGCTCGGGCTGGATTCGCTGGCCGCCGTCGAGTTTCGCAGCAAGGTGCAGCGCGACCTGCGGCTGTCGCTGCCGGCGACCTTCGCGTTCGACTACGGCAACGTCGAGCTCGGCGCCGACTTCCTGTTCGAGCGGCTGAAGGCGGAACGCGCACCGGCGGCGGACGAGCCGATGCCGGCGGCCGGGGCCGGGAGTCCGGGGCAGGCGGCGGGCGAGCCGGCGGACGACGTCGACGCGGAACTGGCGCGCCTCGAGGCGTCGCTGCGCCGCTGAGCATCACGCGCACAAACATGGGGACTTCAAGGTGACTACAACGCAGCAACGGATCGCGCAGGCGCTCAAGCTCGCGCGGGAGCGGGTCGAGGCGCTCGAGCGGGCCCGGCGCCAGCCGCTTGCGATTGTCGGCATCGGCTGCCGCTTTCCGCACGACGTCGCGGGCCCGGACGCGTTCTGGGACGTCCTGTCGAACGGCCGGGACGTGACGACGGAGATTCCGGCGGACCGCTGGGACGTCGAGCACTTCTTCGATCCCGATCCGGAGGCGCCGGGCAAGATGTACGTGCGGCGCGGCGGCTTCCTGGACGCGGTGGACAGCTTCGACCCGGCGTTCTTCGGCATCGCGGAGCGCGAGGCCGTGTCGCTCGATCCTCAGCAGCGGCTGCTGCTGGAAGTGGGCTGGGAAGCGCTCGAGCATGCCGGGATCGCGCCGAGCGCGGTGCGGGGGGCATCGTGCGGCGTCTTCATGGGCGTGAGCTGGCACGACTACGAGCGGCTCGCGTTCGGCCGCGACGCGCGGCGCGTCGATGCGTACGCGGGGCTCGGCAACACACCGAGCATCGCGGCGGGCCGGCTCGCCTACGTGCTCGGCGTCGAGGGGCCGACGATGCTCGTCGACACGGCGTGCTCGGCCAGCCTGGTCGCGGTCCACGAGGCGTGCCAGAGCCTGCGCATGGGCGAGTGCGACATGGCGCTCGCGGGCGGGGTCGCGTTGATGCTGTCGCCGCTGTCCACGGTGTTCTGCTGCAAGATCCGGGCGCTGTCGCCGACCGGCCGCTGTCACACGTTCGACGCGGCGGCCGACGGCTATCTGCGCGGCGAAGGGGCCGGCGTGATCGTGCTGAAGCGGCTCGACGACGCGCGCGCTAACGGCGACCGGATCCTGGCCGTGATTCGCGGCACGGCCATCAACCATGACGGCGCGAGCAGCGGGCTGACCGTGCCGAACGGCCGGGCGCAGGAGCGCCTGCTGGAAGCCGCGCTGAAGGATGCCGGCGTCGAGGCCGGCGCGATCGGCTACGTCGAGGCGCACGGCACGGGCACGCCGCTCGGCGACCCGATCGAGCTGGCCGCGCTGGCGAAGGTGTACGGGCGCGGGCGCACCGCGCAGCGGCCGCTGCTGGTCGGCTCGGTGAAAACCAACATCGGCCATCTGGAAGCCGCCGCGGGCATCGCGGGGCTGATCAAGTCGGTGCTGATGCTGCAGCACCAGCGGGTACCCGCGAGCCTCAACTTCACGAATCCGAACCCCCGCTTCGACTGGGCCGGCAGCGGGCTGGCGGTGCCGACGCGCCTGACGGAAAACGACGCGCCGCTGAAGATGATCGGTGTGAGTTCGTTCGGCTTCAGCGGCACGAATGCGCATGCGATCCTGGAATCGGCGCCGGAGGTGGTGCGGGAAGCTTCGGGCGCGGGTCGCGGCGCGCAGGTGCTGACGCTGTCGGCGCGCAGCGAGGAGGCGTTGCGCGCGCTGTCGACGCGCTATGCATCGTTCGTGGAGCAGGGCTCGGCGGATCTGGCGTCGATCTGCTACACGGCGAACACGGGGCGCAGCGCGTTCGAGCAGCGCGCGGCGTGGGTGGTGCGCGAGCGGGCGGAGCTGGTGTCGCGGCTGCGCGCGTTCGGCGAGGGCGGCGAGCAGCCGGCGCTGCTGCGCGGGGTGTACCGGAACCGCCGGCCGCGGGTGGCGATGCTGTTCACGGGCCAGGGCTCGCAATACGCGGGAATGGGGCGCGAGCTGTATGAGCGCGAGCCGGTATTCCGGGCGGCGCTGGACGAATGCGCGAGCCTGCTGGAAGGCGAGCTGGAGGTAGGGCTGCTGGAGGTGCTGTACGGGGCGTCGACGGCGCTGCTGGACCGCACGGACTACACGCAGCCGGCGCTGTTTGCGCTGGGGTATGCGCTGCGCCGGACGTGGGAGAGCTGGGGCGTGACGCCGCAGGTGGTGATGGGTCACAGCCTGGGCGAGTACATGGCGGCGCAGGCGGCCGGGGTGCTGACGCTGGAGGCGGGGCTGAAGCTGGTGGCGAGCCGCGGGCGGCTGATGCAGAGCCGTTGCGAAGGCGGGGCGATGCTGTCGGTGATGCTGGACGCGGCGACGCTGCGCGAGCGGCTGGCGGAGCAGGGCGGCGGGCTGGTGATCGCCGCGCTGAACGGGCCGTCGCAGCAGGTGGTGGCGGGGGCGTCGGCGCAGATCGAGGCGCTGCGTGCGCGGCTGGCGCAGGAAGGGGTACGCACGGACCTGCTGCCGGGCTCGCATGCGTTTCACTCACCGCTGGTGGAGCCGATGCTGGCGGCGTACGAGGCGGTGCTGAAGGCGACGCGGCTGTCGGCGCCGCAGTTGCCGCTGGTGTCGAACGTGAGCGGCGCGGTGGCGGGGGCGGAAGTGGCGACGGTGGAGTACTGGGTCGAGCATACGCGCGCGCCGGTGCGGTTCGGTCTTGGGATCGAGGCGCTGGCGGCGCAGGGCGTGGACGTGGTGCTGGAGATCGGCGCGCGTCCGACGCTGACGGTGCTGGCGCGGCAGACGCTGGGGCCGGACAGCGAGGTGGTGTCGCTGGCGAGCCTGCGCCCGGGGCGCGGGGAGGTCGAGCAGATGCTGGAGAGCGCGGCGGGGCTGCACGTGCGCGGCGCGGCGCTGGACTGGGCGTCGCTGCATCGCGTCGAGCGGCCGGTCAAGGTCGCGTTGCCGACCTATCCGTTCCAGCGCAAGCGCTACTGGGTCGAACCGGACGATGCCGAGACCGCGGGCGGTGCGCCTGGCATCGCGGCGTCCGGGCTCGGCGCGCGCGTCGACGTCGCGGACGGCTCGACCGTGTTCGAGCAGCGTTGCAGCGCGCGCAGCCACGCGTTCCTGCGCGACCACCGCCTGTCCGGGGCGATCCTGGTGCCGGGCAGCTTCTACCTGAGCCTCGCGCTCGAGGCGTGCGATGCGCTGGGCGACGGCGTCGCGACGGGCGTGCGCGACGTGGTGTTGAGCGCGCCGCTGCGCCTCGCCGAGGACGAGACCCGGGTGATCCAGCTGGTCGTCTCCGCGCCGGCGAATGGTGGGAGGCGCTTCGCGATCCACAGCCGGGGCGACGCCGCGCGCGCAGAAGCGGGCTGGACCGAGCATGCGCGCGGCGAGCTGGCGCCGGTCGCGCGCGAAGCCGGCGCGCTGCCGTTCGACGCCGCCGACGACGCGCTCGTCGGGCAGCTGGGCGGCGATGCGCTGCGCGCGCAATTCGCGCGGCGCGGGCTGGGCTACGGCGGCAGTTTCCAGGCGCTCGCCGACGTGCGTCACGGCGCGCATCGCGCCGAGGCGACCCTGCTCGATCAAGGGACGACGAACGGGCTCACGGTGCATCCCGGGCTGCTCGACGCGGCGCTGCAGGCAACCGCCGCGTGCCTCGTCTATCAACTGCGCGACGGGGCCTTCGTGCCGCTCGCGTTCGACGAGGTCGTGCTGTCGCGTGACACCCGGCCGTTTGCCGCGTCGCGGGTGGCCGTCTGGCTGGACCGCGATGGCGACGCGCAGCCGGACACGATCCGCGCGACGCTGCGCCTCTTCGCGGACGACGGCGCGCCGGTGATGGAGGTGCGCGGCATGACGCTGCGCCGCCTCGCGGAACCGGCGGCCGCGGCGCCCGAAGCGGCGGAGCCGACCGAGCATGCGATCGAATGGACGCCGGTCGACGCAGCCGTTGGGCCGGACGATCCAGCAGGCGTCTGGCTGCTGGTCGGCGCGCCCGCGCGCTGCGCCGCGCTCGAGGCAAGGTTCGCGCGCGGCGGCGCCGACGTGACGCTCGTGCGCGTCGACGAGGCGGCGGGGCGCGACGCGATCGCCGCGGCATTGCGCGACGCGCCCGGCCCGTTGCGGGGCGCGCTGCGCGTCGTGCCGGAGCTGGACGTCGCGGCGGGCAGCACGGCGATCGCCGGCGTGGCCGCGCGCGTCGGCGCATTGGCCGTCGCGCTCGCCGCTGCGCCGCTGGCGCCGGGTTTCAAGCTGTGGCTCGTGACCGCGGGCGCGTGGTCGCCGGCCGACGATCCGGAGCCGGGCGTGCCGGCGGCCGGCGCGATCGCGGCGCTGGGTCGCACGCTCGCGGTCGAGTACCCGGACCTGCGCTGCACCAACGTCGATCTGGCGCGCGGCCTGCCGGACGACGCGGCGGCGGACGCGCTGTGGCCGGAGCTGTGGCGCACCGACGGCGAGACCGATGTGTGCCTGCGTGCGCGCCGCTACGCGCTGCGGCTGCGGGTGGCCGCCGGCGACGACAGCCTGGCCGTGCCGACCGCGGCGTCGTACCGGCTCACGGCGGCGGCCGATGGCCGGCTGGAGTCGCTGGCGCTGGCCGCCTGCGCGGCGCCGCAGCCGGGACGCGGGGAGGTCGCGATCGCGGTGCGCGCCGCCGGCCTCAATTTCCGCGACGTGCTGCGCGTGCTCGGCAAGCTGCCGGCGAGCGCGAGCGGCATCGGCGGCGAGTTGAGCGGCGTGGTTACCGCGATCGGTGATGGCGTGACGACGCTGCGGGTCGGCGACCGCGTGATGGCGATGGCCGACGGGAGCTTCGCGTCGCATGCGGTCGTCGATGCCCGCTACGTCGCGCGGATGCCCGACGACTGGTCGTTCGAGGCGGCGGCCACGGTGCCTGTCGCTTTCCTGACCGCGCATTACGCGCTGACGACGCTCGGCGGTCTCGCGCGCGGCCAGCGCATCCTGATTCACGCCGCCGCCACGGGCGTCGGCCTCGCGGCGGTCCAGCTGGCGCAACGCATGGGCGTGCAGGTGTTCGCCACCGCGAGCGCGGGCAAGCGCGGCGTGCTGGAGCGGCTGGGCGTCGAGCATCGCTTCGATTCGCGCAGCCTGGGCTTCGCCGACGAGATTCTCGCGAGCACCGGCGGCCGCGGCGTCGACGCCGTGCTCAACGCGCTGACCGGCGACTTCATCCCGGAAAGCCTGCGCGCGCTCGGCCCGTCGGGCGTCTTCCTGGAAATGGGCAAGGCGGAGATCTGGCCGCCGGAGCGCGTCGCCGCGCATCATCCGGGCGCGCGCTACCTGCCTTTCGACATCGCCGACGTGCCGGGCGAACGGATCGAAGCGCTGTTTGGCGAACTGCAGGCGATGTTCGCGCGCGGCGAGTTGCAGCCGCTGCCGCGCACGGTCCATCCGCTGCGCGACGCGCGCGCGGCGTTCCGCACGATGGCGCAGGGCCGTCACGTGGGCAAGGTCGTGCTGCGCGTCGCGGACGATGACGGCGACGCGTTGCCGGCCGGCGCGACCTACCTCGTCACGGGCGCCAGCGGCGCACTCGGCCGGGAAGCCGCGCAATGGCTGGTCGAGCGTGGCGCCCGGCACCTGTTGCTGACCTCCCGAACCCGCGACGCAGCGCTCGACGCGCTGCTCGAACACCTGTCGGCGCGCGGCGTACGGTGCGGCTGGACGCCTGCCGACATCGGCGTCGAGGCGGATGTCGATAGCCTGTTCGCCGCGCTCGCGGACGGCTGGCCGCCGCTGCGGGGCGTGCTGCATGCCGCCGGCACGCTCGACGACGCGCCGCTGAGCGCGCTCGACGAGCCGCGCTATGGCCGCGTGATCGCGCCCAAGGCGGACGGTGCGCGCTGGATTCATGAGCGGACCAGTGGGGTGCCGCTGGACTTCTTCGTCGTCTACTCGTCGATTGCATCGGCGCTCGGCGCAGCGGGCCAGGGCAACTACGCGGCGGCCAACGGCTATCTCGACGCGCTGGTCCAGTACCGCCGCCGCCTCGGCCTGCCGGCCCTCGCTGTCAACTGGGGCGGCTGGAGCGGGGCCGGCATGGCGGGTTCGATGGAGGCCGCCGCGCTGCGCCGGCTGCGCGCGCAAGGTCAGTTCCTGCTAAAGCCGGCGAGCGGCATGGCCAGCCTCGCGCGGCTGCTGAACGCGCCCGACAGCCAGGTCGCGGTGATCGCGGCCGACTGGGCGACGGTCGCGCAGACGCGCGCCGTGCGCCCGTCGCTGCTGGCGGACGTGGGCAACCCTTCGGCCGCGCCGTCGCCGGCGGCCGCCGCGCCGGGGCGCGACGTCGATCCGCGCATGCTGGTCGAGCAGGCGGTGCGCAAGGTGACGGGCACTCGGCCGTCGACGCGACTCGACGTGCAGATGCCGTTGCGCGAGCTGGGCCTCGATTCGCTGATGGCGATGGAACTGCGCAACGAGCTATGCGCGCTCACGGGGCGGCGCCTGGCGCCGACGATAGCGTTCGACTACCCGAGCATCGTGGCGCTCGCCGCGCATCTCGCCGCGCTGGCGGACGAGGCGGGCAAGACGGCCGCAGCGGCCGCTCCGGCGGCGGCCGCGCGCCGCGATGTGCAGGACGAGGCCGCGCCGGCCGCGCGGACCGACCTGTCCGCGGACGAACTGGTCGCCCGGCTCGAACGGGAAATCTCTGCATTGGAAGGACATCTGTGATGACGGCATTGGGTGCTGATTCTTCGCTGTTGCGCGCGCTGTCGGCGCTCGAACGCAGCCGGCTCAAGCTGGAGGCGGTCGAGCGCGAGCGCTCGGAGCCGATCGCGATCGTCGGGGCGGCTTGCCGACTGCCGGGCGGCGTCGTCGATCTCGACAGTTACTGGGCGTTGCTGGCAAGCGGCGGCGATGCGGTATCCGGACTGCCGGAGGCGCGCTGGAACGCCCCGGGCCTGTTCGACCGGAATCGCAACGCGGCGGGCAAGGTCTACAGCGACGCGATGGCCGTGCTGGACGGCGCGGACCGCTTCGATCCTGCCGCGTTCGGCCTCTCCGCGCGGGAGGCGGAGCGCATGGAGCCGCAGCAGCGGCAACTGCTCGAAGTGTCTTACGAGGCGCTCGACCACGCGGGGCTGGACATCGACGGCTTGCGCGGCAGCGACACCGCCGTCTACGTCGGGATCTGCGCGAACGATTTCGTGCACCGGTTCGCGACCGAGTCCGCCGACACCTACTCGGCAACCGGCGCGTCGCTCGCGACCGCGTCCGGGCGGCTCGCCTACACGTTCGGCTTCCAGGGGCCGGCGCTCAGCATCGACACCGCCTGCTCGTCGTCGCTGGTCGCGCTGCACCTGGCGTGCCAGGCGCTGCGCAAGGGCGAGACGCGCATCGCGCTCGCGGGCGGCGTGCATGTGAGCGCCGGCCCGGAATCCTCGGTGGCGCTCGCGAAGCTCAATGCGCTTTCGCCGAGCGGCCGGTGCCGTGCGTTCTCGGCGGACGCGGACGGCTACGTGCGCGGCGAAGGCTGCGTCGTGCTGGTCCTGAAACGCCTGGGCGACGCGCTGCGGGATGGCGATCGGATCCTCGCGTCGGTGCGCGAGACGGCGCTCAACCAGGACGGGCGCAGCAACGGTCTGACCGCGCCAAATCGGCTCGCGCAGACCGAGCTGCTGCGCGCGTGCCTGTCGCGCGCGAAGCTGAGGCCGAGCGACGTCGGCTACCTGGAGGCGCACGGCACCGGGACCGAGCTGGGCGATCCGATCGAGCTCTCCGCTGCGGCGGCGGCCTACGGCATCGACCGCGCGTCGCCGCTGTGGGTCGGCTCCGCGAAGACCAACATCGGTCACCTCGAAGCGGGCGCGGGGCTGGCCGGGCTGCTGCGCGCGGTGCTCGCGCTGCGGCACGCGACGATTCCGCCGAACCTGCACCTGAACGGACTCAATCCGCATTTCGACTGGGAGGCGGAGCGCCTGCAGGTGCCGACGGCGCTCACGCCGTTTCCGCTCAACCCGTCCGGCAGCCGGATCGCGGGCGTCAGCTCGTTCGGCTTCAGCGGCACGAACGCGCACGCGCTCATCGAGCAGGCGCCGACGCCCGCCGAGGCCGCCGCACCTTTGCCCGGCGATGCGGATGCCGTGTTCCTGAGCGCCGCCTCGGAGGCGGGGCTGCGGGACCAGGCGCGGCGCTTCGCGCGCCGTCTCGCCGAGGCGCCCGCCCAGTGGCGCGAGCTCTGCCACACGGCGCGCGCGCGGCGCAATCCGGGCGCGCTGCGCATCGCGGCCGCGGGCCGCGACGCGGCCGAACTCGCGGCGCAGCTGAACGCGTTCGCGGACGGCGCGGCGCCCGCGGAAGTCGTGCGCGGCGAGCGGCTGCCCGGCGAGCGCGGCGTCGTCGCGGTGTTTTCCGGGCAGGGCGCGCAATGGGGCGGGATGGGGCGCGAGCTTTACGCGACGAGCCCCGCGTTCGCCCGTGCGTTCGACGAATGCGCGCAGGCGGTCGAGCGCCATTCGGGGCGCGTGATGCGCGATGCGCTCGCCGCCGGCGAAGCGGCCTTCGCGGCGCTTGACGCGGCCACCGTCCAGCCGCTGCTGTTCTCGGTCGCGGTCGCGCTGGCCGCCCACCTGCGCGCGCTCGGCGTGCGCTTCGACGCGGTCGTCGGGCAGAGCATGGGCGAGGTGAGCGCGGCGGCCGTCGCCGGCGCGCTGTCGATCGACGATGCCGCGAGCATCATGTGCGAGCGCAGCCGTCTCGGCGTCACGGCGAAGGGCGGGGCGATGGCGATGCTCGCGATGAGCCGCGCGGAGGTCGAGGCGCAGGTCGCGGCCGAAGGCCGCGCCGTGACCCTCGCCGCCTGCAACGGTCCGGCGTCGACACTCGTGTCCGGCGAGGAAGCCGAGATCGACGCGCTCGTCACCGCGTGGCAGGCGCGCGGCGTGTTCTGCCGCAGGCTGCGGGTCGACTACGCGTCGCACAGCGCGTTCATGGAGCCGCTGCTCGCGCCGCTGAAGGCAGCGGTGGCCGCCATCTCGCCGCGCGCGGCGGAGATCCCGCTGTATTCGACGGTGACGGCCGACGAGATCGACGGCGCGACGCTGACGCCCGACTACTGGGCCGCCAATCTGCGGCAGCCGGTGCTGCTCTACCCGACGCTCGAAAAACTGATCGCGCGCGGCTACCGGCTGTTCCTGGAAATCTCGCCGCGTCCGGCGCTGAGCGCCTCCATCGAGGATGCGCTGGCGCAGGCGGGCGTCGACGGCTGCGTCGCGTGCGCGATGAACGACGACGCCCCGCAGGGGCGTACGGCGTTGCTGGCCGCCGGCCGGCTGTTCGCGCACGGCGCGCGTGTCGACGTCGAGCGCACGCCAAGCCGGGTGGCCGAGATTCCGCCGCGCAGCTGGGAGCATGTCGAGTTTCCGCTGCCCGCCTATCGGCGCGCGGCGGGCGCGGACGGGCACACCGACGCGATCCTCGGCGCCGCGCGCGCGATCGCGGGCCAGGCCGGCACCATGGTGGCCGACGGCGGGCTGGGCGTGGGGCACCCGCTCGTCGCGCAGCATCGCGTCGACGGCAGCGCGCTGCTGCCGGGCGCGGGGTTCCTGCGGCTGGCGCTGCAGGCCGCGCTGGCGCGCTGGCCGGAGCAGGATCTCGCGGTCACCGACGTCGTGTTCCGGCAGGTGCTGGCATTGCCCGACGACGCGACCGAGCCGCGGCCGTTGCAACTCGTGCTGGTCGACGAATCGCCCGACGCGGCCGGCTGGCGCGTGAGCAGCCGAGACAGCGAGGGCGACGACCACTGGGTCGAGCATGCGGGCGGCCGCGTGACCCGCGCGAGCGGCCCGGCGGATGACGGCGCCCAGCCGGGGTTCGCCGACGCGCAGGCGCGCATGCGCGACGAGGTCGACGGCGCGACGCTGTATGACGCGCTCGACGGGATGGGGCTGCAATACGGCCCGCGGTTTCGCTGCGTCGAGCGGCTCTGGTGGGCGGACGACGCGTTCGTCGCGCGGCTGTCCGACGGCGGCGCCGCGCAGCCGGACGCCTTCAGCCTCGATGCGTGCCTGCACGGGCTGGCGTGGCTCGGCTGCCGGCACGGCGAGCCGGCCCGGGTGCCGGTCTCCGTCGAACGGGTGACGATCGCCGCCGGCGCGGGCGCGCCCGCCTGGGTGCATGGGGTGCGTGCGCTCGACGGCGACGCGTCGACGGCCGATCTGGTCGTGTGGGACGCGGCGGGCCGCGTGGTGGCGCGGATCGTCGGGCTGCGCGCGCTGAGCCCCGATCGCGCCGATGCGGCGCTGCCCGCGCAGGGCCGCTGGCTGCACGGCCAGGCATGGATCGAGCAGCCGCTGCCGGCCGAGTTGCAAGCCGAGCCGCGCGACTGGTTGATCGTCGCCGCCTGCCGCGACGCATCCGGCGCGTGGCTGGAGCGGTTGCAGGCGCGTCTCGGTGGCGCGGCGCTGCTGCTGCGCTGGACGCCCGGCGACGGTTCGCCGTTTCCGGCGGTCGCATTGCGCGCGTGGGCGGAATCAGAGGCACACGGGACGCGCTCGATCGTCTGGATCGGCGACAGCGTCGAGCGCGCGCTCGCGGGCGACGACGGCGGCGAGCCGGCGATCCGGGCGAGCATCGATGCGCTCGGCCTCGTTCAGGCCATGCTTGCCGTGTTCGACGGCCGCGAGGCGCCGCGCCTGAGCTTCGTGTCGGCCGGCGCGCAGGCAGTCGCCGGCCAGTCCGCGCCGGCTCGCGCGGCGCTGGGCGATGCCGGCCTCTGGGGGCTGGCGCGCGCGCTGTCGGCGGAGCACGCGGAATGGCGCGTGCGTTGCATCGACGTCGATCCGGGCGACGCGCACGCGCAGGCGGAGCGGCTGGCCGACGAGCTCGCCGGCGGGTCCGCCGAAACGGAAGTCGCGCTGCGCGCGGCGCGCTGGGTCGGCAGGCTGGCGCGCCGGCCGCTCGGCGAAGAGCGCGAGCCGGGCGAGCGCCTGGCCGACGAACCCTATCGCGTCGAGATCGACCGCCCGGGCGTGCTGGGTTCGATGAAGCTGCGGGCGACGCCGCGCGTCGCGCCGCAGGCCGGCGAGGTGGAGATCGAAATCGACGCGGCCGCGCTCAATTTCGCGGACGTGATGCGTGCAATGGGCTTCTTCCTCGCCGACGGCGAGCGCTCCGTCGCGCTCGGCAGCGAATGCGCCGGGGTCGTGTCGCGCGTCGGCCCGGGCGTGTCGGCCGTGCAGGTCGGGCAGCGGGTGGTCGCGATCGGCGCGCACTGCTTCGCGAGCCACGCGTGCGTCGACGCGGCGCTGGTGGCGCTGCAGCCCGACACGCTGTCGGCGGCGCAGGCGGCCGCGTTGCCGATCGCGTCGATGACCGCGTGGTACGCGCTGAAGGAAGTCGCGTCGCTGCGCGCGGGGCAGCGTGTGCTGATCCATTCGGCGACGGGCGGCACCGGGCTGGCGGCCGTGCAGCTCGCGCTGTCGCTCGGCGCGGAGGTGATCGCGACGGCCGGCAGCGAGGCCAAGCGGCAGTTGCTGCGCGAGCTCGGCGTGCGACACGTGTTCGATTCCCGCAACGCGACGTTCGAGCGCGCGACGCTCGACGCGACCGGCGGGCGCGGGGTCGACGTGGTGCTCAATTCGCTCGCGGGTGCGGCGATCGAGCAGAACCTGCGGGTGCTGGCCGCCGACGGCTGGTTCCTCGAGCTGGGCAAGCGCGACATCTACGAGGACGGCCGGCTGCCGATGCGCCACTTCAAGAAGCGGCTCCGCTTCGTGGCGATCGACCTGGGCGGCTTGCAGCGGGAACGGCCCGAGCAGTTCGCCGCGCTGTTCCGGCGGGTGCTGGACGCGTTCGCGCAGGGCGAGCTCGCGCCGCTGCCGACCACGGTGCTGCCGGTGTCCCGCGCCGCCGAGGCGTTTCAGCGAATGGCGGCGGCGCAGCACGTCGGCAAGCTGGCGCTGACCATGCAGGATCCCGAACTTGTCGTCGCCGAGCCGAGCGGGCCCGCGCCGCTGCTGCGCGGCACCCACCTGATCACGGGCGGTACCGGTGGCCTCGGCGCGGCGCTCGCGGGCTGGCTGGTCGAGAACGGCGCGCGGCGGATCGTGCTGATGGGGCGCTCGGCCGCGGGCGAGGCGGCGCAGGCGCAGGCCGAGCAATTGCGGCGGCAGGGCGCCGAAGTGCGAACGGTCGCGATCGACGTGGCGTCGCGCGCTGATCTCGCACGCGAGCTCGACGCGATCGACGCCGATTTCGGTCCGCTGCGCGGTGTGTATCACCTGGCCGGCGTGCTGAGCGACGGTCTGGTCGACACCCAGACGCCGGACGCGTACCGGCGCGTGCTGGGCCCGAAGGCCGACGCCGCGTGGCACCTGCACGAGCTGACCGCCGGGCGCGCGCTCGATCATTTCGTCCTCTATTCGTCGGCGGCAGCCTTGCTGCCTTCGCCGTCGCAAACGAGCTATGCCGCGGCGAACGCGTGCCTCGACGCGCTCGCCGCGTGGCGGCGCGCGCAGGGCCTGCCGGCGCTCAGCCTCCAGTGGGGGCCGTTCTCGGACGCCGGGCTCGCGGCGGCCCGCAGTGAGCGAGGCGCGCGCCTCGCGGAGCGTGGCGCGGCCAGCCTGACGACCGGCGAGTCGCACCGCTACCTCGGCGTGCTGATGAAGCGCGACGAGCCGGTGGTCGGCGTGTTCCCGTTCGACGCCGAGCGCTGGCTCGACGCGTCGCCCACGGTGGCAGTGCAGCCGCGCTTCGACATGGTGCGCGGCGGCGCGGCCGCGCGGCCCGGCAACGGCGCGACGCAGGCGCGCCTCAAGGACGCGCCGCCGGCGATGCGGCGCGAGCTGATCCAGGCCCTGTTGCGCCGGCACGCCGCCGCGGTGCTGCGGGTGCCGGAAGCCGCGCTGACGCCCGCGATGACCTTCCCGCAGGCCGGGCTGGATTCGCTGACGGGCCTCGAGCTGCGCAACCGGATCGAGAGCGAAGTCGGCCTGCCGCTGTCGTCCGCGGTGCTGTGGCGCCATCCGACGGTCGACGCGCTCGCCGAGTTCCTGACGCAGCAGCTCGGCGCATCGAATCTTCCGGCCGACGCGCCGCCGCCGGCGCAGCCCGTCGCCGCCCCACCTCCGGCGCCAGCGGCGGACGCGGGCAAGTGGTTTCTCGTGCCGCGGCCGTCGCGCGCGCCGCGTCTGCGGATCTTCTGCATCCCGTTCCTGGGCGGCCTGGGCTCGGTGTTTTCCGGCTGGGTCCGGCACTTGCCCGAGGAGATCGAATTGCAGGCGCTGCAGCTGCCGGGCCGGCCGCCGCGCCACGCCGAAGCGGCGTATTCCAGTTATCCGGAGCTGGTCGACGCGTTGCGCGATGCGCTGCTGCCGCGCCTCGACGCCCCGTACGCGATCTACGGGCACAGCCTCGGCGCGCTGCTGGCGTTCGGGCTCGCGCATGCGTTGCGCGACGCGGGCGCGCCCGCGCCGGAGCACCTGTTCCTGGCCGCGTATCCGGCGCCGCACCTGCACAACCCCGTCGGCGACATCGCGGGCCTGCCGGAAGCGGAATTCATCGAGGGGCTGAAGCGCCTGCGCGGCATTCCGGAGCAGGTCCTCGCGGATAGCGAGCTGCTGAACGTGTTCCTGCCCAGCCTGCGGGCCGAGATCGCGCTGCTGAACTCCTATGCGCACGAGGCGCGCACGCCGCTGGCGGTTCCCGCGACGATCCTCGGCGGCACGCACGACCACGTCGTGACCGCTGCCGAGATCGATGCGTGGCGGCAGCACTTCGCGGGCGCGGTCGACGTGCGCGAGATCGACGGCGGGCATTACTTCGTGAAGGACGCGCCCCGCAGCGTGGTCGACGTGGTGCTGGCGCGGCTCGCGCTGGCCCAGCCGGCCTGACGTACGTGACGTGCGCCCGGCCGGGGCTGGCGGGCGCACCCGAATTGCAGGCGAACGCTGCCGTTCGTGCGGAGCGGCGGCGGGGGAAAGCGATCCGCACATTCATGACCAAGGAGATGAAAGAGTGAAAAAGACGCTCATGTCGTTTGCTACCGTCGGTGCGCTGTCCTCGTCCGCTCTCATGCTGGGCATGATGCCGGCGACGGCCTGGGCCGGCACGCAGTCGTGCGCGAGCCTGGTCGGCTCGTGGGGCAACCAGCTTGGCTCGACGATGAACATCCAGTCGGTCGATCCGGTGACGGGCGCGATCACCGGCACCTACCGTTCGCCGTCGGGCACGAGCGGCCAGCAGTTCCCGCTGGTCGGCTGGACCAACACCGCGCCGGCGCAGAACGGCCAGGACAACGTCACGGTGGTGTCGTTCGCGGTGAACTGGGGCAACTACGGCACGGTGACGTCGTGGTCGGGGCTGTGCCGCACGCAGAACCAGGTGCCGACCATTTCTGCGCTGTGGCATTTCGCGCAGTCGAACGCGCAGTTCACGTGGAGCCACGTGCAGACGGGCCAGGACGTGTTCAGCCCGTCGACCGCGCGCTGAAGCAACGCGACCGGCGCGCGCCCGCTCAAGAAGCAGGCGCGCGCGCCGCCGTGGCGCGGCATCATGCATTCCCGGCTTCCCCACGCCGCGCCGTCAGGCCGGCGCGGGCGAACGCCGGCGGCGCGCGCGAGTGCGCCCACTTTCCGGATTCATCAGCAGGGAGACGATTTCATGGCGTCAGCCGCGGAACTGAAACAGAACGCATCGCTGTATTTCCTGGCGCTGGGCGCCTTTGCCATCGGCACCGAAGGATTCATGCTCGCGGGGCTGCTGCCGATCATCGCGAAGGATCTGTCCGTCAGCCTCGCGGCGGCGGGGCAGCTCGTCACCGTCTTTTCGCTTTCCTATGCGATCAGCTCGCCGATCCTGACGACGGTCAGCGCGGGCGTCAACCGGCGGCGCTTCCTGATCGTCGCGCTGCTGTGCTTCACCGCCGCCAATTTCGCGGCTTGCGCGTCGCCCGGCTATCTGTCGCTGCTGGCCGCGCGCGTGCTGCTGGCCGTGTCGGCCGGCCTGTACATGCCGAGCGCGAATGCGCTCGCCGGCTCGCTCGTCGCGCCGGAGCGCAGGGGGCGCGCGCTGGCGACCGTCCATGGCGGGATCACGATCGCCGTCGCGCTCGGCGTGCCGCTCGGCGCGTGGATCGGCGGCCACTTCGGCTGGCGCGCGACGTTCGCCGGCATCGGCGTGCTGTCCGCGATCGTGACGCTCGGAGTGGTGGTCGGCCTGCCGCGCGGGATCGGCGCGAACCTGTCGGTGCCGTCGCTCGCGCAGCGCGTCGCCGTCGGGCGGCAGCCCGCCGTGCTGGTCACGCTGCTCATCACGACCCTGTGGGCCGCGGGCATCTGGACCATCTACCCGTATCTCGCGCCGTTCCTGACGGGCCGCCCCGGCTTCAGCGGCGCGCAAGTCGGTGCCGTGCTGCTGCTGTACGGCGTGTTCGCCGGCATCGGCGTGTTCATCAGCGGCCGTGCGATCGACCGCCTCGGCAGCGGCAAGGTGCTGATCGTCTGCCTGGTCGTGATGATGCTGTCGTACGAGAGCCTGACCGCCAGCGCGCTGCATCTGGAACCCGCGCATGCGCGCATCGCGATCCTGGTCGCGATCGCCGCATGGGGAGCGGCTGGCTGGGCTTTCAACCCGGCCCAGCAGACCAAGCTGATCGGCATCGCCGGCCTCGACGTCGCGCCGGTCTCGCTGTCGCTCAATTCGTCGTTCACGTATCTCGGCTTCGCGCTCGGCGCGGCGCTCGGGTCGTTCATCGTCGCGTATAGCTCGGTGGCAGACATCGGCGCGATCGGCGGGCTGTGCGAACTGGCCGCGCTGCTCATCACGCTGGCGGCCAACCGCCATGCCCGGCGCGCGGCGACGCGCGTGCACGTCGCGGTTCCGGCCGCCGCCCCGCGCGCCGAACGCTCGACGCAGCCGTGACACGGCGCGTACGTACGGCAACGAAGGAGACACCATGAGCCGGGAAGCGATCAAGTCGCTGTACGACAACGACCGGGCCGCCCCGGCGCCGTCCGAGACGTCGCGGCCGTTCACGGTGCTGGGCGTGCATCACGTTGCGATCGGGGGGCCTGACAAGGCGCGCCTGACGAATCTGTGGGTGAACCTGCTGGGGCTGTCGGTGGCGGAGCGCTTTCGCAGCGATGCCGAGAACGTGGACGAGGACATCCTGGTCGCGGGTGCGGGCGCCGGGGCCGTCGAGATCGACCTGATGCAGCCGCTCGACCCGGCGCGCAAACCCGACGTGACCCGTCCCGCGCTCAACCATATCGGCCTCGCCGTCAGCGACCTCGATGCGGCCGTCGCGTGGCTGGCCGCGAAAGGCGTGCGATTTGCCGACGGCGGGATCCGGCGCGGCGCGGGCGGTGCGCGCGTCGCCTTCATTCATCCGGCAGCCAGCGCGCAGTTTCCGCTGGGCGGTGAAGGCGTCCTGATCGAGCTCGTGGAGGCCGTGTCGGCTGTCGGGCACGACGCCCGCGACGAACGTGTCCGGCATCCGGCGTAAACAGCGCCGTCACGTCACCCGAAGTCTCACTGGAGGAACACCATGGCTGACAATCGAGATCCGGGCGCGCCGGCAGCGGCGCCGAACCTCGCGGTGCTGCAGCGCGAGATGGAGCAGATCCCGCTAAAGCCGTTGTATACCGCTGCTGACACAGCGGGGCTGCCGTTTCAGGACGCCTTGCCGGGCGCGCCACCGTATCTGCGCGGCCCGTACGAGACGATGTACACGACGCGTCCGTGGACGATCCGCCAATACGCGGGCTTTTCAACTGCGCAGGAGTCGAACGCGTTCTATCGCAACGCGCTGCGGGACGGCGTAGATGGAATCTCGGTCGCCTTCGATCTGCCGACCCATCGCGGCTACGACTCGGACAATCCCCGCGTCGCCGCCGATGTCGGGATGGCGGGCGTCGCGATCGATTCCGTGGAGGACATGAAGGTCTTGTTCGACGGCATACCGCTCGACAGGATTTCGGTTTCGATGACGATGAACGGCGCCGTGCTGCCGATCATGGCCTGCTTCATCGTCGCGGCCGAGGAGCAGGGCGTCGCGGAATCCGCGCTGACGGGAACGATTCAGAATGACATTTTGAAAGAGTTCATGGTGCGCAACACCTATATCTACCCCGTGCGCCCGTCGATGCTGATCACCACCGACGTGATCGAATACTGTGCGACCCGCCTCAAGAAGTTCAATTCGATTTCGATCTCCGGCTACCACATGCATGAGGCGGGCGCGTCGCCGACGGTCGAGCTGGCGTTCACGCTCGCCAACGCGCGCGAGTACGTGAGGAGCGTGCTGGCGCGTGGTCTCGCCTTCGACGAATTCGCGAGCCGACTCAGCTTCTTCTTCGCGGTCGGCATGAACTTCTACCTCGAGATCGCGAAGCTGCGCGCCGCCCGCCAGCTCTGGTGGCAACTCGTCGGCGAGTTCAATCCGGCCAGCGAACGCTCCCGCATGCTGCGCACGCACTGCCAGACCTCGGGGTGGTCGCTGACGCGGCAGGAGCCGTACAACAACGTGGTGCGCACCACGATCGAGGCAATGGCGGCCGTGTTCGGCGGCACCCAGTCGCTGCATACCAACTCGCTCGACGAGGCGATCGCGCTGCCGAGCGAGTTTTCGGCGCGCCTCGCGCGCAACACGCAATTGATCATTCGCGAGGAAACGCAGATCCCGAGCGTGGTCGATCCATGGGCCGGATCGTACATGATGGAATCGCTGACCCAGGATATCGTCACCCAGGTCACGCAGGTCATGGACGAGATCGAACAGCTCGGCGGCGTGATCGGCGCGATCGAATCGGGCTGGGCCAAGCGCAAGATTGCCCACGATGCGTCGCGCAAGCAGGCGCGGATCGACGCGAACGTGGACGTGATCGTCGGCGTCAACAAATACCGGCCCGCCCCCCCGGACTGCGAGACCAGGGTGCGCAGGATCGACAACAGCGCGGTGCGCGGCGAACAGGTCGAACGCTTGCGGCGCCTGAAGGCGACGCGCAGCCAGCGCGATGTCGATGCCGCGCTGGCCGCGTTGCGCGACGCGGCCGCACGCGGACAGGCCGACCGCGGCCGGCGCAACCTGCTCGATGCGGCGATCCAGGCGGCTCGCGTTCGCGCGACGGTCGGCGAAATCTCCGCCGCGATCGAGGCCGTGTGGGGCCGGTATTCGGTTCGGACGGAGGTGCTCGCGGGCGTCTACGAACGTGAGTTCGCGAACGATGCCGGATGGCAACGGCTCGTCGCGGAGATCGCGCAGTTCTCGGCCAGGCACGGTGGTCCGCCGCGCGTTCTGATGGCGAAGCTCGGCCAGGACGGACACGACCGTGGGATCGGCGTGGTGTCGGGCGCCCTTAAGGATCTGGGCTTTTCCGTCGTGACGGGAACGCTGTTCCAGACCGCCGAGGAAGTGGTCCGGATCGCGTCCAGCGAACAGGTTCACGCGATCGGCATCTCATCGCTGACGGCAGGGCACGGGGTCTCGATTCCGGCCCTGATGGACGGCATGGACCGGCATCTGCCGTACCGGCTGCCCGTCTTTCTCGGCGGCGTGATTCCCGACTCGGACCATCCGGAACTCCGTCGTCTCGGCGTCGCGGACATCTTCGGCCCGGGAACGCCGATCGTCGATTTCGCGTCGATCATGCTGCGCCGGATCGAAGCCGAACTCGGCGCGCGCATGGCCCCGGACCCGCGGCCGGCAGGCCGGACCGATTCGCTGCCCGTTGCCGACACGATGTCCGGCTGATCCACGGCGGCCTGCCGGTTGCGGCGTCGGCGCCCGATCGATTCGTCATGACATCGGGGCCTGGACCGTCGGGCCGGCCGCATCCCGGGATGAGATTCACGAAATGAATGCCGAGCGATTCAAAAGATAAATTTCAGGAAGATCTCGACACTCGATATGCTCGGCACACCTGATCCGTTCGGCGACGGAGCCAGATTATCCTCGTCGCCAGCGCGGCGGCGTGATTGTCAATGCGGAGTTGTTTCATCCGCCACAGCCGAGCGCATGCCACAAAATCCGCGCCTGAATCTGGTAGCTTGACGGGCATGCCCGAAATCCTTGCGACGTCCATTACGAATAATTCTCAATATGACATTACGGATTGGAATTCCTCTTGAGACAACCACCGGGGAACGGCGCGTAGCGACGGTTCCCGACGTGGTCGAGAAGCTGGTCAAGCTCGGGTTCGCGGTGGCCGTGCAAAGCGGTGCCGGTGCCGGCGCGAACTTTGACGACGACGCCTATCGCGCGGCCGGCGCCGAGGTCGTGGCTTCAGCCGCCGAACTTTGGTCCGGCAGCGATATCGTCCTCAAGGTGCGCCCGCCGAGCAGCGAGGAAGTCGCGCTGATGCGTGACGGCAGCACGCTGGTCGGCTTCGTCTGGCCGGCGCAGAACCCCGAACTGATGCAGCAGCTGGCCGCGAAGCGGGCCACGGTGCTGGCCATCGATTCCCTGCCGCGCACGCTGTCGCGCGCGCAGAAGATGGATGCGCTCACGTCGATGGCCGGCGTGAGCGGCTACCGCGCCGTCATCGAGGCGGCCCATGCGTTCGGCCGCTTCCTGAACGGCCAGGTCACCGCCGCCGGCAAGGTTGCGCCGGCCAAGGTCTTCATCGCCGGGGCCGGCGTGGCGGGGCTGGCTGCCATCGGCACCGCGGCCAATCTCGGCGCGATCGTGCGCGCCAACGACACGCGCGCGGAAGTGGCCGACCAGGTCAAGTCGCTCGGCGGCGAATTCGTCAAGGTCGACTACGAGGAAGAGGGCTCGGGCGGCGGCGGCTACGCGAAGGTGATGAGCGAAGGCTTCCAGCAGGCGCAGCGCGCGATGTACGCGCAGCAGGCCAAGGACGCGGACATCATCATCACCACCGCGCTGATTCCCGGCAAGCCGGCACCGAAGCTCATCACGGCCGAGATGGTGCAGTCGATGAAGCCGGGCAGCGTGATCGTCGACATGGCCGGCGAGCAAGGCGGCAACTGCGAGCTGACGGTGCCGGGGGAGGCCGTGGTGCGCCATGGCGTGACCATCGTCGGTTACACGGATCTCGCGTCGCGCCTGGCGCGGCAGTCGTCGACGCTGTATGCGACCAACCTGCTGCGCGTGATCGAGGAGCTGTGCAAGGCGAAGGACGGCACGATCAACGTCGACTTCAACGACGACGCGATCCGCGGCCTCACGGTCATCAAGGAAGGCAACGTGACCTGGCCGCCGCCGCCGATCAAGCAGGCAGCCGTCGCGCCCAGGCCGCAAGCGGCCGCGCCCGCAGCGGCCGCAGCAGCGAAGTCGAAAGGCCATGGCCATAGCGGCGAGCCGATGTCGGCCAAGGCGCTGGCCATTGTGTTCGCGATCGGCGCACTGGCGTTCCTGCTGGTCGGCCAGTTTGCGCCGGCCACGTTCCTGTCGCATTTCACGGTGTTCGTGCTGGCCTGCTTCGTCGGCTACATGGTGATCTGGAACGTCACGCCGTCGCTGCATACGCCGCTGATGAGCGTCACCAACGCGATCTCGTCGATCATCGCGATCGGCGCGCTGGTGCAGGTCGCGCCGCCACTGGGCGACGCCGCGGCAGGCGACCGGCCGTCGGGGCTGATCCTCGGCCTGGCGGTGGGTGCGCTGACGCTCACGGCCGTCAACATGTTCGGCGGCTTCGCGGTGACGCGCCGCATGCTGGCGATGTTCCGCAAGTAAGGAGACGACAACGATGACTTCCAACCTGACTACCGTCTCCTATATCGGCGCGGCCATCCTCTTCATCCTCAGCCTCGGCGGGCTGGCGAACCCCGAGACCGCGCGCCGCGGCAACCTGCTCGGCATGATCGGCATGCTGATCGCCGTGCTCGCCACCGTACTCGGCCCGCGCGTGTCGGCCGAGGGCATTCCGTACGTCGTGGCCGCGCTGGTCGTCGGCGGCGCCGTCGGCCTCTACGCGGCGAAGAAGGTGCAGATGACGCAGATGCCCGAGCTGGTTGCGCTGATGCACAGCCTGGTCGGCCTGGCGGCCTGCCTGGTGGGCTTCGCCAGCTACATCGATACGTCGGTGCAGTTCAGCGGCGCGGAGAAGGCCATCCACGAAGTGGAGATCTACGTAGGCATCCTGATCGGCGCGGTGACCTTCGCGGGCTCGATCATCGCGTTCGGCAAGCTCTCCGGCAAGATCGGCGGCAAGCCGCTGCTGCTGCCGGCACGGCACTGGCTCAACCTCGCCGCGCTGCTGGTGGTGATCGCCTATGGCCGCACGTTCCTGCATGCGGAGACGATCCAGGACGGCATGACGCCGCTCATCGTGATGACGGTGGTGTCGCTGCTGTTCGGCGTGCACATGGTGATGGCGATCGGCGGCGCGGACATGCCCGTCGTGGTGTCGATGCTCAACAGCTACTCGGGCTGGGCCGCGGCGGCCACCGGCTTCATGCTCGGCAACGACCTGCTGATCGTGATCGGCGCGCTGGTGGGCTCGTCGGGTGCGATCCTGTCGTACATCATGTGCCGCGCGATGAACCGCAACTTCATCAGCGTGATCGCAGGCGGCTTCGGCACCGGCAGCGGTGCGCCCGCGGCGGCAGGCGCCGGTGCGCAGCCGGCCGGCGAAGTGGTGGCGGTGAGCGCGCTGGAGACGGCCGAGATGCTGCGCGAGGCCAGGAGCGTGATCATCGTGCCCGGCTACGGGATGGCCGTCGCGCAAGCCCAGCACACGGTGCATGAACTCACGAAGGTGCTGCGCGAGAAGGGCGTCGACGTGCGCTTCGCGATCCATCCGGTGGCCGGCCGCATGCCGGGGCACATGAACGTGCTGCTCGCCGAGGCGAAGGTGCCTTACGACATCGTGATGGAGATGGACGAGATCAACGGCGATTTCCCCGAAGCCGACGTGTCGATGGTGATCGGCGCGAACGACATCGTGAACCCGGCCGCGCAGGAAGATCCGGCCAGCCCGATCGCCGGCATGCCGGTGCTGGAGGTGTGGAAGGCGAAGACGTCGATCGTGATGAAGCGCAGCATGGCGTCCGGCTATGCGGGCGTCGACAATCCGCTGTTCTACAAGGACAACAACCGGATGCTGTTCGGCGACGCCAAGAAGATGCTGGACGAGGTCTTCGGGGCGTTGAAGGCCTGAGCGCGGCGACGTGCCATGTGCCATCCGCCCGCAACGCATCGCATGATGCGTTGCGGGCGGATGCGCATTTGAATTGACGAGGGCGCGTGCTCACGCGACCCCGGCATGACCGGTTTGCTTCGGCGCCGTCTCGATAGTCCGATGGACTGATCCCGTGAGTCCGGCGAAACGCGCGGCTGAAATTGGCGACATCGGTAAAGCCGAGCCGGTACGCGATTTGGGAAATCGGCAGCGTCCCCTCGATCAACAGCTGCTGCGCGCGCGAGTTGCGTACGTCGACTGCAAGCTCGCGGCAGCTGTTTCCTTCCTGCTTCAACTCTGCGCGAGGCGGTCGCGCAGGAACTCGATGAAGCGCTCCACGCCGGAAGGCGGCCAACTGGTGCAGGTGCTGATGACGGCACTGCAGGGCTGAAACGCCGATAGGGCGAGAGCTGCCTCTGAGCGCTCAATTAAGTGTTTATACGAATGCCGATATCGATATCCCCTCGATCCAATATTTCATTGGAAGGTTATCGGACTTGTTCATAGACTGATGCGGGGCATGCAGACCGGGCCGGCCGCACGCGCCAGCCCGGTTCGCATGCCCCGACCCGCATCCGCGCCACGCAGAACCACAACAGCGCAGCGGCATACAACGACATCATCGGAGACGGACCATGACATTCTTCAGGAAGCTGACGGCCGGCGCGCTCGTCGCCGCGGCGACGGTGTGCGCGCACGGCGCGTTCGCGCAGCAGAAGCCGATCACGCTCGGGTTTTCGCAGGTCGGCGCGGAAAGCGCGTGGCGCACCGCGAACACCGTATCGGTGAAGGGCGCGGCGAAGGACGCCGGCATCAACCTGAAATTCTCGGACGCGCAGCAGAAGCAGGAGAACCAGATCCGCGCGATCCGCTCGTTCATCGCGCAGAAGGTCGACGTGATCGCGTTCTCGCCGGTCGTCGAATCGGGCTGGGAGCCGGTGCTGACCGAAGCGAAGGCCGCGCACATCCCGGTGATCCTGACCGATCGCGCGGTCGACGTGAAGGATCCGTCGCTGTACGTGACGATGATCGGCTCGGACTTCCTCGAGGAAGGGCGGCGCGCCGGTCACTGGATGGAAGAGCACTACAAGAACGACGCGGGCCCGATCAACATCGTCGAGCTGCAAGGCACGGTCGGCTCGGCGCCGGCCAACGATCGCCGCGCGGGCCTGCTCGAAGTGATCAAGAACAATCCGAAATTCAAGGTGATCGCGTCGCAGAGCGGCGACTTCACGCTCGCCGGCGGCAAGCAGGTGATGGAAGCGTTCGCGAAGACCTACGGCAAGCAGATCAACGTCGTCTACGCGCACAACGACGACATGGCGCTCGGCGCGATCCAGGCGATGGAAGAGGCCGGCATCAAGCCCGGCAAGGACGTGAGCGTCGTGTCGTTCGATGCGACGAAGGGCGGCTTCCAGGCGATGATCGCCGGCAAGATCAACGTCGACGTCGAGTGCAGCCCGCTGCTCGGCCCGCAGCTGATGAGCGCGGTGAAGGACGTGGTCGCCGGCAAGCAGCTGCCCAAGCGGATCGTCACGAACGAGACGGTGTTCCCGATGAACGTCGCGGCGCAGGTGCTGCCGACCCGCAAGTATTGATGTCCCGCGCGGGCGGCGGCGCGGCTGCCACCCGCATCGCAACCGTTTCGACGGAGGGGTCATGACGCAATCGCCGGTGGTCGAGATGACCGGCATCGACAAGGCATTTCCGGGCGTCAGCGCGCTGCAGCGCGTGGACTTCCGGCTGTTTCCCGGCGAGATCCATGCGCTGATGGGCCAGAACGGCGCGGGCAAGTCGACGCTGATCAACGTGCTCACCGGCGTGCATGCGCACGACGCGGGCGAGATTCGCGTCGGCGGCCGGCCCGTGCGCTTCGGCGCGCCGCGCGAGGCCGAGGCGGCCGGGATCCAGACGCTCTACCAGGAAGTGAACCTGTGCACGAACCTGTCGGTCGCCGAGAACATCTTCGCGGGCCGGCAGCCGGTGCGGCGCGGCGCGATCGACTGGAACGCGATCCATGCGCGCGCGCGCGCGGCGCTCGCGGAACTCGACCTGTCGCTCGACGTCACGCGCTCGCTCGATGCATATCCGATCGCCGTGCAGCAGATGGTCGCGATCGCGCGCGCCGTTTCCGTCGACGCGCGCGTGCTGATCCTCGACGAGCCGACGTCGAGCCTCGACGACGGCGAGGTCGCGCGGTTGTTCGACGTGCTGCGCCGGCTGAAGGCGTCGGGCATCGCGATCCTGTTCGTCACGCACTTTCTCGAGCAGACCTATGCGGTGTCCGACCGGATCACCGTGATGCGCAACGGCGAGCGCGAAGGCGAGTACCTGGCGCGCGACCTGCCGGTCGACGCGCTGGTCGCGAAGATGACCGGCCGCGAGCGGATGTCCGACGCGCTGCGTGCGGGGGCGGCGGCCGCCGTTCCCGCCGCCGGCGCGGCCGCGCCGTTCCTGTCGATGCGGCAGGTCGGCCGGCGCGGGATGATGAGCGCGCTCGATCTCGACGTGCGGCCGGGCGAGATCGTCGGGCTGGCCGGGCTGCTCGGCTCGGGGCGTACCGAAACCGCGCAGCTCGCGTTCGCCGCGGAACGCGCGGACACCGGCGCGATCGAGATCGACGGCACGCGCACGCGGCTCGCGTCGCCGCACGACGCGGTGCGGCACGGCATCGCGTACTGCCCGGAGGACCGCAAGAAGGAGGGCATCGTCGCCGCGCTGTCGATCCGCGAGAACATCGTCCTCGCGCTGCAGGCGCGGCGCGGCTGGTGGCGGCTGATCGGGCGCGCGCGCCAGCGCGAGATCGCCGAGTCGTACATCGCCAGGCTCGGCATCAAGGCTCGCGACGCGGAGCAGCCGATCGGCCTGCTGTCGGGCGGCAACCAGCAGAAGGTGCTGCTTGCGCGCTGGCTCGCGACCGACCCGAAGCTGCTGATTCTCGACGAACCGACGCGCGGGATCGACGTCGCCGCGAAGTTCGACATCATGGAGCGTGTGCTCGCGCTGTGCAGGACCGGGCTCGCGATCCTGTTCATCTCGTCGGAGATCGGCGAGGTCGTGCGCGTGAGCCACCGGATCGCGGTGCTGCGCGACCGGCGCAAGGTGGCGGAACTGACCGGAGCCGACGCGACCGAGGAGCAGGTTTACCGGCTGATTGCGGGAGGCCAGTCATGACGCCGCTGCGCAGGCTGTTTCGTCATTCGCTCGCGTGGCCGGTGCTGACGCTCGCGCTGCTGTTCGCGCTCGATGTCGCGCATCGTCCGGGCTTCCTGTCGATCGCGCTGCTCGACGGCCACCTGTTCGGCGCGCCGATCGACATCCTGAACCGCGCGGCGCCGCTCGTGATCGTGTCGCTCGGGATGACGCTCGTGATCGCGACGCGCGGGATCGACATCTCGGTCGGCGCGATCGTCGCGATCGCCGGCGCGGCCGCGGCGATCGTGCTCGATGCCGATCCTGCGCGGGTCGGTGCCGCGCTGGCCGCCGCGCTCGGCGTCGGCTTGCTCGCGGGCGCCTGGAACGGGCTGCTCGTCGCGTTTGTCGGGATGCAGCCGATCATCGCGACGCTGATCCTGATGGTGGCCGGCCGCGGTGTCGCGCAGTTGCTGACGGGCGGCCAGATCATCCCGATCGGCGCGCCCGGCTACCTCGCGCTTGGCGGCGGTTATCTCGCGACGGTGCCGTGCGCGGTGTGGATCGCCGTCGCGACGATCGCCGCGACCGCGCTGCTGGTGAACCGCACGGCGCTCGGGCTGTTCATACGCGCGATCGGCGTGAATCCGGTCGCGACGCGGCTCGTCGGGCTGCGCGCGGGCGCGGTCGTGTTCGGCGTGTATCTGTGTTCGGGCGTGATGGCGGCGCTCGCCGGCATCCTCGCGAGTTCGAACGTGCGCAGCGCCGACGGCAACAACGCGGGGCTGCTGCTCGAACTCGACGCGATCCTCGCGGTGACGCTCGGCGGCACGTCGCTGCTCGGCGGCCGCTTCAGCCTCGCCGGCTCCGTGCTCGGCGCGCTGATCATCCAGACGCTCACCTACACGACCTATTCGATCGGCGTGCCGCCGGAGGCGACGCTCGTCGTCAAGGCGGTCGTCGTGATCGTCGTGACGCTGATCCAGTCGGAGGCGGCGCGCGCGCTCGTCGTCCGGCATGCGTCACGGCTGCTGCCTTCCGCGCGTTCGCGCGCCACCACCGGAGCGACGCCCCGATGACCCGATTCCTTGGCCGGCTCGCCGACCCGCGCACGCTGCCGATCGTCGTGACGATCCTGCTGTTCGTCGCGCTGTTCGGTTTCGGGTCCGTGATGTACACGGGCTTTTTCTCGATGCAGGTGCTGACGGGGCTGCTCGTCGACAACGCGTTCCTGCTGATCGTCGCGATCGGGATGACGTTCGTGATCGTGTCGGGCGGGATCGACCTGTCGGTCGGCTCGGTCGTTGCGCTGACAACGATCTTCTGCGCAGTCGGCGCCGAGCGGCTGCACTGGCCGGTGTGGGTCATCGTGCCGCTCGTGCTGGCATTCGGCACGCTGTACGGCGCGGCGATGGGCGCGCTGATCCATTGTTTCCGGCTGCAGCCGTTCATCGTCACGCTCGCGGGGATGTTTCTCGCGCGCGGCGCGTGTTTCCTGATCACGACGCAGTCGATCACGATCAACGAGCCGACGTTTCATGCGATCGCGGGCGTCAGCGTGCCGCTCGGCGGCGGCACGCTGAGCGCGGGCGCGCTGATCGCGCTCGCGACGCTGGCCGCGGCGATCTACGTCGCGCATTTCACGCGGTTCGGCCGCAACGTGTATGCGGTCGGCGGCAACGAACGGTCGGCGCTGCTGATGGGCCTGCCGGTCGCGCGCACGAAGATCGGCGTCTACGCGCTGAGCGGCTTCTGTTCGGCGCTCGGCGGCGTGGTGTTCACGCTGTACGTGCTGTCGGGCTACGGGCTGCAGGCGCAGGGGATGGAGCTCGACGCGATCGCCGCGACCGTGATCGGCGGCACGCTGCTCACGGGCGGCGTGGGTTACGTGATCGGCTCGGTGTTCGGGGTCGGCATCCTCGGCACGATCCAGGTGCTGATCACGTTCGACGGCACGTTGAGCTCGTGGTGGACGCGGATCGTGATCGGCGCGCTGCTGTGCGTGTTCTGCGTGCTGCAGCGGGTGATCGAGCGGCATGCCGCGCGGCGGCGCACCGGCGGCACGGGGCTGGGCGAGCGGCCGCGGCCGGCGCGTGTCGAAGGCGGGCGGCGCGCGCTACGCGCGAACCGCGACCCGGTACGTCGTCGTTTGACGATAGAGCGCGCCCGGCCGCAGGATGACGGCGTCGCGCAGGTCGTCCATGTTGACCTGGTTCGGAAAACCGCCGGCTTCGATGCACAGTGCGGCGTGTCGCGCGCAGCGCGTGCCGCCGCTCACGCGCACGCCGTCCAGGTAGTTGCCCGTATAGAGTTGCAGGCCGCGCTGATCGGTCGACACGAGCAGCTCGCGGCCGCTTTCCGGGTCGTAGATCGCCGCGACGGGCCTGAGCGCGTGCGCGCCGTCGCGCAGCACGAAACAGTGGTCGAAGCCGCGCGCCCGCGCGAGTTGCGCGTGCGGCCAGTCGAGGCGCGCGCCGAGCGGCGCGCTCTGCCGGAAGTCGAACGCGGTGCCGGTCACGTCGGCGGTGCCGGTCGGGATCAGTTCGTCGTCGACTTCGAGGAACGCATCGGCGTCGATGCTCAGCACGTGGCCGCGCACGTCGCCGCCCGCGCGGCCGCTGAGGTTGAAATAGCTGTGGTTCGTCAGGTTGAGCGGCGTGGGCGCGTCGGTGACGCCGGTGTAGTCGATCGTCAGCGTGCCGTCGTCGTCGAGCGCATAACGAACCTGCACGCTCACGTTGCCCGGAAACCCCGCGTCGCCTTCCGGCGAATCGAGCTGCAGCGTCAACCCGCCGCTGTCGTCGACGACTTCCCAGCGCTGGCGGTGAAAACCGCTCGCGCCGCCGTGCAGCAGATTGCCGCGCTCGTTGCGATCGAGCCGGTAGTCGACGCCGTCGAGCGTGAAGCGCGCGCCGGCGATCCGGTTCGCCCAGCGGCCGACGGTCGCGCCGAAGTAGACGCCCGATTCGACGTATTCGGCGGGCGTGTCGTGCGCGAGCACGATGTCGGCGAAGCGTCCGGCGCGGTCGGGCGCGAGCCACGACACGACGGTCGCGCCGAGATCGCTGACGACGACGCGCATCCCGTGCGCGTTACGCAGCGTGTAGCGCCGCACCGTGTCGCCGTCGGGCAGCGTGCCCCACGGCTCGGACGGGACGCGTGCGACGCCGGGCGCCGGGCGGGGAGAGTCGGTATCGATATGCATGGGTGGATTCGATGGGTAAGGCCGGCTTCAGTGCGCGGCGATCGTGCGTTCCTGGTATTCGCGCGGCGTGCATCCCAGCTCGCGGCGGAATACCGCGTACATGTACTGAAGCGACGTGAACCCGCAGCGGATCGCGACCTCGGCGCTCGACGCCTGCCGGCCGGCGAGCAGCGCCTGCGCCGCTTCGAGCTTGTGGCGCAGGATTTCCTGGTGCACGGTGCGCTGCAGTTCGCGCCGGAAGTGTTCCTCGAGCAGCGAGCGCGACACGCCGACGTAGTCGGCGACCTGTTCCGTCTTGATGCCCTGGCACGCGTACTGGCGAATGAAATGGCGTGCGCGCATCACGTACGGGCTCGCGAGCGGCTGGTGGCGCGTCGATTCGAGCACGTTGATCCCGACGGGCGGCACGAGGATCCGCCGGTCGGGAAAACGCACGCCGCGCAGCATCTGGTGCAGCAGGTGCGCGGCGGTCCGGCCCATTTCCTCGGTGCCCTGGATCACGGACGACAGCGGGATGCGCGTCAGCGTGCGCGTGAGCGGATCGTTGTCGATGCCGATGATCGCGACCTGTTCCGGCACCGCGAGGCCGGCGATCAGGCACGCCTGCAGCAGGTGCCGCGCGCGCGCGTCGGTCACCGCGATCACGCCGACCGGTTTCGGCAGCGCATGCAGCCAGTCGATCAGCTGCTCGATCGCGTGGTTCCACACCGATGCGCTCGTCGACAGCCCGCGGTAGATCGGTGCGTCGAGCCCGTCCGCGCGCGCGAGCCGGTCGAACGCCAGCTCGCGCTGCTGCGCCCAGCGGTTCTGCTGCGCGACGGGCAGGCTGTACATCGCGAAGTGCGCGAGCCCGGCGCCGATCAGGTGCGTGTACGCGAGCGACACGAGCTTCGCGTTGTCGGTCGCGATATACGGCACGCCGTCCGGATACTGCGCCGGATCCTCGTAGGACGAGCCGAGCGCGACGATCGGCAGCGGCGAGCCGGCGAGCGCGTCGGCGACGGCCGGATCGTCGAAATCGGCAATGATGCCGTCGCCGTCGAAATGCTCGATGCCCGCGAGCCGGCAGCGGAAATCGTCCTCGAGGAACAGGTCCCACACCACGCGCGTCGAGCGCAGGTACTGGCCGATGCCGCTGATGATCTCGCGGTCGTAGACCTTGTTGGCGTTGAACAGCAGCGCGATGCGGTGCGGTGTCTGGCTGGAAGGGGCGCGGGTCATCTCGGTCTCGAGGGGCGCGTGCCGTGCGGGGCGGCGCGCCGTTGTCTCCGGGGGCGCGGACGGTGCCGCGCGCTTGTCTGGTGTCCGGCGATTGTAGGACGGAACGCATGCGATGCGCAGCGCGCTGGCAAGAAACGTTAAGCGTGCTGCGCAATTTCGCAATTGCGGGGGCGGGGGCGGGCGGGCACGATCCAGCCAGACCGAATTCGGCCCGCACACGCCAACGCGCCGCGCGCCGCACTGCAACAAGAAACCGGACGGAGACGCCATGTCGTATTTCGAACAGATTCCCGCGATTCGCTACGAAGGTCCGCAATCGGACAACCCGCTTGCCTACCGCCATTACGACCGCACGAAGCGGGTGCTCGGCAAGACGCTCGAGGAGCACCTGCGCATCGCGGTGTGCTACTGGCATACGTTCGTGTGGCCGGGCCACGACATCTTCGGCCAGGGCGCGTTCCGGCGGCCGTGGCAGCAGCCGGGCGACCCGCTCGAGCGGGCGCGGCAGAAGGCGGATGCGGCGTTCGAGTTCTTCACGAAGCTCGGCACGCCGTTCTATACGTTCCACGACACCGACGTCGCGCCGGAGGGCGACAGCCTGCGCGAGTACGTCGAGAACTTCGCGCGGATGACGGACTACCTGGGCGAGCGCCAGCAGGCCACGGGCGTGCGGCTGCTGTGGGGCACCGCGAACCTGTTCTCGCATCCGCGCTTCGCGGCGGGCGCGGCGACCAACCCGAATCCCGACGTGTTCGCGTGGGCGGCGACCCAGGTGCGCCACGCGCTCGACGCGACGCACCGGCTCGGCGGCGAGAACTACGTGCTGTGGGGCGGCCGCGAAGGCTACGAGACGCTGCTCAATACCGATCTCGTGCGCGAGCGCGAGCAGTTCGCGCGCTTCCTGTCGATGGTCGTCGAGCACAAGCACCGGATCGGCTTCAAGGGCGCGCTGCTGATCGAGCCGAAGCCGCAGGAGCCGACCAAGCACCAGTACGACTACGACGTCGCGACCGTGCACGGTTTCCTCACGCAATACGGATTGCAGAACGAGATCCGCGTGAACATCGAGGCGAACCACGCGACGCTCGCCGGCCATTCGTTCCATCACGAGATCGCGAACGCGTTCGCGCTCGGCGTGTTCGGCAGCGTCGACGCGAATCGCGGCGATCCGCAGAACGGCTGGGACACCGACCAGTTCCCGAACAGCGTCGAGGAGCTGACCCTCGCGTTCTACGAGATCCTGCGCCACGGCGGCTTCACCACCGGCGGCATGAACTTCGACGCGAAGGTGCGGCGCCAGAGCGTCGATCCGGAAGACCTGTTCCACGGTCACGTGGGCGCGATCGACGTGCTCGCGCTGGCCGTCGAACGCGCGGCCGTGCTGGTCGAAAACGACCGGCTCGACGCGCTGCGCCGGCAGCGCTACGCGCAGTGGGACAGCGCATTCGGCCGCGAGATCCTGTCGGGCGGCTACACGCTCGAGTCGCTCGCCGCCGACGCGCTCGCGCGCGGCGTGAACCCGCAGCATGCGAGCGGCGGGCAGGAGCGGCTCGAGAACATCGTGAACCAGGCCATCTACGGGCTGCGCTGACGCCATGTACATCGGAGTCGACCTCGGTACGTCGGGCGTGAAGGCCGTGCTGCTCGACCGCGACGGCGCGGTGCGGGCCGGCGCGAGCCGGCCGCTGGCGGCGAGCCGGCCGCGGCCGCGCTGGTCCGAACAGGCGCCGCGCGACTGGTGGGACGCGGCATGCGGCGCGCTGGCGGCGCTCGTCGCCGATGCGCGCGCGGCCGGCATCGATCCGCGCGGCATCGAAGCGCTCGGCCTGACCGGGCAGATGCACGGTGCGACGCTGCTCGATGCGCACGGCGACGTGCTGCGCCCCGCGATCCTGTGGAACGACGGCCGCGCGGATGCGGAGTGCGCGGAACTCGAGCGGCTCGCGCCGACGCTGCGCGCCGTCGCCGGCAATCTCGCGATGCCGGGCTTTACCGCGCCGAAGCTGCTGTGGGTACGCCGTCATGAGCCGGACGTGTTCGCGCGGATCGCCCATGTGCTGTTGCCGAAGGATTATCTGCGCTACCGGTTGACCGGCGCGTTCGCGACCGATCCGTCGGATGCGGCCGGCACGCTGTGGCTCGACGTCGCGAAGCGCGATTACGACGACACGCTGCTCGCCGCATGCGGGCTCGCGCGCGCGCAGATGCCTGCCGTGTTCGAGGGCAACCGCATCACCGGCACGCTGCTGCCGGCCGTTGCGCGCGCGCTCGGGTTGCGCGAGATCCCGGTCGTCGCGGGCGGGGGCGACAACGCGGCCGGCGCGGTGGGCGTCGGCATCGTGCGGCCGGGCGATGCGCTGCTGTCGCTCGGCACGTCGGGCGTGTATTTCGCGGTGTCGGACGGCTTCCGCGCGAATCCCGAATCGGCGGTTCACAGTTTCTGTCACGCGCTGCCGCGCACCTGGCACCTGATGTCGGTGATGCTGAACGCGGCCGGCTGCGTCGATTTCACCGCGCAACTGGCCGGCTACGACGGCGTCGCCGCGCTGCTCGCCGACGCGCAAGCGAACGCGCGCGCGGAGCGCCCGTGGTTCCTGCCTTACCTGAGCGGCGAGCGCACGCCGCACAACGACGTGAATGCGAAGGGCGTGTTCTACGGGATGACGCCCGATACGCGGCGCGCGGATCTCGCGAACGCGACGCTCGAAGGGGTCGGTTTCGCGCTGCTCGACGGGATCGATGCGCTGCATGCGGCCGGGCTCGCGCCCGACGGCATCACGGTGATCGGCGGCGGCTCGCGCAGCGCGTACTGGACGCAGATGCTGGCCGACCTGAGCGGACGCGCGCTGACCTTGCGCGCGGGCGGCGAAGTCGGCCCGGCGCTCGGCGCCGCGCGGCTCGCGCAGCTCGCGCTCGAACCGGATGCGCCGCTCGACGCGGTGTGCCCGCAGCCGCCCGTCGTCGCGGTACGGGAGCCCGACATGGCGCGCCACGCGTGGTATCGCGACGCGCGGCGGCCGACGTTTCGCGCGCTGTATCGGGCGCTCGAACCGGTGTTTGCAGCAGGCGCGTGAACTAGGTGTTTAGACCCGGCATCCGTAGCAGCAGTCCAATAAAGAGGAGTGGAGACAAATGAAATCCGTAACGCGTCGTACCGTATTGAGTGCGCTGGCGGTCCTCGCGCTGGGCGCCCCGCTCGCGCACGCGAGCAAGGACAAGCCTGAAATCGGCTTCTGCATCGACGACCTGCGCGTCGAGCGCTGGTCGCGCGACCGCGACTATTTCGTGGCCGCCGCGACGAAGCTCGGCGCGAAGGTGTCCGTGCAGTCAGCGGACGCGAGCGAGGCGCGGCAGATCTCGCAGATCGAGAACCTGATCTCGCGCGGCGTGGACGTGATCGTGATCGTCCCGTTCAACTCGAAGACGCTCGGCAACGTGGTCGCCGAAGCGCGCAAGGCCGGCATCAAGGTGGTGTCGTACGACCGGCTGATCCTCGACGCCGACGTCGATGCGTACATCTCGTTCGACAACGAGAAGGTCGGCGAGCTGCAGGCGCAGGGCGTCGTCGATGCGAAGCCGAAGGGCAACTATTTCCTGCTCGGCGGCGCGCCGACCGACAACAACGCGAAGATGCTGCGCGAAGGGCAGCTGAAGGTGCTGAAGCCGGCGATCGATCGCGGCGACATCAAGGTCGTCGGCCAGCAGTGGGTGCCGGAATGGAGCGCGTCGACCGCGCTGCGGATCGTCGAGGATGCGCTGACCGCGAACAACAACAGGATCGACGCGATCGTCGCGTCGAACGACGGCACGGCCGGCGGCGCGATCCAGGCGCTCGCCGCGCAGCACCTGGCCGGCAAGGTGCCGGTGTCCGGGCAGGACGCGGACCTCGCCGCGGTCAAGCGCGTGATCGCCGGCACGCAGACGATGACCGTCTACAAGCCGCTCAAGCTGATCGCGAGCGAAGCGGCAAAGCTCGCGGTGGATCTCGTGAAGGGCACGAAACCCGCGTTCAACGCGCAATACGACAACGGCAAGAAGAAGGTCGACACGGTGCTGCTGCAGCCGACGCTGTTGACCAGGCGCAACGTCGACGTCGTCGTGAAGGACGGCTTCTATACCCAGGCGCAGCTGGCGAGCCAGTAACGGCGCAACGCACGCGGCCGGCCGCCGGTGCGGCCGCCCGCCTATCGCGGGACATGAAGGCATGACCGAACCCTTGCTGACGATGCGCGGCATCGTCAAGGAATTCGACGGCGTGAAAGCGCTCGACGGCATCGACCTGGTGGTGCGGCCGGGCGAGTGCGTGGGGCTGTGCGGCGAGAACGGCGCGGGCAAATCGACGCTGATGAAGGTGCTGTCGGGCGTGTATCCGCACGGCACGTGGGAGGGCGAGATCCGCTGGGAGGGCGCGCCGCTCGCCGCAACCGGCGTGCGCGACACCGAGCGTGCGGGCATCGTGATCATCCACCAGGAACTGATGCTCGTGCCCGAGCTGTCGGTGGCCGAGAACATCTTTCTCGGCAACGAGATCACGCTGCCGGGCGGGCGCATGAACTATGCGGCGATGGTGCAGCGTGCCGAGGCGCTGCTGCGCGAACTGCGGATCGACTCGATCAACGTCGCGCAGCCGGTGATGAACTACGGCGGCGGCCACCAGCAGCTGATCGAGATCGCGAAGGCGCTGAACAAGCGTGCGAAGCTGCTGATCCTCGACGAACCTTCGTCGTCGCTGAGCGCGTCCGAAACGCGCATCCTGCTCGACATCGTGCGCGACCTGAAGCGTCGCGGCGTCGCGTGCGTGTACATCTCGCACAAGCTCGACGAGGTCGAGGCGGTGTGCGACACGGTGACGGTGATCCGTGACGGCCGCCATGTCGCGACCGAGCCGATGCGCGCGCTGACGACCGACCGGATCATCGCGATGATGGTCGGCCGCGAGATTCGCGACCTGTATCCGCGCGAGCCGCACGAGATCGGCGACGTCGTGCTGGAAGCGCGCAACGTGACTTGCCGCGACGTGACGAATGCGCACCGCAAGCGGGTGGACGACGTGTCGTTCAGCGTGCGGCGCGGCGAGATCCTCGGTGTCGCGGGGCTCGTCGGCGCGGGCCGGACCGAGCTGATGCAGGCGATCTTCGGCGCGTATCCGGGCGCGTACTCGGCAACCGTGCTGATGAACGGCCGCCCGTTGTCGATTCGGACGCCCGCCGATGCGATCCGCGCCGGCATCGCAATGGTGCCCGAGGACCGCAAGCGCCACGGCATCGTGCCGCAGCTCGGTGTCGGTCACAACATCACGCTGACGGTGCTGCGGCGCTTCGCGGCGCGCGGCCGGATCGACGCGGCGGCCGAGCTGGACGCGATCCGCACCGAGATGCAGCGGCTGTCGGTGCGCGCCGCGCATCCGTTCCTGCCGATCGCGAGCCTGTCCGGCGGCAATCAGCAGAAGGCCGTGCTCGCGAAGATGCTGCTGGCCGAGCCGCAGGTGCTGATTCTCGACGAGCCGACGCGCGGCGTCGACGTGGGCGCGAAAGCGGAAATCTACCGCCTCGTGTTCGCGCTCGCGAAGCGCGGCGTCGCGCTGATCGTCGTGTCGTCGGAAATGCCCGAGGTGCTCGGGCTCGCCGATCGCGTGCTGGTGATCGGCGAAGGCGAGCTGCGCGGCGACTTCGTCAACGACGGCCTCACGCAGGAACAGATCCTCGGCGCCGCGCTGAAATCCGGCCGGCGGCCGACCGAACCCACCGCAGCGAGTGCGACATGAATTCCGAACTTTCTTCCTCCACCCCGGCGACGCAGGACG